>JAHEEG010000013.1:0-19334 GCA_024640825.1 Gammaproteobacteria bacterium
GCTGATCCAGGCCGCGGAGCAGCAGATGCGCAAACTCTCCTACTCCCAGCTCTTTGGCGGCAAAACCAACGAACCCAGTGTTCTGCTGGCGGAGAAGCTCAAGCAGATGGTCCCGTTCGAAGCCGGGCGGGTGTTCTTCGGGCTGTCGGGCAGTGATGCCAATGACACCCAGGTGAAGCTGATGTGGTACTACAACAATGCCATCGGCAGGCCGGAAAAAAAGAAGATCATCAGCCGCCACCGGGGTTATCACGGCGTGACGGTGGCCTCAGGGTCGCTGACCGGGCTGCCGGCTTTTCATGCGCACTTCGATCTGCCTATGCCGGGCATCCTGCATACCGACTGTCCCTTTTACTATCGGGGTCACGAACCAGGAGAAAGTGAATCCGATTTCGTCGACCGCATCGTCGGCAACCTTTCTCGGCTCATCGAGCAGGAGGGTGCTGAAACCATCGCCGCTTTCATTGCCGAACCGGTTATGGGTGCTGGCGGCGTCATCGTGCCGCCGGACGGTTACTACGAGAAAGTGCAGGCGCTTCTGCGCAGACACGACATCATGTTCATCGACGATGAGGTCATCTGTGGCTTCGGTCGTACCGGAAAGCCCTTCGGCGCGCAGACCATGGGAATCGAACCCACTACCATGAGCGTTGCCAAAGCCCTGTCTTCCGCCTACCTCCCGATCAGCGGCGTGCTGATTCCTGAGTTCATGTACGAACCATTCATAGAGCTCAGCGGGAAGGTAGGAAGCTTCGGCCACGGGTTCACCTATTCCGGCCATCCGGTTTGCGCCGCGGTAGCGCTGCGCAACCTCGAACTCATGGAAGAGCGCGACATATTCGGCCACGTGGCGGCCGTCAGCGAACCCTTTCTGGCACGCCTGAACGCGCTTGCCGATCATCCGCTTGTCGGCGACGCACGGGGCGTCGGGCTTATCGGCGCGCTTGAGCTGGTCGCCGACAAAGTCACCGGCGCGGCGTTCGACGCGGGCAAAGGCGTTGCTGCTTACTGCATGGGACGCTGCGAGGCCAACGGTCTGATCCTGCGCGCGCTGGGAGATACCCTGGCCATCTGCCCGCCGCTGATCATCAGCGACGCCCAGGTGGACGAACTGTTCGCCAAGCTGGAACAGGCCCTGGACGAGACGCTCACCTGGCTGAGTTGAGTCGCTGCGTTGAGTGTTTGCCACAGATCACTCGCCGCCTCCAAGTTCGTTGTCTGACGCCCCTGTGCCGCTTAGGAGTCGGACTTGTGCACGGCCACTCGGCGGCCAATCCAGTGCATGGAAGCGAACAGCAGCAGATAGACAACCGCGGCAAATGCGTAGGGGAATGCCGGATCGATCTGGTAGAGGGCGCCGCCAATCAGGGGGCCTATGGTAAAGCCCAGCGGCCCGCAGGAGCCGGCCACGCCGGCCACAGAACCCTGCTCTTCCGGAGAAACCGATAGAGATGCGCCGGCCATGAATCCCGGCCCCGCCATGCCCATCCCGAAGCCCAGAATCATCATGGCGCCGGTAAGCGCTTCCCGGGTTTCGGCAAATGCCAGGATGGTGAACGCCACAATGAGCAGGGGCAATGCCCACCGCAGAAGGCTGAACGGCGGCAGGCTCAAACGCTGCACGATCACGCCCTGAGCGATCAGCGAGCAGACGGCCGACAGCATCATGGCGATGCCGAAGGTCCTGGCCGTCTCTCCGGCCGTCAGCCCAAGGACGTCCTGAAACCGGAACCCCATGGTCTGCTGCACCAGTGCGAACCCGGTGAACATCAGAACCCCAACCACCACGAACGGCAGGATCCGCGGATCGGTGTACTTCATTCGCCGTGGTCGGGTGACCGAGTGCTGTCGCGGTAATTCGGGAAGGAAGCGCAGTACAAACAAACCGTTCAGCAACGCTATCGCCGCGATGGCCCACAAAGGCGTCAGCAGGGAAATGACAGCCAGGCCGCTGACGGCCGGACCCAGTATCGACCCGACATTGGTGGCTGCCCCGGCGGCGCCCATTCCCTTGATCCTGTTGCTGCTGTCCGTAATGTCTGCCATGTACGCATTGGCTGCGGGCATGGTTGCTGACATCACGCCCGCGTGCATCATGCGTGCCGTGACCAGCGCCGCGAAAAGCGCCCATCCGAGCAGAGTGCCCGACAGGCCCGCGTAGAGTATCGAGTTGAACAGCACGGTACCGCCGGTGAAGCCAAACAGGCCGATCAGCATTACTCTCTTGCGCCCCCACTGATCGCTGATCCGGCCCCAGATCGGGGTCGACAGAAAAACCGTGAGTGATGACGCCGCAATGATGAAGGTGATCTGCAGCTCGGAGAGACCGATCTCCCGGCCGAGCGGTGCCAGGACGGGGAACAGTACCGTGAATCCCATGCCCACGCTGACCAGAGAGAACAAGAGCGTACGGCGCGCGTAGGCTCGTGGAAATTCGTTCACTGGTGCTCCGGTGGGTGAAAACCCGCGAGTCTACCTGAGAGTTCCCGGCGGAGTTGGCCGCAAGTCTAGAGACCGGTCATGCCATCTCCAGAAAGCGTTCCAGCTCCTTGTCGGTCACCATTCGGGCGAACTGCTCAGCCTGGGCCAGGCGCGTCCCGGCGTACATCTCTACGAAATGATCGCCGAGCAACTGGCGCGCGTTGACAGATCGATGAAAGCGGTCGATGGCCTGGCGGAAGGTGGCGGGAAAATGCTGCTCCTCGGCAATGGCGTTGGCGCGTTCGTAGCTCGAGCCGCTCATCGGTTTGGCGGGTTCGGCCTTATGCTCGATGCCCCACAGGGTGGCAGCGAGCACGAACGCGGCTACCAGATAAGGGTTAGAGTCGGAGCCGGGAACACGCAGCTCGATGCGCTGCGCGGACGCCGGACCTGGGATGACCCGGATGGCGCAGGTTCGATTCTCCACGCCCCAGGTGGCTGCGATGGGTGCAAAAGCCCCTGGCGTGAGGCGCTTGAAGGAATTGATGTTGGGCGCCATGAGCAGAAGCAGCTCCGGCAGCAGCTGTTGCATACCGCCAACCGCGTGGCGCTGTGTCTCGCTCATCCCATCCGGGTCGCGAGCGCTGTGGAACAGCTGCTTGCCGCGGCGGTTTTTCAGCGAGAAATGCACGTGGCCGCTCTGACCGTCGTCGTCGGCGATGGGCCTCGCCATGAAAGAGAGCAGCAGATTGTGACGGGCAGCCAGGGTCTTCGCGTGCGTTTTGAACAGCACGGCGTCGTCCACGGCCTTGAAGCCGGAGCGATGCCCCAGCGCCACCTCGCCCATGCTGGCAGCCTGCTCCCAGTGCATGCTGGAAATGGGAATCTCCATGGCCGCGCACATGGCTCGCATATCTTTGAAGAGACCCGACCACATGCTCTGATGCATGACCCCGCCGTAGGTCGATACCTCGTTCAGCAGTTTGGGCCTCTGGAAGCCCTTTGCGCGCAGGCTGTCGGCGGTTTCCTGAAACAGACGGAATTCGTACTCAAAGGCAAGTGTTGGCACCAGCCCGGCCGCCGCTGCCCGTTCGGCAAGCCGATGGAAAAGGCGCCGTGGGTCCCACTTGCCGCCGTTGGTGCCTTCCGCGTACTCGACGAAGTAGAGCAGGTCGCTGTCCCGGTCTTCGAAGGGCAGCCGCCTCGGCTCGGACCAGTCCACGTCGCAGCGTTCGTCCGCGTAGTCCTGATCCAGCGACAGGTATCCTTCCGGGATGAGTTTGACGTCGCCAAAATCGAGCATGAAATTGTCCGCGGAAAACGGCATGCCCGTTTCCACAGCCGATTCCAGCTTGCTGACTGAGACCGTCTTCCCCCGCAGCTGCCCCTGCAGGTCGACGAAAGCCACGGTGGCATAGTCACTGCCGCGCTGCTTGAGCAGGGCGCGCAGCTGGGCGCGGTTTCTGGCTACGTTACCGCTCTGATCTGGGGCCGGTTGCGCTGGTGAGGTCTTTGCTGCGGTGGAAGTTCGTGTTCTGTCGCCGGAAACTTCTTTGGCCTGGGTCCCGGTGCGTTTCTTCGTGACCCTAGCCATGGTGCTGTCCCTGCATCGATCATTAAAGTTAGTGTCGAATGGTGTAAGGTTTCGCCCATCGGCGCAGGCTACCGTCGGCAGGCGATCCGGCTGCCGACCACCGTTGCGATTCTGCCACGCGCTGACGCCTCGCGGGGAGGTGGAGAACAAAAATATTCGCGGGCGTACGCGAAGAAGATCGGAGGCATTAGCTGGCATGGCAATCCTGCAGACCAAAATCGACCCTAGTGCCGAGCGGTTTCAGCAGAATCGCGCGCATCATCTGGCGCTGGCCGAGGATCTTCGCGACCTGGTTGATAAGGTTGCGCAGGGCGGGGACGAGCGCTCCCGGGAACGGCACGTCTCCCGTGGAAAACTGCTTCCCCGTCAGCGCTTAGATGCGTTGCTGGATTCCGGGTCACCGTTTCTGGAGCTGGGTCAGCTCGCCGGTTACCAGCTTTATGACGACTGGATACCCGCCGGCGGGATCATCACCGGCATCGGTCGCGTATCGGGTGTGCCGTGCATGATCGTGGCCAACGACGCCACGGTGAAAGGCGGCACCTACTATCCCATCACGGTGAAGAAGCACCTCCGAGCTCAGGAGATTGCTTTGGAAAACCATCTGCCCTGCGTATATCTGGTGGATTCCGGCGGCGCATTCCTGCCGCTGCAGGACCAGGTGTTTCCCGACAGAGACCATTTCGGGCGCATCTTTTATAACCAGGCCAACCTGTCTGCCCGGGGCGTTCCGCAGATCGCCGTCGTCATGGGATCCTGCACCGCTGGAGGTGCTTACGTTCCGGCCATGTGTGATCAGGCGATCATTGTGCGCAATCAGGGGACGATCTTTCTGGGTGGGCCTCCGCTGGTAAAAGCGGCTACCGGGGAAGAGGTGGACGCCGAGAGTCTTGGCGGTGGGGACGTGCACAGCAGAGTCTCCGGCGTGACGGACTATCTGGCAGCCAATGACGCCCACGCGCTGGCCCTGGCTCGGGAGATCGTTGCGACCAGCCACCTCAGATACCGTTCTCTGGTTACCGCAGCGGAGCCGCACGCGCCCGCTTACCCCCCGGAGGAGCTTTATGGCGTGCTGCCTACGGATACCCGCACGCCGATAGATGTTCGTGAGATCCTTGCGCGGCTGGTGGACGGTTCTGAGTTTCACGAGTTCAAGCCGCTTTACGGTGAGACGCTCGTGTGTGGTTTCGCAAAAATAGAAGGGATGCCGGTCGCCATTGTTGCCAACAACGGCATTCTTTTTTCAGAGTCCGCGCTCAAGGGTTCCCATTTCATACAGCTGGCGGATCGCCGTGGTGTGCCCCTGGTGTTCCTGCAGAACATCACCGGGTTCATGGTGGGTCGAAAGTATGAGAACGAAGGCATCGCCAAAAACGGCGCCAAGATGGTGACCGCGGTGGCCTGCGCTGCAGTGCCGAAGCTCACGCTGGTGATCGGCGGGTCTTACGGCGCCGGTAATTACGCCATGTGTGGCAGGGCCTACGGGGCGCGCATGCTGTGGACCTGGCCCAATGCCCGCATCTCGGTGATGGGCGGTGAGCAGGCGGCGCACGTGCTGGCGACGGTGCGTCGGGATGGGATGCAGGCCAGGGGTGAGACCTGGGCGGATGCAGATCAGCAGGCTTTCATGGAAGGCATCCGCGATCAGTATGAGAATCAGGGCCATCCCTATTACGCCAGCGCGCGGCTCTGGGACGATGGTGTCATTGACCCGCTGGATTCGCGCCGCGTCATCGGCCTGGCGCTTGAAGTTGCCTGCCGGGAATCGGCTCAGCCGGAATCCGACTTCGGCATCTTCAGAATGTAAAGTCAGAATGTAGAGGATGACCGCTATGTTCAGGTCGCTGCTCGTTGCCAACCGCGGTGAAATCGCCTGCCGGATTTTCCGCACGGCCCGGCGCATGGGTCTGGTGACGACTGCCGTTTATTCCGAGGCGGACGCGCAGGCGCAGCACGTTCGCCAGGCGGATCGTGCTGTCTGCATCGGGCCGCCTCCGGCGGCGGAGAGCTATCTGCGCATCGATGCGCTGATCGAGGCAGCCCTGGCGGTCGGCGCGGAAGCCGTGCATCCGGGTTATGGTTTTCTCTCGGAAAATGCGGCATTTGCCGAGGCCTGCGCCGGGGCAGGGCTGACGTTTGTTGGCCCATCTGCGGGCGCGATCCGGGCCATGGGCTCGAAGATCGAGGCCAAACGCCTGGTGGCGGCAGCCGGAACACCGGTGGTGCCCGGCTATCAGGCGGACGATCAGAGCGATGCGGTGCTCAACGATGCGGCGGCGGAGATGGGCTTTCCGCTGCTCATCAAGGCCTCCGCCGGCGGCGGTGGCAAGGGCATGCGTCTGGTGACCGAGTCAGCTGAGTTCCCGGCAGCGCTGACTGGCGCGCGCCGTGAGGCCAATGCCGCCTTTGGCGATGACCGCGTGCTGCTCGAGCGCTATCTGACCGCGCCGAAACATCTCGAGGTGCAAATTCTGGCGGACAGGTCCGGCCATACGCTGCACCTGTTCGAGCGTGACTGCTCGGTGCAGCGTCGCCACCAGAAAGTCATCGAAGAAGCGCCAGCGCCCGGGGTTACGCCTGAGCTGCGCACGCTGCTGGGTGAGGCGGCGGTGCAGGCAGCGAAAGCCATCGGCTACGAAGGCGCCGGCACCATCGAGTTCATTGCTGAGGGCGATGCCTTCTACTTCATGGAGATGAACACGCGGCTGCAGGTGGAGCATCCGGTCACCGAGGCCGTTACCGGGCTGGACCTGGTGGAGTGGCAGCTGCGAATAGCCGCTGGGGAGAAGCTTGCTCTGCATCAGGACGAGGTACCTCTTCAGGGTCACGCCATCGAAGCGCGCGTTTATGCGGAAAATCCTCGCAAGCGCTTTCTGCCTTCCACCGGTCGACTGGCGCACGTGTTCTTTCCGCCGGACGTGCGGGTCGATTCGGGAGTGGTCACCGGCGATCTCGTTTCCGTGCACTACGATCCCATGCTGGCCAAAGTCATCGTTCACGGTGAGAGCCGTGCCGATGCGCTCACGGGGCTGGACAGGGCCCTGGCCTCCTCGGAACTTGCCGGGGTCGAGCACAACATGGGCTTCCTGCGTCGTGTGCTAGGTCATGAGGAATTCCGTAGCGGCGCTTATACAACCCATCTGATTGACGATGCTGGGGACCGGCTGCTGCCCGTAGCCGATCCGGCTGCCGCCATCTGTGCCTTGCTGGCGCTGGTGCGGGGGCAGGTTCAGGGCGGCCGATGGGCGCTGTGCGACGGCTTCCGGGTCAACCAGCCGGGTGGTTTAAGTCAGGTTCTCGTTCGAGACAGACAGGCCCTGGACCTGCGGCTGTTCGGAGAGAGGGTGCTTCTGGATGAGGAGGAGTACCAGCTGGCGGACATACGCTATGGCGACGACCGGGTCGCCGACCGGGTCGCCGACCGGGTCGCATTCCGGCTTGACGGACGTCGTGTCAGTGCGCTTGTGAAGCTCACCCCTGAGGCGGTTTACGTCATGAGCGGTGGCAGCACGGAGAAGTTTCTGCTCCCCAAGATCGATGTCGGCGAGCTTGCCAGCGTGGCGGGAGCGGGTGAACGGATCGTCTCGCCCATGCCCGGCCAGGTGATCTCCGTGCTGGTCGAGGTGGGAGACAGCGTCGAGGTCGGGCAGCAGCTGCTGGTGGTAGAAGCTATGAAGATGGAGCACGGCGTCAGCGCGCCCCGTGCAGGTACCGTTGCCCGAATCAGCTGCGCCGTTGGTGACCGGGTAGAGGACGGCGTGGAACTGGTGGCTCTGGAGGATTGAGATTCAACTCCGCGGGTGCCGGCAGCCACCGTCATCAGAAGATCCTCTGCGTCACGTGGCCTGAGGCCCATAGTATGATTATCGGATTCTAAATGACTGCGGGAAACGGCCATGTTTCAGTTCGATTTCGGGCTGGGGGAAACCCTGGATATGCTGCGCGATTCGGTGCAGCAATTCGCCCGGCAGGAAATTGCCCCGCGGGCTCAGGACATTGATGCGAGCAACGAGTTTCCCCGTGATTTATGGCCCCGGCTGGGCGAGTTGGGGGTGCTGGGGGTCACGGTAGAAGAAGCCTATGGCGGCGCCGGGCTCGGGTATCTTGCGCATTGCGTGGTCATGGAGGAGGTCAGCCGCGCATCGGCCTCTGTAGGGCTGTCCTACGGCGCGCATTCCAATCTCTGCGTCAATCAGATTCGGCGCTACGGGTCCGAGGAGCAGAAGCATCGCTATCTGCCCAGGCTGATTTCCGGCGAGCACCTGGGAGCCCTGGCGATGAGCGAACCCGGGTCCGGCTCCGACGTCGTCAGCATGAAACTGCGAGCAGAGGACAAGGGCGAAGTGTTCATTCTGAACGGGAACAAGATGTGGATCACCAATGGGCCCGGGGCCGACGTGCTGGTGGTTTACGCGACGGTGGATCCGTCTTTGGGTTCCCGGGGGATTACCGCGTTTCTCATCGAGCGGGGCATGGCCGGATTCACGACCGCTCAGAAGCTCGACAAGCTGGGGATGCGGGGCTCGGACACCTGCGAGCTGGTTTTCGAGGATTGTGAGGTCCCCAAATCCCAGGTCCTTGGGGTGGTTGGCCAGGGCGTTAATATCCTCATGAGCGGTCTGGACTATGAACGAGTCGTGCTCGCCGGAGGGCCGCTGGGCATCATGCAGAGCTGCATGGATCTGGTGCTTCCTTATGTTCACGAACGACAGCAGTTCGGGCGCCCCGTTGGGACCTTTCAATTGATGCAGGGCAAGCTGGCGGACATGTACAGCACCATGAACGCGGCCCGGGCTTATGTTTACGCCGTCGCTCAGGCCTGCGATGCGGGTAGAACGACGCGCATCGATGCTGCGGGCTGCATTCTATACGCCGCCGAGAAGGCGACCTGGATGGCGGCGGAAGCCGTACAGGCGCTCGGTGGTAATGGCTACATCAACGAGTATCCCGCCGGCCGCTTATTGCGCGATGCAAAGCTTTACGAGATCGGTGCTGGAACCAGCGAGATACGCAGAATGCTGATTGGTCGGGAGCTGTTCGACGCAACCGCCTAAGGCCGTTATAATCGCGCGCCGCTCTGGCGGTTTCCCCGTTGGCGGATCCCCGATTACCCGTGTTTTTGATGCTTTGGAGAAGCGTACGTGATCAGTAAGCGTATTATCGGCGTAGCAGCAGCCTCTGTGTCCCTCCTGGTGCTGAGTCTGGGTGCTCAAACCGTTACCGCGGACGTGGTTCCGCCTGGGTCTGATGACGAGATTTCGGCTCGATTGCAGCCTTTCGGAGACCTGTGTCGGGCTGGAGAAGATTGCGGCCAGGCTGCTGCCGCGGTCGCGTCGGGACCGCTATCCGGCGAGGCGGTGTACAACCAGTTCTGCGTCGCCTGCCACGCGGCAGGTGTTAGCGGCGCGCCCATCCTGGGTGAAGTTGATGCCTGGGCGCCACGTATTGCCCAGGGTACCGACACGCTCTGGGAGCACACGATCAACGGCATCAACGCCATGCCGCCCAAAGGCACCTGCATGAGCTGCTCCGATGAAGAACTGCGGGGCGCCATGGACTATATGATCAGCCAGACTCAATAACCCCGCCACGCTCAGAAGGCGGCCATTCCCAACCCGCCTTCCCAGTCCAGCGCTCTGAAACCCAGGGCTTCGGAAACATGTTCGGTGGACACGCACGTGGATTCATCCAGATCGGCTACCGTGCGGGCCGTTCTCAGCACTCGATGCGCGCTGCGGGCCGACAATCGATAGCGGACGGCGGCTCGAGTCAGCAGGCTGTGCGCCTGGGCGCTTAGGCCTGCCAGCCGTATCAACTGCTGCCCGCTCATGTCTGCATTCAACACGCCCTGTCTGCGTCGCTGGGCAGCCTGTGCCCGGGCTATCTGCGCGATCCGTTCTGTTGCCTGAAGGTCCGCTTCGCTGTTTTTGAGCACCAGATGCTCGGGTACCGGCGGTACGGAGACGTGCAGGTCGATGCGATCCAGCAGAGGCCCCGATATCCGGCCCTGATAGCGGCGCACCTGGTCGGAGCTGCAGCGGCAGCTTTGCTGCTCGCACAGCCGTCCGGCGGGACAGGGGTTCATGGCTGCGATCAGCTGGAAGGCCGCCGGAAATTTCGCACGGTAGGCGGCTCTCGCGATGGCTATTTGCCGGGACTCCAGCGGTTCCCGCAGCAGGTTCAAAACGCTGGGCTTGAAATGAGGCAGCTCGTCCAGGAACAGCACGCCGCGGTGGGCCAGTGAGATCTCTCCTGGCAGTGCCTTGCTGCCACCGCCCACGAGCGCCGGTGCCGATGACGAGTGGTGAGGTTCTCGGAAGGGCGCCTGGCCCAGGCGAGGGGGTGTCAGACCCGCGGCGGAGTAGATGGCTGCAACCTCCAGCGCGCTGGCATCGTCCAGCGGGGGTAACAGGCTTTGCATGCGCTGAGCGAGCATGGTCTTCCCGGTTCCCGGAGGCCCTACCAGCAGCAGGTGGTGGCCGCCTGCTGCCGCAATGACCAGGGCCCGCTTGGCTGCCTCCTGGCCATGGACATCGGCAAGGCCTATGACCGCCTGATGGGGTGATGGGGTTGCTGTGGCCCGCACCGGCGCGGGCAGGGGAAATTTCTCGGGGGACCTGAGAAAGCGCACCACGTCCATCAGGTGACCTGCCGGCTGGAGGCGCGTTGCCGAGTCCTGCAGGCATTCATGCCCGTTGGCCAGAGGCACGATCAGGGCCACGGGCGTTTCTATCTGAGTTGCGCCGGCTGTTCTCTGCTCGATTTTTTCCTGCTCTATGGACAGCGCGGCGCACAGACAGCCGCGGGTTGCTCTGAGGTCGCCAAAGAGCCCCAGCTCGCCGAGAAACTCGAATTTCGACACCCGCTCTTTGGGCAGCTGGCCGGTGGCGCACAGCACGCTCACTGCGATTGCCAGGTCGAACCGGGCGCCCTCCTTGGCCAGCTCCGCCGGGGCCAGGTTAACCACGACCCGACCCAGGGGAAATTCCAGGCCGCAGGTCTGAATGGCACTCTTGACCCGATCGCGCGCTTCCCGGACCGCGGTTTCGGGCAGGCCCACGAGCGTGAAGCCGGGCAGCCCGCCGGGGAGGTGAGTTTCGACAGTCACTCTTGGTGCGGTCATGCCAACCAGTGCCCGGCTGTATGACCGGTGGCCTTCGTCCAGCCTGACACCCTCCAGCGGCATGCAGGTGTTGCCCGCGTTCCGGCGACTGCTTTACCGGCTTTCCAGCTCGCCGATACGGCGCTCCAGCCGCTCGACCGTCTGCTGGAGCTGCGCCAGCGTCTTCAGGTGCGCTTCCAACTCCTGACGGGAAACCAGGTCGAAATCCGAAAGACCCTGGTGTAGCGCGCGGCGTGCCTGATCCATTGCCGCGTCCAGGGTCTGGGACGGAATAGCGTTGCGCAGCTGGTCCCGAAGACGATTCATGAGGTCGGTGACGATGGTTTCCTGATTCATGGCGATACCCGGATCCTCGAGTTGGAAGGCGCATCTTAGCGGCTGCCTCAGCGCACCGTCGATGCGAAATCGCCGCGGAGTGGTGTAGGTGCTCTGCGGTTCCCCTCGCCCGCCTGATGCCCGCAAAATGCTCTAAAATAGTGCGTAGATCGCCAGAAATCGCACATATATGGTGCGATATCCAAGAAGGATATCATTGAATCGTGTTCCCTCCGCCTATCTGCCTGAAAACAGGAAGGAAAAAAACCTGGCACAGAATATGCCTTTGGGTAAGCAGCGGTTGACTGACCGTGCCTTCAAGGCTGAAACATTATAAGGAGATAGAGGAACTCACCATGAAAACGAAATTAATATCCGCGCTATTTGGCGTTCTGCTGGTCAGCGGAGCCGTTACCGCACAGGCTGCCGAAGTGTCCGGAAACGTGGCGCTGGTCAGCGACTATCGCTTCCGCGGCATATCGCAGAATGCCGGTGAGCTTTCGCCGGCCATACAGGGCGGTTTCGACGTCGCTTTCGACAACGGTGTTTACGCCGGTACCTGGGCGTCGAACGTCAACTTCAGCGCAGGTGGCGCCATCGAGATGGATTTCTACGCCGGTTGGGCAGGCGCCATAACCGAAGGGCTGGACCTCGACGTCAGCTATCTGTACTACGCCTACCCGAAAGACGGTGCGGGTGTGGATCTGGACTACTGGGAGCTGGCTGCCAGCCTCGGATTCATGGGCGCGACGGTGGGGGTCAACTACGCCGACGATTACTTCGCCGAGACCGGCGAGTTCTGGTACCTGTATGGCGATTACAGCATTCCTCTGGGCGATGCGTTCTCGCTGGATCTGCACGTCGGCTACAACTCCTTTGATGAAGAATCCTTCCTGTTTCAAGAAGATAAGTATTGGGACTACAGCGTAGGCGTCTCTACCAGCTACTTCGATCTCGACTGGTCGCTCGCCTATGTGGGCTTGGATATCGGCAGCAAAGAGTGCTTCGGTACCAAGGACATCTGCGACGACACCGTGGTCCTCTCGGTATCGAAAAGCTTGTGATTGAGAGAGAATCGGGGTCGCACAGATCTTCCACAGATTCTCTCAACGGGGCTTTTGTGCTCCGTTGAGAGACGTGCACCCTCGATTCGACAGGAGATAACTAAATGAAACTGATAACAGCCATTATCAAGCCCTTCAAGCTGGACGACGTGCGTGAAGCGCTGTCGGATATCGGCGTGCAAGGCATGACGGTTACCGAAGTGAAAGGGTTCGGTCGTCAGAAAGGTCACACCGAGCTGTATCGTGGCGCCGAGTACGTAGTTGACTTCCTCCCCAAGGTGAAAATTGAGGTCGCAGTCGACGACGGCATGTTGGAGCAGGTGCTGGAGACTATTACCAAGTCTGCGAACACGGGGAAGGTTGGGGACGGCAAGATTTTTGTCACCGGCCTTGAAGAAGTCGTACGAATTCGTACGGGAGAAACTGGGATAGACGCCGTCTGACGGCTTGGCCGCGGCTTTGTTCGATAGCACCGCGGCTCGTCCCCAAGGAGAAAGATTGTGGAAGATCTGATTCAAACTAACTACGCCCTGGATACCTTCTATTTCCTCGTTATGGGCGCCCTGGTCATGTTCATGGCGCCGGGCTTTGCCATGCTGGAAGCCGGGCTGGTACGCGCAAAGAATACGTCAGAAATCCTGACCAAAAACGTAGCGCTGTTCGCGATTGCCTGCATCATGTACCTGCTGTGCGGATATGCGATCATGTATCCAGGTGCAGGAGAGGGTTCCTGGATACCCATCTTCGGTACCCTGATTGGCGAAGAGAACTCGACGGAAGCGGTACTTGCTTCCGGTGGTGACACCTACTATTCGGTGCGGTCCGACTACTTCTTTCAGGTGGTGTTCGTGGCGACCGCCATGTCCATCGTCTCCGGCGCTGTCGCCGAGCGGATGAAGCTGTGGGCGTTTCTTACCTTCGCCGTGGTCATGACCGGCTTCATCTACCCCGTCCAGGGCTTCTGGAAGTGGGGTGGCGGCGCGCTCAACGAAGCTGGATTCCTGGACTTTGCAGGTTCAGGCGTGGTTCACATGTGCGGCGCTGCAGCGGCCCTGGCAGGGGTCCTGCTGCTTGGGGCTCGTAAGGGCAAGTTCGGTCCTGATGGCCAGGTCAACGCCATTCCCGGTGCAAACCTGCCGCTTGCGACCCTGGGCATGTTCATCCTCTGGTTTGGCTGGTTCGGCTTTAACGGTGGGTCGGAACTCATGGTCAGTAATGTCGACGAAGCCAACGCGGTGGCGCAGGTGTTCGTCAATACCAACATAGCCGCCTGCGGCGGTCTGATTGCGGCGCTGATTACGGCTCGACTTCTGTTCGGCAAGGCCGATCTCACTATGGCGCTCAACGGTGCTCTGGCCGGATTGGTTTCTATTACAGCGGAGCCCCTGACAGGCAGCGCACCGCTGTCGATGCTCATCGGCGCTGTCGGCGGCGTGCTGGTGGTCTTTTCCATCGTTGCCTTGGACCGTATGAAGATTGACGACCCGGTGGGTGCGATCTCGGTTCACGGCGCGGCTGGGATCTGGGGCCTGCTGGCGGTCTGCATCTCCAACCCCGACGCGACGATTGGCGCCCAGCTGCTGGGAATCGTAGCCATCTTCGCCTGGGTTTTCATAACCAGCCTGATTGTCTGGTTTATTCTGAAAGCCGTCATGGGCATTCGGGTTTCGGAGGAGGAAGAGTACGAGGGCGTCGACCTTTCGGAATGCGGCCTCGAGGCCTATCCGGAATTTGTGAAAACTACCGTCTGATCGAACCGTTTCGAGAGGACTTCTGGAGGGGCGCTGCGGCGCCCCTTTTTTTTCGCCTTTCTTGCGCTTCTGCGAATCTGTTCTATAAATCATGGGTTCCGACAACATAGCGATGATCATGACCGAACAGACAAATACTTCAGCGCCGACAGATACACACAGCATCGAGATCAAAGAACCGGTTCGCAGCCAGCTGGCCGAAGACGTCGAACGTTTTCTGAACCAAGGCGGCAGCATCGAGGAAGTGCCGGTGGACTTCCGGGCCGACCCGCCCAAGAGACCGGAAAACAACTACGGACGGGGCTCAATCTGAGGCCTGGCGTCTAACGAGATTTGCTGCGGAGAACGCACGGCGTTTTTGAGGCTCCGCCTTCAGCGGGGTTCCATCCCCCGGATGCGCCCTTACAATAGCGCGCTTGTGTTACGGGGTTTCCTGGGGTCATGCGATACATCAGCACCAGAGGTGAAACGTCGCCTCTGTCGTTTCAAGATGCGGTCATAACCGGGCTCGCGCCGGACGGCGGTCTGCTGTTACCAGAAGAGATTCCTGACGTGAGGTCCCGGCTGGGCGAATGGCGCGAGCTGGGATTCGTCGATCTGGCGCTGAAGATTCTGCCGCTGTACATCGATGACATTCCGCTGGAAGACCTTGAACCCCTGGTACGAAGCGCCTATGCCACTTTCAGTCACCCGGAAGTCGTACCGCTGATTCCTGTGGGTGATATCAACGTCGTCGAACTCTTTCACGGTCCGACGCTGGCCTTCAAGGACGTGGCGCTGCAGCTGCTCGGTCAGCTGTTCGAGTACATACTCAGCCGCCGCGGCGAGCACCTGAACATCCTGGGGGCAACCAGCGGGGATACCGGCAGCGCCGCGATTTATGGGGTTCGTGGGTTGCCGGAAATCGATATTTTCGTCATGTTCCCGGACGGCCGGGTGAGCGAGCTGCAGGAACTCCAGATGACAACGGTAGCGGACGCCAATGTGCACTGCCTGGCGGTTGAAGGCAGCTTCGATGACTGCCAGAACCTGATGAAGACGCTGTTTGCCGACCTGCCGTTCAAGAGCACCTACCGACTGGGTGCAGTCAACTCTGTCAACTGGGCCCGCGTGCTGGCACAGATCGTCTACTACGGTTACGCCAGTCTGAAACTCTACGCCGGGGCGCCGGTTACGTTTTACGTGCCCACGGGTAATTTCGGCAACGTGTTCGCCGGTTACCTGGCCAAGCGAATGGGATTTCCCATCGAACGCCTGGTTCTCGCCACGAATGAAAATGACATCCTTTCGGCTTTTTTCAGTACCGGCGTTTATCAACGCGGTGAAGTTCGCTTTACGGTGACGCCCGCAATGGACATTCAGGTCGCGAGCAACTTCGAACGCTACCTTTATTACCTGCTCGATGAGGACAGTGAACGCCTCCGCCGTTTTATGAACGATTTCTCCTCCACGGGGCGTGCGGTGCTGGACTCGCCTGGGCGTGATGAAGACTTTGCTGCCATTGCGATTGGCGTGGAAGACACCCTGAGTGTCATTCGGCGCACCTACGAGTCTCACGGTTATCTTCTCGACCCCCATACGGCTGTTGGTCTGGCCGCAGCGGAGCAGATCGCGGCGGCCGGGCCTAAGATCTGCCTGGCAACGGCGCATCCGGCCAAGTTCCCTGAAGCTGTGAACAAAGCCGTCGGCGCCGACGTTGCCCACCACGCAGCCCTCGAATTATTGCGGGGTCTGCCGACCCGCCGCACGGTGATTCCAGCCACCCTGAATGCGGTCAGGGACTTCGTCGCCAACCACGCCCGACTGTAGATCTGCACCCCGTCGAGCGGTTGACCAATCGCGGTCTGAATCTTCTTTCGTTTTCCCGAGGGGCTAAATTGGGGCCTCACGCGTTCAGCCGACCGCGGGCAGGGGTGCGGCGGCTGTCGATCAGTCGGCGGATATGATGTGCTGCACGGCGCCGGGAATCTGTTCGACCTCGTGTACCGTGTGTGTGGGAGCCGAGCTGTCTTCCAGAAGATCCTCCTGCTTGAGGTTGACCCAGATGGTATGGATGCCCACCTCATTGGCACCGTGTATGTCGTCGACCAGATGGTCCCCGATGTGGATGGTCTCTGTGGCGCCGGCGTTGGCGTGTCGCAGGGCCGCGTGAAATATGTCCGGCGCCGGTTTGCCCACGCCAACGGAAGCCGCCGAGTAGCCGAAAGAGAAGTAGCGGTCGAGGTTCAGCTTGCCGATGTCGGCGTTGCCGTTGGTGAGTGCTCCAAGGACAAAGTCCCTGGCAAGCTCGGCCAGCGCGTCCAGAGCGCCGGCAAAAAACTCCACCTGGTGGCGGGCGTCGAGGAATACCGCGAACGCATTGGCCGCATGTTGTCTGGCTTCGCGCTCTCCGTAGCCGCTCTGGCGGATCGCCTGATACAACAGCTCTTCTCTGAGCAGAGACAGATTGTGACGCCACTGCGGATTTTCCCGGAGCAGTGCCGTTCGCAGCTCGATCATCGCCTCCGGCGAGTAGCGGGCTACAACCTCCGGCACTTCTTCCAGCAGCCAGGCGCGCAAGCTTTTTTCCGCTTTGCGAATGACGCTGTCGACGTCCCACAGCGTGTTGTCCAGGTCGAAGGTGATGAGTTTTACGTCAGGCATCAGTCTTCTTTTGCCCGCTTGAGGCGCTGTGCGCGAGGATGCGCGGCGTCGTATACGCGGGCGAGGTGCTGAAAATCCAGGTGCGTATAGATCTGTGTGGTTGAGATGTCGGAATGGCCGAGAAGTTCCTGCACGGCGCGCAGATCGCTCGAAGACTCCAGCAGATGGCTGGCAAAGCTATGACGCAGCATGTGGGGATGCAGCTGATCGCTGCCCAGCTGTTGAAGACCGAGCTTCTTCAGGCGCATCTGTACGGTCCGTGGGCTGATGCGGCGCCCCGGCCGCCCTGTGAACAGCGGGTCCGGCCCGGCCTGGCCGACCGTCTCTCCGGCTGTTGAACCCTTCCGCACGGTCAGCCAGACGCGTATTGATGCGACGCAGTGGCTGCCCAGGGGCACCTGGCGTACTTTGCCCCCCTTGCCGCGAACCGTGATGTACCCGGCGTCCAGATCAAGATCCTCGAGATTGGCGCCGGCGAGCTCTGACAGGCGTAGCCCGCTGCCATAGAGCAACTCGGCCATGGCTCGATCGCGCTTCTCGAGCGTTGTCGTGGCCTCGAACTGGAAGAGCCTGGAAGCCTGGTCTGTATCCAGAGTTCCGGGAAGGCGGCCGCGGGTTTTGGGTGCACGGTTGCCGGTGGTCGGGTCCTCGGCAACCCGTCCTTCGCGTTTGAGAAAGCGGAACAGGCTACGCAGGCTCGACAGCGCCCTCTGGATACTGCGGGGTTTGAGCCCGCTTCCGTGCAGCCTTGCGATGTGACTTGATATGTCATGTCCTTTGACCTCCGTCCAGGGCCGCTGAGCGTGCTGCACGAAACGCTCAAGGTCTCGACGGTAGGCATTGATGGTATTGGCCGAGTAGCGGCGTTCGAACTGCAGATAGTTCAGGAATTGCTGCAGATCCGGGTCTTTCATGGACCGCTCAGAGAGATCCCAGACGTTGCACGACCCTGGAAAGCACTTCGGCAATATAGGTAACGAAAAGGCTGTCCATGTCTGGCGTGAACATTTTCGGGTCACGGCTGCCGATGGCCAGGCAGCCGGCTTGATTCTCCAGATCCAGCGGCGCTAGAACGGCGCTGCCAGCGCCCTCCGGCCTCTCGCCGGGAAACAGCGCGCTCAGTTCCTCTGTGCGTAAAGCGGTGCAGATCGGATAGTTGCCGTGCAGGTGCTGCTCGCTGGGCAGCGGGCGGGCTCCTCCGGTCAGATGGTCCAGACTGACGTTTACATTTTCAAGATGACAGCAGACGAAATCGGCGTGGAAATCGGTGAGCACGAAAGTGGCGAGCACTTCGTTGAGTTCGTGCCAGCCATTCACATGCAGCAATTCCAGGGTCAGCGCACGAGTTTTCTGGAACAGCACGTCATTGTCTTTCGCGGTCTGCATGAGTTCATTCATGCGCCTGCGCATGGTCATGTTGCGCTCACGCAGAATTGCCACCTGTCGCTCGACGAGGGATATCGCGCTTCCGGATTCGTGAGGCAGATTCAACTCAGAGAGCAGATGCGGGTGCTCCTGAAAGAAACCCGGGTGGTTGCGCAGGAAAATGATGACCTGTTCTTCGGTGGCGGGAATCTTGTCTTCGCTGGTTGTGTTCATGGCGTCGAGATCATGCCTGGATCTGGCCTTCGAACACCAGGGTGGCGGGGCCCGTAAGTTTAACGGTGGATCCGGTGCCCTGCCAGCTGATACGGACTTTGCCGCCGGGCAGGGAAACCTTTACCCGATGACTCACATTGCCCAGCAGCTGGGCCGCAACCACCGCCGCGCAGGCGCCTGTTCCGCAGGCGCGAGTTTCACCAACGCCCCGCTCGAATACGCGAAGCCGGATAAACCCCGGATCCACGATCTGACAAAAGCCGATGTTTGCGCCCTCTGGGAATATGGGATGTCTGACGAGTTCGGCGCCCAGTGCTTGAACGGGCGCATCCGCGACGTTGGGCACAAACAGCACGCAGTGCGGATTGCCCACGGAAACCGGCGTGATCTGGTGATGCTCGCCAAGGACCTCGAGGTCATAGGTCAGCGTTGATCCTTCCACGGGAAAGACGTCTTCGCCGGCTGCCGGGTCGAAAGGCACTGCCTGAGGTGCAAGGTCAGGCTCTCCCATATCGATTTCTATCATATCTCCCTCGCCCAGACGCGTAGTGATTGCGCCGCCCAGTGTCTGCATGTGCAGCACGGGCTTGGGACTGAGACCTCGGTACGCGATGTAGTAGGCGGCGCAGCGGGCGCCGTTGCCGCACTGCTCGACCTCAGTGCCGTCGCAATTGAAGATGCGGTAGCGGAAATCAGCTTCGGGGTCTGTGGGCGGCTCGATGAGCAGCAGCTGATCGAAGCCGACGCCTGTTCTCCGGTCAGCCCAGGTGCGAACCTGCTCGGGCGTTGGCTCCCACTGCTGGGTGACAAGGTCGAGCACCATG
>JAHEEG010000013.1:19344-43907 GCA_024640825.1 Gammaproteobacteria bacterium
AATCGTTGCCAAGCCCGTGCATCTTGGCGAACTGCAGGCGCTCAGTCTCGCGGTTCCTAGCCATCCAGGTCTCTCTCCAGCGACAGCAGCTCCCGACTGTTTTCGCGACGGCGGATCAGCCGGAAACGTCCATTCTCCACCATTACCTCGGCAGGCCTGGGCCTGGAGTTGTAGTTCGAACTCTGCACCATGCCGTAAGCGCCCGCAGAGAGCACCGCCAGCAGGTCTCCTGGCGCCAGCGCCATTTCGCGGTCATGTGCGAGGAAATCGCCGCTCTCGCATACCGGACCGACGATGTCCCAATTGGCTGTGCGGGCATGTTTCGCGGCCTGATTTACGGGTTCGATGTCGTGCCAAGCCTGATACAGGGCGGGGCGGATGAGGTCGTTCATCGCCGCGTCGACAATGGCAAAGCTGCGGCCGTCGTCTGCCGACGGCTTCAGGTACTCGACGCGAGTCAGCAGCACGCCACCGTTGGCGACGAGATATCGACCGGGTTCAAGGACGAGCTGCAGAGCGCTTCCCGTGAGTTTCTTCTTGAGCGCGGCGCTGTAGGTTTCCAGATCGAAATCCGGTTCGTCCTTGTAGCGCACGCCCAGCCCGCCGCCCAGATCCACGTGGCGCAGGCCAATCCCTTGCGCGTTCAGCCGGTTTACCAGTTCGAGCAGGCTGTCCAGAGCTTCCAGCAGAGGTTCGGCGGACGCGATCTGAGAGCCGATGTGGCAGTCGATGCCGACGACTTCAAGCGCGGGGTCAGCGCTGGCTCGCTGATACATGGTTTCGGCTTCCGATACCGGAACCCCGAATTTGTTCGTCTTCAGGCCGGTGGAAATGTATGGGTGGGTGCCGGCGTCGACGTTCGGATTCACCCGCACTGAGATGGGTGCAACGCGGCCAAGCATAGATGCTCGTTGTGACAGGCGATCGAGTTCCTGGCGGCTTTCCACGTTGAAACAGCCGATGTTCAGCTTGAGGGCAAAATCGATCTCTGCCTCGCTCTTGCCGACGCCCGAAAATACGACTGTCTCGGGATTGCCTCCAGCAGCCATCACGCGCTGCAGCTCGCCGCCGGAGACGATGTCGAAGCCGGCGCCCAGCGCCTGAAAGCAGCGCAGAACGCTGAGGTTTGAGTTGGCCTTAACGGCGTAGCATATCCGCGCGTCGAGCGGTGCCAGGGCCGCCTGCAGGGCCCGGTAGCGGGCCTCGAAATAGCTTCTCGAGTATACGTAGACGGGCGTGCCGATGCTGTTTGCGATATCGCTCAGGCGCACGCCATCGGCGAGCAGCTCGCCATCTTGTCGGGAGAATGGGTTCACGTTACTTCCGGGTCGAGCCGGGACTTTGCGCCAGGCCTGCACTTTGTGTCTGGCCGGCATCTGCCATCGTTATCGAGGCAAGCGTTTCCTCAGGAAGGCGCAGAGGTCCTGTCTGTCCACACATGGCGACGTTGAGGCTCAAAACCAGGAGCGATAGCCAGCGCATCGTCGACATCCCAATGTAAAACCGCGAAGTATACACGGACAGTGCGTCGTCGCCGGAGTTCCGAACAGCAGGCGAATCGCGGTGAGCGTTCCGCTCAGCTCGAGCCGGACAGCGTCGTGAATCTATGCGTTGGATACCCAATCCCCCATGGGGGAGCACCACGTTGTCTCTTCCGAATGGCGCCTGATGGTTGGCGAACCCGGGAAGGCCTGGATGCTTGCTGTGGTAGAGAATGGGCAACGCTTCCGGCACCAGCCGTTGGGACCTGGGCGGGCGATGGAAACCATGTTTGAAGTATGGAAGCGGCCCGCGCTCTCGAAGCTCGGGCCTGCTATTTTCGCGTTTCTGCCCCGTTAGGCGGAAGCGCTCATGCCCGTAGTCGACTGCGGCCCCGTTTGACTGCAGCCCTGACCTGGTCGGGCGCTGTGCCGCCGATGTGATTTCTGGCCTTTACCGATCCTTCGACGGTGAGCACGTCAAACACGTCGGCGTCTATCTGCTCGCCGGCAAACTGTTTCAGCTCTTCAAGCGATAACAGGGCCAGGTCTACACCCTTGCTCAGCGCGAATCCGACGCTGCGGCCGACGATTTCGTGGGCGTCGCGGAAAGGCACGTCATGGCGTACCAGATAGTCGGCCAGGTCGGTAGCCGTGGTGAAGCCAGCGGCCGCGGCATCCCGCATACGCTCATGATGTGGATTGATAGCCGGTACCAGACCCCGCATGGCGGTGAGACAGTCGCGCAGCGTGTCCACGGCGTCGAACAGCGGTTCTTTGTCCTCCTGATTGTCTTTGTTGTAGGCCAGCGGCTGGCTCTTCATCAGCATCAGAAGGGCCGTCAGATCGCCAACCACCCTGCCAGTTTTGCCTCGCACCAGCTCTGGCACGTCGGGATTCTTCTTCTGCGGCATGATGCTCGACCCAGTGCAGAAGCGGTCCGGCAGTTCGATGAAGGAGAACTGCTGGGATGACCAGAGCACCAGCTCCTCGCTCCACCGGGAAAGGTGCACCATGGTGAGGCTGGCAAGACCGCAGAACTCGATGGCGAAATCGCGATCGCTCACCCCGTCGAGGGAGTTCTCGCAGATGCCGTCGAAGCCCAGCATTGATGCGACCTTTTCGCGGTCGATCGGAAAGGTGGTGCCAGCCAGGGCCGCGCTGCCCAGCGGCAGAATATTCACCCGCCGACGGCAGTCGACCAGGCGTTCCCGATCTCGCAGCAGCATCTCGAACCATGCCAGCAGGTGATGTCCGAAAGTAGTAGGTTGCGCGGGTTGCAGATGCGTGAAGCCGGGCATGACGGTATCGGCGTGCTTCTCGGCAAGATCCAGCAGCGCGCTCAGGAGCTCGGTTTCGATGTTGATGAGCGTGTCAATCTCGTCGCGCAGATAGAGACGGATATCAGTGGCAACCTGGTCGTTGCGTGATCGACCGGTATGCAGCTTCTTGCCGGTGTCGCCGATGAGTTCGATGAGCCGGCTTTCGATGTTCATGTGCACATCTTCTAACGTCACACGCCATTCGAATCGATCCTCGTCTATCTCTTTGTGAATCTCCTGCAATCCCGATACGATGCTGTCGCGCTCGTTTTCGGTGAGGACCCCCACGGCTGCCAGCATGCTGGCGTGCGCTATGGAGCCTTCGATATCGTGATGATACAGGCGCCGGTCAAAGCTGACCGACGCGGTGAAGGACTCCACGAATGCGTCTGTCGCCTCGGTGAAGCGACCGCCCCAGGGCTTGGCTTGTTGGCTCATGATCGGGAGGTTCCCAGAGTAAGTTTTGCGAGATGGCCAAGTATAACAGTCAAGCCGCGTCGCCAAGCCTGCCGGTAGCAGGGGATTCGCATTTTCTGGTGCCCAATCTCTGCACGCCGGCAGCGATTTCGCTGCTTGTGCTTTTCGGTGAGCTTCTCGTTCTGGTGATGTTATTCAGTGGCGGTGAACCTTCCTGGATGCGATTTGCGCTGACCTCGCTGGGGGTGCAGTGGGTAGCCCTGGTAAGCGCCGGAGTGCTCTGCAGCCTCAGGGCGGCCCTGAGTCGTTTTTCGGTTGTTGCCGGTGCGTTGGTGGCCTTCGTGATCGTCATGCTGGTGACGCTTGCGGTGGGTATCTGTGCGGATCGTATTCTGGCGGGCTCGGCCAGTCTGGGCGGCGTGGACTGGGAGAGTATTGCCGGCCAGCTGGTGATAGCGGGCATTATCAGCGCCATGGCGCTGCGCTATTTCTATGTGCAACAGCAGTTGAGGATGCAGGAGCAGTCCGAACTGCAGTCACGCATTCAGGCACTGCAATCGCGCATCAGGCCACATTTTCTGTTCAACAGCATGAACATCATTGCCAGTCTCATCGCCTCCGATCCCGAAACTGCAGAATCGGTCGTGGAAGATCTTTCGGAGCTGTTCCGAGCCAGCCTCAACGATGCCGGTAATCAGGTGCCCCTCTCGGAAGAGCTGGCTCTGTGCGAGCGCTATATGCGTATCGAGGCGCTCCGATTGGGTAGCCGTCTGCAGTTGGACTGGCAAGTGGGCGACATTCCTGCGGGGGCCCGTATTCCGCTTCTCACGTTGCAGCCGCTGTTGGAAAACGCGATTTATCACGGTATACAGCCGCTGCCTGAGGGTGGTGTTGTGCGGCTGCGGATCTGGTTTACGAACGCGGAAGTACACGTTGAAATAACCAACCCGCTGGCGGAGGTTGCGAACAAAGGTCACAGTCAGGGGAACAGAATGGCTATCGGAAATATCCGCAGCCGTCTGGCAGTGTTTTACGGATCGAGGGCCGAGCTCAAGACGCAGATTCAGGAAGCGAGCTTCGTTACCACGTTGAGATACCCAGTCGCTGCGCTACAGAGTTCGGGAAAAAGCGCAAGCTGAGGTTCGCCCAGAGAGGGCCAGCCAATGGAAGATGACCGGCGATGAAAGTCCTTATAGTGGATGATGAGCCGCTGGCACGCGAACGTCTTGCCAGAATGGTAAGCGCGCTGGAAGGTTATGCGGCGGTCGGCGAGGCCAGTAACGGGCTGGCCGCGCTCGAGCAGGCGCAGGGCCTGGAACCCGAGGTGGTTCTCCTGGACATCCGCATGCCGGGCATGGACGGCCTGGAGACCGCCAGACACCTGGCCGAGCTGACCGAGCCCCCAGCGGTCATCTTCTGCACTGCCTATGAAGAGCACGCCATTCAGGCTTTCGATCTGCAGGCAGTGGGCTATCTCCTGAAGCCGGTGCGTAGTGAGAACCTTGCTGCTGCCCTGGCCAAGGCGCGGCGCGTGAACAAAGCACAGCTCGTGGCGCTGGGTGAGCAGGATTCGCAGCGGCGAACGCATATATCAGCCAGAACGCGCCGCGGCATCGAGCTTATTCCCGTAGAAGACATCCGCTATTTCCAGGCGGATCAGAAGTACGTTTCCGTCCGTCACAAGGGGGGGGAGGTGATCATCGACGAGCCGCTTCGGGACCTGGAGCAGGAGTTCGGCGAACTTTTTGTCCGTATTCACCGTAACGCGTTGATTGCCGCTGGCCACATCGAAGGCCTGCAGCGTTCCGCGGCCGGTCAACCCGAGATCCGTCTGCGCGACATTGGCGAAACCCTGGCGGTCAGCCGGCGACACCTGGCAGGTGTGCGCCGGATCATGAAGCACCTCTAGTGCGCGGCTTTAATTGGCAGAAAGGTACAGGCGCTTGAATCAGAAGCTCGTGATTGCGACCCGAGAAAGTCCCCTGGCGCTTTGGCAGGCCCGCTTCGTGAAGGCTCAGCTGGAAACCCATCATGACGGTCTGCGGGTCGAGCTGCTGGGGATGCGCACCCAGGGAGATCGCTGGCTGCAGTCCCCGCTTTCTGAAGTAGGTGGCAAGGGTTTGTTCATCAAGGAGCTGGAGCAGGCGCTTGTAGATGGCCGGGCCGATATTGCGGTGCACTCGATGAAAGACGTTCCAGCCATGCTGGAGGCGCCCTTCGCGCTGCCCGTCATCGGCTTTAGGGACGACGTGCGGGACGCACTGGTAACCGCCGATGGGCGGGGGCTGGCAGACATCGCGAACGGTGCGCGGATAGGCTCGGCGAGCCTCAGGCGTCAGTCGCAGCTGCGCGCGCGACGGCCAGATCTTCGTGTGGAACCGATACGTGGCAACGTGGGTACCCGGCTTGGCAAGCTCGACTCGGGACACTACGACGCCCTGCTGCTTGCTAGCGCCGGCCTCAAGCGATTGAACATGATCGAGCGCATTGCCGAGTATTTGGAAGTTGAGGATTCGCTGCCGGCTGCGGGTCAGGGAGCGTTGGGCATTGAATGTCTGGGCGCGGCGGAAAATGTGCAGGGTCTTATCGCACCGCTGAATGATCCTGGGGTGAGTGCCTGTGTCAGCGCCGAGCGTCATGTCAGCGCTGGTCTGGGAGCGGACTGCTCGGCACCGCTGGGAGCCTATGCGGTACTTCTAGGCGAAACCCTGCATCTGCGAGCGGTGCTGGCCACGCCCGACGGCTCCCGCCTGCTGCGCGCCACCGCCACCGGCACTGAACCTCGGGAGGTGGCTGCTGAGGTGGTCGCCGCGCTGCTCGCCCAGGGCGCCGCAGAGCTCCTCGACACCCTGGATCTCGCCTGAAGTGCAGGTCTGGATAACCCGATCGCAGCCCGGAGCCGATCGTCATGCTGCAGCGCTACGGCAACGGGGCTATGAGGTTCTGGTGCAGCCGGTTCTCGATATCGAGCCGATCAGCGTCGAGGATCCCGAGAACGGATTCGAATTTGTCGTCTTTCTGTCGGAGCATGCCGTACGCTGCGGCCTGCCGCATCTGGATCTGCGGAACGCGGCCGTTTTTGCCGTGGGTGAGCGCACGGCCGCGGTTTTGAAAGCAGCCGGGGTGAATGCGCGGGTACCTCACACCCAGTCGTCGGAAGGTTTGCTCGGCATGCCCGAGCTGCAGCAGGTTCGCGATTCTCGAATTCTGGTGGTCTGCGGCGCGGCGGGTCGCGAACTGCTGGCGCCGGCTCTCTCCAGGCGCGGCGCGCGTGTCGAGAAGCTGGTTTGTTATCGGCGTGTCCCCGCAGGTAAGCTGGCGGTCGAGCCTTCCACTGTCGAGGCCATCGTAGCAGCCAGCGGCGATGGCCTGGAGCAGATCGCCAGGCTGTGGTTTGCTGCGGATGGCCGACCAGAAGTGGTGCTGCTGGTGCCGTCCGTTCGGGTAGCGGAGATCGGGGTGGAACTTGGATTTATCAACATCCATGATTGTGCCGGAGCTGACACTGCAGCCGTGTTGCGGACGCTGGAAACACTGCGGGCCACAGGAGCGAAATGAGCACAGACAGCGAAGACGACAAGGATCGGAAGGGTCTCCGGCCGTGGCTTCTCCCCGAGGACGGCAAGGAGCGTTCGGCAGGAAATCAGCCCTCGGAAACCGCCGCTGGAACCGGCGCGGAAACCGCGTCGCCCGCTTCACACCCCGTGCGTGCCAGCGAAGGTACGGAAGCAGGTTCAACGACCAGCGGGCCTGCGGATACGGACACAATGGACACCCAGCCTCAGCGGGCGAGATCGGAAACCGCGTCGAAAACTGAGCCCAAGGGCGAGGCTAAAGGCGGGAAAGCTACAGCCGGTGCGGCCAAGGCTGGCTCCACTGAGTCGCGTGCGAAACGGCCGGGAAGGGTGCTGGGCAGCCTGAGCCTGCTGCTTGCGCTGGCGGCGCTGGCTTGCGCCGGGTATCTCTACTATCTGCTGATCTATCTGAATCCGGAAGCTGACACGGTGGCCCAGATGGGGGCCGAGATGGCGACGCAGGAGCAGCGGGTTGCGGCGCTGGACAGCCGGCTGAGCAGTCTGTCGGCCCGGCAGCAGGATGCGCTTTCTGCGCTGCAGCAAAGCCAGGAAGCGGCCCTGGCCGCCAGCGAAGAGGCGCTGCTGACGGCCCTCAACGAGGTCAGCCGGCAGGGCCCGCCATCGGCGCGGGAGTGGCAGTTGGCGGAAGCTCAGTATCTGCTGCGCATTGCCAATCACCGGCTGCTCATGGAGCGGGACGTGCCGAGCGCGCTGCGCCTGCTGAAAGCGGCCGATCAGATCCTGATGGAGCTGGACGATTTCTCGCTGCATACCGTGCGCGCCCGGTTGGCGGATGAAATTCTCGCCCTTGGCAACGTTGAAGGTGTAGATGTGCAGGGCCTGTTCCTGCGTCTCGAAGCGCTCAAAGGAGAGCTGGATCAGCTGCCACTGCGACTGCCCGAGTATCTGGTCGATGACCAGGCGCAGCCCGACCCTCAGAAAGGATTCTGGGCCGTGCTTGGCGATGAGCTCAGCCACTATCTGCAGCTGCGACGATTTGACGGTTCGGTCAAACCCCTGCTCGCGCCAGACGAGGCCGTCTATCTGGAGCTCAACCTTCGCCTGATGCTGGAAAGGGCTCAGCTTGCGGCACTTCGTCGTGAGCAGTTGATCTACCGGGAGAGTCTGACCACGGCGCAGGAGTGGATCGAGGCGTATCTGGACCTTGAGGAACGGCCTGTGCAGCGGATGATTGACGAGCTGAGCAGCCTCAGCGACTTGACGCTGGATCGGCCGCTACCCGATATCTCCGGCTCTCTCAACGAGCTGGCATCCGTCTTGCGGAGCCCCTCGTGAGCCTAGGCCTGCTTGTCTTTCTCATCGCGCTGATGTTCGGGGGGTTGCTGGGCGCGCTGGTGATCCGGGATCCGGGATACGTGCTGCTGGCTTACGATGATATGGCGGTGGAAACCAGCCTCTGGTTCGCCGTGCTGCTGATGATTGTGGCGTATTTCGTGATTCGCGCCCTGGTATTTCTGGCGCTTCGGCTGGCCCGAGGTCCGGTTCGCGTTCGTTCCTGGAGTCAGTCTCGGCGCGCTCGCTCCGCCCAGCAACAGACGGAAACAGGTCTGCTGCTGATGGCCGAAGGAGACTGGTCGGCGGCGCGCAATCGTCTGGAGGGTGCTGCTCCCAAAGTTTCTGCACCGCTGGTCAACTATCTGAATGCCGCCAGGGCCGCGAATGCTCTGGGGGATATGGCCGGCCGGGACGAGCTTCTCGGCAAAGCCCGGGAATCCACGCCAGGTGCCCGCCTGGCGGTGGGGCTCACCCAGGCAGAATTGCAGCATTCCGCCGGTCAGTGGGACCTGTGCCTGGCGACCCTCCTGCAGGTGAGGTCATTCAACCCGCAGCACAGCCAGGTGCTTCATCTGCTTGCAGACTGCTATCTGCATCTGCAGGACTGGGCTGCGCTGCTGGAGTTGATGCCGGCGCTGAAGAAACGAAAGGTATTTAATGCTGGTCAGCTGCAGGACCTGGAGCGCCAGATTTGGAGCGGCCGATTGGACTCCGACGTCGACGATATCAGAGCCGTCTGGAAGCAGATGCCCAAAGATCTGCATCGTCAGGAAACCCTGGTGTTCCGATACGCCTCGCTGCTCTCAGAGCGCGGCGATGTGACGGAGGCAGAGGAGGTTGTGCGCGTGGCGCTCAACCACCTTTGGGACGACGAGCTGGTGCGCCTTTACGGTACCCTCCAGTCTGAAAACCCCCGACGCCAGCTGTCTGAAGCGGAAGGCTGGTTGAAGAAGCAGCCTGAAGATCCGGTCCTGCTTCTGACGCTGGGGCGCATCGCCATGATGAACCGTCTCTGGGAGAAAGCCCGGGAATACTTTGAGGCTAGCCTGCGCCTGCGCAGTACGGCTGAAATTCATGGGGAACTTGGCCGTCTCTGTGCAGCGCTTGGGGAGGTGGACAGAGGCAGTCAGCACCTTCAGGAAGCGGCGCCCACGCTGCCGGATCTGCCGTTGCCCGAAGGGCCCGCCCAAGCGGAGGCGTGATGGGCGTTGCACTCGCGTTGCACCCGCGTGGAACCGTTTTTCAGTTTCTGGGAGCGTAGTCGTATACGTCCGAGTGCATCTGCGCCGGCGGTATGCCCGCGTTCGCCAGCAGATCCGTCACCGCGTAGACGAAACCCGGGCTGCCACCCAGCAGCACCTGCGTTTTGGGCAGGTCCCGCTTGCCGCCAGCGAGCGGCTCCAACAGGTACGAGAATCCGGGAGCCAGCGCGCCGAGCCGTACCATGGCCCGGTTATCACTGCTTCTGCTCGCATCGACAATAAATTCACAGCGTAGCCAGGGTAGGTCCATTGCTGTCAGCTCGTCACGCAGGTAAAGCGAATCTTCGTCGTCGGCGCACCACAGAAAGCCTACCGGCCAATCCGGTGGTGCTTTGGTCAGCGTGTCGATCAGGCTCAAGGCCTGTGCACCCCCGGTTCCGCCGCTGACGATCACGAGGGGTCCGGTCAGCGGAGGCTGCAGCCGGATGCTTCCGGACGGTCCGGCGATTTCGAGGTCGTTTCCGGATGCCAGCAACTCGTCCATCCACTGCGCTTCGGTGATCCCCGGGGTCGATCTGTAGTGCAGGTGGATTTCAGGTAGGCGCCACGGCCCGCTGGCGAGAGAAAGTGGAATGCGGCCTTCGGGATGCACCACTTCGAGATATTGACCTGCGTCGAAATTGAAGTCTGCGGGGGCTTCGAGCCGCAAAAGCCGCACGGGACCGTCGGTAACCGCGAGAAGTCTGAAACGGTAGGTTTCTGCTGACAGAGTCTTCAGTCTCCCTTTGAGCGTCGTGCCGCGGGCCTCGTGCCCCGGGCTTCGTGCCCCGGGCTTCGTGCCCCGGGCCTCGATCCGCGGGCCAGGTCGGCTTCAGCGGGTGCGCATCGAGGCAAAGAATTCTTCGTTTGTCTTGGTGTCTTTCAGCTTGTCTATGAGGAACTCGATTGCGGCGACATCATCCATGTCGTGCAGAAGCTTGCGCAGGATCCAGACCCGCTGCAGTTCCTCTTCTCCCATCAGCAGTTCTTCACGCCGGGTCGCAGAGCGGCGAATATTGATAGCCGGGTAGACGCGTTTCTCGGCGATTTTTCGTTCGAGGTGCAGTTCCTGGTTACCCGTGCCTTTGAACTCTTCGTAAATCACCTCGTCCATTTTGGAGCCGGTGTCGACCAGCGCGGTAGCGATGATGCTCAGGCTTCCGCCTTCCTCGATGTTACGAGCTGCGCCAAAGAATCTTTTGGGTCGTTCCAGGGCGTTGGCATCTACGCCACCGGTCAGCACCTTCCCGGACGATGGGACGATCGTATTGTAGGCTCTCGCCAGACGGGTGATGGAGTCCAGCAGGATAACTACGTCTTTCTGATGTTCCACGAGGCGTTTTGCCTTCTCGATAACCATTTCGGCTACCTGGACGTGGCGCGACGGTGGCTCGTCAAAGGTGCTGGCGACTACCTCGCCGCGGACCGATCTCTGCATCTCGGTGACTTCTTCCGGGCGCTCGTCAATCAGCAGTACGATAAGCACCACATCCGGATTGTTGGCAACAATCGACTGCGCGATGTTCTGCAACATCAGCGTTTTTCCCGCTTTCGGCGGCGAAACTACCAGCGCCCGCTGACCCTTACCGATCGGTGCGATCAGGTCTACGATTCGTGCCGAAAGGTCCTCCGTGCTGCCGTTACCGCGTTCTAGCTTCATCCGCTCGTTGGGGAACAGGGGGGTCAGGTTCTCGAACAGAATCTTGTGTTTCTTGCTGTTCGGCTCGCTGAAGTTGATTTCGTCTACTTTGAGCAGCGCGAAGTAGCGCTCGCCATCTTTCGGGGGCCGGATCTTACCGGCGAGCGTGTCGCCGGTGCGCAGATTAAAGCGCCGGATCTGACTGGGCGAGACGTAAATGTCGTCCGGACCCGCCAGGTAGGAACTGTCCGGAGATCGGAGAAAACCGAAACCGTCCTGCAGGATTTCCAGAGTTCCTTCGCCGTAGATGTCCTCACCGTTCTTCGCCTGCTTGCGGACGATGGCGGCAATGACCTCCTGCTTGCGTGAGCGTGCGAGGTTTTCTAAACCCATTTCCCGGGCCATGTCGATGAGGTCGCCCACGGGTTTCCGTTTTAGATCAGTTAGATTCATAGCAGTGTCGCAATAAAGTGGATGATGTGATTGAAGGAAAGGAAACAGGGGTTCGCGGTTTTTCTGCTAGAGGTTGGAACCTAGAGTTTGGAACCGGGAACTGACGCCGGGATCCGGGTTCTGAGTTCGGCTCCCTCGGGCCGGCTCTGAACGGTTGGTGGATCTGCGACGGGACCGTCGCGAGGCATCAAGCATCCGAAGTTTAGTGGTTTGGCAGCCCCCGTCAAGGCCGACGGGCGGGATTTCCTGGAACGGCTCACCGGCCCTGCGTCGGCCCTAGGGGCTCAAGCGGCTTCGGCGTGCCGTTCGGCGAAGCTAAATGTTGCTGTCTAGGAAAGCGGCTAGCTGGGATTTTGAGAGGGCGCCTACCTTCGTCGCTTCGACTTCTCCATTCTTGAAAAGCATCAGGGTTGGAATTCCCCGGATCCCGTATTTGGGTGGTGTGTCTTGGTTCGCGTCGATATCCAGCTTGCAGATCTTCACCTTGTCGCCGTACTCGTCGGCGATCTCGTCAAGGATGGGCGCGATCATCTTGCACGGCCCGCACCACTCCGCCCAGTAATCGACGAGCACGGGCTTGTCGGATTTCAGAACGTCCTGGTCGAACTCGGCGTCCGAGGTATGCACGATGTTCTTGGTCATCAATGGCCTCCAGTTTTCTTGTTGAGCGAGCGGACCCGCAGTGTCCAGTAGATGGCAGTTTACCATCATCCAGTTTGCCCCAGGAAAGACTCAAACCCGCTGAGGATATGTCATTATGCGCTGCTGGTCACACGGATACAGTGAAACCGATGTCGGAGGTTTACGCGGCCCTGGATCTGGGCTCCAACAGCTTCCATCTGCTGTTGGTCGAACGCGATGGCCACGAGCTGCACACGCTCGAGGAGATAAAGGAAAAGGTTCAGCTGCTTGCAGGGTTCGGCGACGGCCAGCTGGCCGAAGATGCCATGGCCCGGGGCCTGGCCTGTCTGGGCCGATTCGCCCAGCGGCTCAGGATGGTTCCGCGCAGTCGGCTCAGGATCGTCGGCACCCATGCTCTGCGGGAAGCTCGAAACCGCCAGACGTTTATCACGCGAGCTGAGCAGATTCTGGGTGCGCCGTTGCGTATTGTTTCCGGTGAAGAGGAGGCCCGCCTCATCTTCATGGGCGTCCATCACCACGCCCCGGCCACCAACGATGGCCAGCGCCTGGTTGTGGACATTGGCGGTGGCAGCACCGAATTTGCCTGGGGCAGCGCCAGTCGGCCGACCGAGCTGATTTCCTGCAAAGTGGGCTGTGTCTCTCTTTCCGATGCCTATTTCCGAAATGCCAATGCTCAGGACATTGCTTATAGAAGCGCCCGGGATCAGGCGCTCGTCGACCTGGCTCCGTTGGCCGGTCGGGCATGTCCCCCTGAGGTCATAGGGACGTCAGGAACAGTGGAATCCATTCAGCAGGTGCTTGCCGCGAACGGTTGGGGCGACGAATCCATTACCCGAGACGGTGTCGACGAGCTGGTGCGGGCCATCACCCAGGGTCGCTGGCTGGTGGACGCAGGTTTGCCTGGCCTGGCGCCCGAGAGGCTCGATATATTTCCTGCCGGCGTGGCCATCGTCGCCGCTCTGTTCGACGTGCTGAACCTGCCTGCCATGACTTATGTTGATGCGTCCCTTCAGCGCGGGCTGCTGGTCGACGATCTGCAGCCCGTCAGCCCTGAAGGCGACTTGCGGGGGAATACTGTGCTTCTGCTGCAGCGGCGCTATGCCGTGGACCTGGGCCAGGCGCAGCGGGTTAGGCGGATGGCGCTGCGGCTTTTTGACTGCACTCAGCCATGGTGGCCGGAGCCGGCCCGCTGGCGGGAACTGCTGGGATGGGCGGCGGATCTTCACGAGCTGGGAATGGTGGTTGGGGCGCGACACTATCCCCGGCATGGCGCTTATCTGGTGAGGCATTCGCAAATGCGTGGCTTCTCGCATCTCGAGCAGCGACAGCTGGCGCTGCTGGTGCGCGGGCACAGACGCAGCTTCCCGGGTCTGGCCTTCGGTGGTTTCGAGCCTTCGGCGGCCCGTCAGTTGACGCGTCTGCTGACTCTGTTGCGCCTCTCGGCCATTCTAGAGCGCAGCCACAGTGACGACGACTCAGCTGACCTCACCGCCAGCGTTCTGGGCGACGACACGCTCAGACTCTCCCTGCCTGAAGGCTGGCTCACGGAGCATCCGCTGTCCCGCAGGGAGTTGGAGTTCGAGTCCGTACAGCTGGCTTCCGCGGGCATCGAGCTGCAATTCTGACTATGGGTCAGCCGTCTGCCAATGCCGTGGCTGCTTTTATGGCGAAGTAGCTGAGAATCCCGTCCGCGCCTGAGCGTTTGAAGCAGAGTAGAGATTCCAGCATCACGGCTTCGCTCAGCCAGCCTTTCTCAATGGCGGCCATATGCATGGCATATTCGCCGCTGACCTGATAGGCGAAAGTGGGGACGCCGAAGGTATCCTTAACCCGTCGCACGATGTCCAGATAAGGCATGCCTGGTTTGACCATCACCATGTCGGCGCCCTCTTGCAGATCCAGAGAGATCTCCTGGAGAGCTTCGTCGCCGTTTGCCGGGTCCATCTGATAGGTGGCCTTGTTTCCACCAGCCAGGGTGCTGCTGGCGCCGACGGCATCGCGAAAGGGGCCGTAGTAGGCGGAGGCGAATTTGGCGGAATAAGCCATGATCTGGGTGTTGATGCGGCCGGCCTCTTCCAGGGCATCGCGGATTGCCCCGATGCGGCCGTCCATCATGTCGGATGGGGCGATCACGTCCGCGCCAGCGTCGGCGCACACCAGCGCCTGCCGTCGCAGGGCCTCTACCGTCACATCATTGATGACGTAACCGCCATCGTCGACGATGCCGTCCTGCCCGTGGCTGGTGTAAGGATCCAGAGCTGCATCTGTGATGATGCCTAGGTCCGGCAGTTGCTTTTTCAGAGCCGCAACAGCTCGCGGGATCAGACCTTCGGGATTCCAGGCCTCTTCGCCACCGTCGGTTCGCAGGTTGCTGGCGACATTGGGAAACAGGGCGACAGCCGGGATGCCGAGGGACGCGGCGTGCTCCGCGTCCCGGGTCAGCTCGTCGATGGAAAGCCGTTCGATGCCCGGCATCGAGGCAACGGGCACGCGCTCACCGGAACCCTCGATCACGAACATGGGATAGATCAGATCGTTGGCGGTAAGGACGTTTTCTCTCACCAGGCGGCGGGCGAAATCGCTGACTCGATTGCGTCGCAAACGTGTCCTTGGGAAACTCCGGGCCATGCTGCTTGTCCTAATTGCGTAGTCGTGTGTCGCCATTCTGAAGCCTCGCGAAGGACGCGTCACTGATCAGTGCGGTCCTCCTACCGCTGGCGTCCGGTTCTGGGGACGAAAGCTTTGGCTGCTGGTTGGAAAGTATGCGAAGTTATGACGTGTGAACCTGCAAACGGACCGGATCAGCAGAGGATATGACCGACAACGGCAGGCATTCGGGGTACGGCAGGTGGGCATTGCTGGCGGTGATGTTGACACTGATTGCCGCGTTCTTTCTGCTGGACCTCGGCAGATTCTTCAACCTCGGCTACCTCAACGAGATCCGCGACAGCGCTGCTGCCTCGGTTCAGGAACGGCCGTTCCTGGCCAGCGCCCTGTTTTTTTTCATCTACGTGCTGGTGACCGCGCTTTCTCTCCCGGGCGCCGCGATCATGACGCTGGCTGGCGGCGCAATTTTTGGTCTGCTGTGGGGGCTGCTCGTGGTTTCGTTTGCCAGCTCCATAGGCGCCACCCTGGCAATGCTGGTTTCCCGGATGCTGCTGCGGGACTGGGTACAGGGCAAATTCGCTAGCCAGCTCAGATCGATAAATCGAGGGCTGGAGAAGGACGGCGCCTTCTATCTCTTCAGCCTTCGCATGGTGCCGCTGTTTCCTTTTTTCGTCATAAATCTGGTGATGGGGCTGACCCCGGTTTCAGCGTGGCGGTTTTACTGGGTGAGCCAGGTAGGAATGCTGGCGGGAACCTTCGTCTTCGTATTTGCCGGCACTCAGCTGGCTGCGGTCAGCAGCCCTGGCGATGTACTCAGCCCCGGTCTGATAGCCGCGTTGAGCCTGCTTGGGTTGTTCCCCCTGATTGCCCGGAAAACCACCGGATGGCTGCGTCAAAGGCGATCCGGCAGCAGCGAGGAGACCTGAGAGTGCCACGTTATGACAACAATCTGACCGTAATCGGAGCTGGTTCTGCAGGTCTGATCTCCGCCTATATCGCAGCGATTGTCCGCGCGCGGGTAACGCTGGTGGAGCGGGGGCGGATGGGGGGAGACTGTCTCAACACCGGCTGCGTCCCCAGCAAGACGCTCATTGCGTCGGCCAAGGTTGCGCACACCCTGCGTACGGCGGACGACTATGGCATTGCCGGGGTGAAACCAGCGGTGGATTTCGCTGCGGTCATGGCTCGGGTAAAGACTGCCGTCGCGACCATCGAGCCGAAGGATTCCATTGCCCGATATACCGAGCTTGGGGTCAATTGTGTTGTCGGAGATGCGCGGCTGCTGGATCCTCATCACGTCGCTGTGGGTGATCAGGTGATCAGTACCCGTAGTCTCGTGCTGGCCACAGGGGCTGTGCCCGTAGTTCCGCCCATCCCCGGTCTGGTCGAGGTTGACCCACTCACGTCCGACAACCTTTGGGATCTCGAAGCTTTGCCGGAACGGTTGCTGGTTCTCGGTGGTGGACCTATCGGATGCGAGTTGGCGCAAAGCTTTGCTCGCCTGGGTTCGCAGGTCACGCTCATCGATATGGAAGAGCGTCTTCTGCCTCGGGAAGACCCCGAGGTATCCGAGCACATGAGGGCGGTTTTTCAGCGTGAGGGCATAGATGTGCGGCTCGGGCATCGGGCGACGCGCTGTGAGGCAGCAGACGGCGGCCCTCTCCAAGGGGCCGGTTCGCTGGTAGCCGAGACGGCCGCGGGCCCCGTCAGCATCCCCTTCGACCGGGTTCTGGTTGCACTCGGTCGTCGACCTGATACCACAGGGCTCGGGCTGGAGGAGCTGGGCGTCGAGATCGGTCAGTCCGGTACCGTGGTCGTTGACGACTACCTGCGCACCTCGGTACCCAACGTGTTCGGCTGTGGCGATCTGGTGGGACCCTATCAGTTCACGCACATGGCTGCTCATCAGGCATGGTACGCGGCGGTAAATGCACTGTTCGGTCGATTCTGGAAATTCCGCGTGAATTACGCTGTGGTTCCCTGGGCCACCTATACCGATCCGGAGGTCGCCAGGGTCGGGCTGTCTGTCACTGAGGCCAGAAGTGCGGGCATTCCGCATGAAGTAACTACTTACTTACTGGATGACCTTGATCGCGCCATAGCCGATGGTCATACCGAAGGTTGGGTCACCGTCCTCTCGGAGCCTGGCAAAGATCGGATTCTGGGTGCGACCATTGTCGGCAGCCAGGCCGGCGAGCTCATCGGCGAGTTCATCCTGGCGATGACGCACGGCCTAGGGCTGAAAAAGCTCATGAGTACCATCCATATTTACCCGACCCGTAGCGAAGCCGCGAAGCTGGCAGCCGGGGCGTGGCGCCGCAAGCATGCGCCAGATGGGCTGCTGAGGCTGGTTGGTGGGCTGCACAGGCTTCTGCGCTGAGCGCAGGGGGCCTGTAGGTTATAGCGTTTTGCGCAGACGTTTGGTTGCCTGTTGAAAATGTCCGGGTTGGTCAAGAATTTTGCTCATTAGCAGGATGCCATAGAGCTGCTCGACGAAGTGGTTTGCTGATCGTTTCGCTCGCTTCGGTTTCTCCCCTTTTTCTTCGAACACGGCGGTTACCATCTGCAGCCAATCCTGAAACTGAGCTGCGATTTCGCTTCCATAGTAAGGACGGGCGCCGCCCTGAGCCAGGACCGCAAGTAGACAGTGGCCCCGCCCCTGATCCACGTAGTCACAGAATCCGTCCAGCAAGGCGGCCAGTCGATCCCTTGCCGATCCGGAGCCTTTGAGCCTGGAGAACGCCAGTCGTTGGAGATCGGCGATTGCCTTGCGCATTAGGACCCGGGCGATTTCGTCTTTGCCACCCGGGAAATGGTGATAAAGGCTTGCCTTGCCGAGGCCGCTGGCGGCGGCTAGTTTTGCGAGGGTCGCGCCTTCATAACCCTGCTGTTGGAATACCGTCATCAGTTGCTCAACGAGCGTTGTGCGGGCTGTGTCGCGTGCTTTGCGTTGGGAGGACATCGAGGCATGATAACAGAACGAACGTTCGTCCGACCAGGCTCCGGAGGCAGTTCTTGTGCCCCAATCCGCGAGGGAGCACAATCTTTGCAGTTGCGGATGTGGTGGCGATTCAGCGCTCGAGCTGCGTTTGCGCTGCGGCCCCTGAAAAGCTTAAGGAACAACGCTATGAAATTCGGAATCTTTTATGAACACCAGCTGCCGCGCCCTTGGACGGAAGGTGCCGAACAGCGTCTGTTTAACGAAGCTCTGGACCAGGTTGAGCTGGCGGACCGACTGGGAATCGACTATGCCTGGGAAGTAGAGCACCATTTTCTGGAGGAATATTCACACTCATCGGCGCCGGAGGTTTTCCTCGCCGCCTGCTCCCAGCGGACTAAGAACATCAGACTTGGCCAGGGCATCCGTCAGGTAATCCCCCAGTACAATCATCCTGCGCGTACCGCCGAAGTGATCGCCACTCTCGATCTCGTCTCGAACGGGCGCGTGGAATTCGGTACGGGAGAGTCTTCGGCTGAGTTGGAGCTGGGTGGGTTCCAGATTCCGGTCGCCCAGAAGCGCAAAATGTTTCTCGAGGCGACCGAGCAAATATGCAACATGCTTGCAATGGATCCTTACCCGGGTTACCAGGGCCAGTTCTTCGAGATGCCGTGTCGCAATGTCGTCCCGAAACCGGCGCAGCGTCCTCACCCGCCGGTTTGGGTCGCCTGCTCGCAGCGTGAAACGATTCGAATGGCAGCCCGGTTAGGCATTGGCGCCCTGACGTTCGCCTTCGTTGATCCCACAGAAGCGCGATCGTGGGTGGACGAGTACTACAGCATCATCAAGAGCGACGCCTGCGTGCCCATTGGCCATACCGTCAACGCCAACATCTGCATGGTCTCCAGTTTTTCCTGTCATCAGGATCGGGAAACGGCTGTGCGAAGGGGGCTGGAAGGGTTCGAATTCTTCAGCTACGCGTTGGGAAGCCTCTACGGCTTCGGCGAGCATAAGCCTGGCCGGACGGATCTGTGGGGCGAGTTTCAGAGCGTTCGCAAGCCCCAGTTGGAACAGGAGATCAGCGATTTCACTCAAGCGCTGACCGCGGCGCGAGGGGGTATAGGCACACCGGACGATCTTCGCGTCCACCTGGAGAAATTTGAAAGCTGCGGGGTGGACCAGGTTACCTTCATTCAGCAGGCGGGAATGAACAGGCATGAGCATATCTGCGAATCGCTCGAACTGTTTGCCGCGGAGGTCATGCCGGAGTTCAGAGCCCGCGAGGCAGAGCGGGAGCGTCGCAAGAATGCAGAGCTCGCTCCCTATATCGAGGCCGCGCTGGCACGTAAGGTAAGCATGAGAAAGCCGGCTGACGAAGACATTCCCACCTTTATGGCGCTTGGACGGCGGATTACCGAAGAGCAACAGGATAAGCCGTCCATCTATGAGCGTCCGGCTTCTGCCGGATGAAGGTAGAAGCGGCGTGCGCTTGTCCTTTAGCTGCCGATTAGCGTTTCTAGTTCCTCAGCCGCCTGTATCCAGGATTCCTCTGCATCGCTCAGGCGTTTGCGGAGCTTGCCTGAGCGGGCCAGGGTCTCATCAAGCTCCTCTGGCGGCATGCGCTGGTAGATATCGGGGTCCGCAAGTTGAATCTCTACGGCTGTGAGCGCCTCCGACAGCGCGTTTACTTCTACTTCCAACGACTTGACCCGCTTGCGCAGCGGCCGCTCGCGCTCACGCTGCTCTGCGGTGGCCCGTCTCTCCGCTCGACGGTCGTGCCGGGTGCTTTTGCTGGCAGGCCCGCTGGTTCTGCTGGCCGTATAGCTGTCCAGGTCGCCATCGTAGGGAGCCAGATGTCCGTCTTCCACCAGCCAGAATTCATCGACGGTACGCTTGAGCAGGCTTCTGTCGTGAGACACCAGGAGCAATGCCCCTGCGTAATCCTGGAGGGCTAGAGCCAGTGCCTCTCGCATGTCCAGGTCGAGGTGGTTGGTTGGTTCGTCGAGAATCAGAATTCCGGGACCCCTGCACGCAATGAGCGCCAGTGCGAGTCGCGCCTTTTCTCCTCCCGATAGTGCGCGGCACGGTCGCTTTGCCAGCTCTCCCGAAAATCCCCAGGTGCCTAGATAGTCTCTGCGCCATTGCTCCCGGGCCTCGGGAACCGCCTCCGTCAGCGTCTGCAGCGGCGACGCGTCCGCGCTCAGCGTTTCCAACTGGTGCTGGGCGAAGTAGCCGATTTCCGCATGTTCGCCACGGATCAGGTCGCCTTCCAGCGGCGGCAACTCGCCGGTGAGGCATTTCAGCAGCGTTGTTTTGCCAGCCCCGTTGGCGCCCAGCACGCCGATTCGAGCGCCGGGCAGCAGGCTCTGGTTGATCCCTGACAGCACCCTGTGCCCCGGGTAGCCGACACCGAGATCCTGGAGGCTCAACAGCGGGTTGGACATTTTGCGCGGGTTGCTAAAAGCAGCGTGGTAGGGGGAGTCCGAATGTGCCGGGGCGACTGCGCGCATTCGTTCCAACGCTTTGAGTCGGCTCTGAGCCTGGCGGGCCTTGCTGGCCTTGGCGCGGAATCGCTCGATGAAGCTTTCCATGTGGCGTATTTCGGCCTGTTGCCGTTGATATGTCGCCTGCTGCTGGGACATTGCTGCCGCTCGCTGCTCCTCGAAGGCAGAATAATTGCCGCGATAGGTGTCAGCCTGACCGTGATGGAGGTGAATGATGTGATCGGTCACGCCATCGAGAAATTCGCGGTCGTGGGAAATGATCAGCAACGTGCCCTGAAACTGATTCAGCCAGCCTTCGAGCCATAGCGTCGTGTCCAGGTCTAGATGGTTCGTGGGCTCGTCCAAAAGCAGCAGCTCGGCCGGGCACATGAGCGCTCTGGCAAGATTCAGGCGGATGCGCCAGCCGCCCGAAAATGCGCTGAATGGTTTTTCCAGGTCTTCGTTGCTAAAGCCCAGGCCGTGCAGAATTTCAGCCGCTTTCGCCTTTGCCCCGTAGCCGTCCAGATCAGCGTAGCTGGCATGCAGCGTCGCCACTTGCATGGGCGCATGGTTGAGCTCGGCTTTCCTGATCTGCGCCTCGACTTTCCGCAACGCTGTGTGTCCGTCGAGCACGTATTCGAGAGCCGGTCGAGCCGTGATGCTCGCCTGCTGGGCCATGTGAGATATGTGCCAGCTGGCGGGTATCGTGATTTCGCCGTCATCGAGGTGTATCTGTCCCAGCAGGATCTGGAAAAAAGTCGACTTGCCGGCGCCGTTCCGACCCACAAGCCCTACTTTCTGGCCCGCGTGGATCGCGCAGGACAGACGAGAAAACAGCGTTTGACCGCCGCGTTGGAGCGTGATGTCTATGGCCTGAAGCATATGGTTTTCGCGCTACAAGCAGCGGAATGCGCGTTTATGCCAGCCAGAATCAGGGTGCTGTTGCGTGCGCGTTGAGCTTCGGTCAGGCGGTTAACGATCGATCGGTCTGGGTCCGGCGTTCGACGGATCGCGGCAGACTTCTCAGTTCCTGGGTAGTGATGCCACCGGTTTTCGGTTGCGCGTCGATCCAGCGCATCAGATCCCACCATGCGGGCGTTTCTTTGCGTGCCGCGCGGGAATCGATCATGTCCACGATGCCCTTGCCTACCTCGGCGGCTTCCATGTAAACCGGGCTATCCCGGAATGTGGCGACAGTGGGGACATCCAGGCAGGCCAGGAAATGCTTCAGCTTGTCGTGCGTCTGCGTGTTGGGTTGAACCCGGTTGGCAATGACACCTACGGCTCTTGGCGCCGACCGGTATACTCGATGTGTCAGCAACTCGGTGATGAACCGGCTGCCGGCTTGAATATCTATTGAAGACGGCTGCATAGGTATCAGGATTACGTCAGTTTGCTTGAGTAGAAGCTCCAGGTCACGATCTCTGGCGTTCGAGTGACCGTCGATGATGATCCGATCTACCCCCGGCGGCAGGCGATTCTGGAATACCTGTGTCTGATACATGCTGGTCCGCCGATTTGCAGGAATGAGAGGCACCGGCGGGAGGCCGGCTTCTCGTTGTTCAGCCCAGTAGGTACTTGAACCCTGCGGATCGTTGTCCATCAGGACCACCTTGTGGTCTGCATTGGCGTAAGCGACGGCCAAATTGGTGGCTATGGTGGTCTTACCACATCCGCCTTTGCCGTTGATGATGAGAATCCTGCGCGCGTGTGGATTCATGACTCGCAGCCCTTTCTGGTGAGCTTCCGGTTTGCCGGTTGCTCAGTGTCCTTGGAGAAAGCAGCTTTACTCTCTTTCTTTGAGAAAGTTTAGCTACTCCCCGTCCCTCTGCCAGCTACTCTGTCTCGTTTTGCGCAAAAACCTTTACGCAGGGCCCTGGTACGTTAACTTAAAAAAGTCAGGGCTTGGACGAAAACGGTTGCTCAATTCCGGCTGCCATTTGCCGCGACTCTGAGGTCTGCCGGCTTAGGCCGCCTGATGCCTGGATGGTTCCAAGTCTGTTTTTATGATCTTTGAGAAGCTGGTCTGTGAATAACTCTACACCCTGGGTTTGGAGTTGACTAGGCCTGCGAAAGTTATTATCGATCAAACATAGGCTTAGAAGTGCTTGGTTGTAACCAGCATTAAGTTGGCGAATCTTCAGAAACGGCTCAGGATCGACGGAATTCCGGCAGCCGGTCGGGTGCCAGGGATTACATGCTTTGGCATTCCAGCGTTCGGTCAGGTTACCGTTTCCCTCAAACGACTGATGTTGATCAAAGTATAGCCACTGACCTTAGGCTTGCTCGGCGCCGGCCTCTGACCCTGCCGCCGTCAGCCCGCGGAAAGCGCCTGGTTCGGTGCCGCGGAAGCGAAGAGCTCATTGAGATCTGCGTCCTCAGTTTCGATGATTCGGTCGAGCCAGCGGTGAAAACGATGCCCACCACCTTCGTTGCGACCGAAAAGGACGTGGTCTCGGATGCCGGTCATGAGCGCTCGCTGCTGTTTTAGGCCTGTGGCGTAGTCTTCTTCTTCAACCACGTACTTGAGCAGATCAAACTGCTCGCGAGCTTGTCGCGCTTGGTTCTCATCGGGCGCCCGAGCCATAAGGTAGTTCTGCACTGTGAAGGACTCCTGAGGTGTTGTCCCAGGGAACAGCTGAGAAATCATCACTGAGCGTCCTCCACCCTCGAACGTGGCGATGGAGATGTGGGGGAATATCGTCCAGACACCGCCCAGCAGCACGTCGTCGGACCATTCGTCTTCCGGCTGCTCGACCAGCAGAGCCAGCCTCGGGTCCGGCGAGCTGACTCGCTGGTGCGGACCCCAGGCGTAGTAGAGTGCCTGGCAGGGCATCTGTGGGCCGAAGGTCTCCTTGTGCAGAATGGGCAGGTGATAGAGATCCATGTACCCGTCGTAAGCGATTTTCCAGTTGGGTCCGGCCACTATCCGTTGCTCGAACATGTGCCAGTCTGCGAAGCCGAACTGGTTCAGCAGCGAATCGTAGCCGGATAGAAAAACGTCGATATCCAGCTGCGAATGGGGATCCAGCGTCACCCAGATCATGCCCGCCCGTTCTGCGACCGGCAGCGCTTTCAGCCCGTAGCAGCTGCGGTCGATGGCGCCGAAATCCCCGGGGGCGAAGACGCCGATTAGAGCGCCTTTTTGGTCGTAGGACCAGGCATGGTAGGGACAGGTGAATCGATGGGTATTGCCGGTTCCTTCGTCCATGATCACGGCGCCCCTATGGCTGCACATGTTCACGAACGCGTGTATCTGATGGTCCTGCCCTCGGCTGATCAGCACCGGCACGCCTACCGCTTCCATCGCCTTGTAGTCACCCGGCTCGGGTATCTCGCAGCTCATGGCCAGCATCAGCGGGACGCGCTTGAAGATGCGGTCCATCTCCAGCTGCCAGCGTTGCTGATCGAAATAGTTGCTGGCCGGGATCTGCATCACGTCCGGCTCCTGGTCGATGGTGCCGGCTCTGGCGTGGGCGAGGCTGTGCTTCGCCATCTCGATGAGTTCTGCTCTGGACATCTGTTTTCCTGCTAAGCCCCGAAGGGTTCAGCATGTTGCAAACGTACGGCCAGTGCAATTCGGAGACGGCTTGGCAATCAGCCGGTTTTCAGGCCCACCTGCACAAGAACTGCAGGCCGCCAGCGTTCGAGCTGACTTTCAGTTCGATACGCCGCCGAGCATGTCGTCCTCCAGCTCGAAGCGGGTACTCAGTTCCTGAGCCAAGTTTTCCAGAGCTGCTTTTACTTGGGCCAATTCGATGTCCTGCAACTGGCCGAAGCGGTCGTTGAAGTGCATCGCTGTCCGGGTGCTTGCCTCGATGGCCGCATACTCGGTGGGCATCAGGGCGATCCGCTGGAAGACGCGGAAGTGCCCGGCGGACAGATAGTCCACCAGAGAGTCGCAGAAGCGATTCAACAGCGCGTGGGAAAGATCTACCAGATTTTCATTCAGCGAGTTGTTTAGCTTGATCAGGTAGCTGATTAGCCTCTGCCGCGATTCCGAAAAAGATCGGTCCGCCGTCTGATAGTAAATGGAAGTGGTAGCGTTTGCCCGTTCCCGGCTGGTCGTCGTGGTCTGATTCATTGTTGTGGATTCCCTCACCATTGCTTTCGAAAGATAGCAACAGATTGAGATTGCGCCAGCGTGGGCGTCAAAAATATGACAGCGGCCTGCGGGAGAGGGCAAAAGTCTGTCGATGCCCTGACAGCGGACGCGTTGTCGCCGGCCCTGTTGTCTTAGGAGCGATTCACGCTAGAGGGATCGGCACGCCGTTCGACAGGCCTCGAGCACCCTTTCCATGTCGGCAGCATCGTGTCGCCAGCACAGGAATCCGTGGTGTCGAGGATGTGCAAATACCCCCTCTCGGGCCAGCGTGCCGTAAAAGCGGTCCCGGTCCCGGGCAGGATTCTGCCGCATATCGGTGTCGAAATGCAGAAACGGCATCTGCGGATACGGAGAAACGCTTGCTGGT
>JAHEEG010000014.1 GCA_024640825.1 Gammaproteobacteria bacterium
AAGGTGCCCAGCAATGTCGACTCTGCCATGAGGAGCAGAAATATGTGCCTCGGTCGCGCGCCCACCGAGCGCAGGATGGCCATCTCCCGGCGGCGCTCGTTCAGACCGCTTAGAATCACTGTCATCATGCCGATCAGCCCTGTCAGCACTACCAGCGTGGATACGGCCAGCAGAGCCCGTTCCGCGAGGCCCACCAGGCCCCATAGCTCCTGAAGCGCCACGCCGGGCAGAATCGCTGACAGAGGCTCCCGCGGGTACTCGTTGATTGCCCGCTGAATCTGCAGTGTGTGCGTCGGCTGCGTCACGCCCAGCAGAAATGCGCTGATCTCCGCCGGCTCCGCAGCCAGTTCCACGTCCTCCGCTGCGCCAAGCCCTGGGTCCCCGTGGGTGGTGCCTTCCCGACCCACATGAATAGCCTCGACGCCTTGCAAGCTGACGTGCACCGTGCGATCCACCGGCGTGCCCGTGGGCTCGAGAATCGCGACGATACGAAACGGTAGATCGTCGTGCTCGGTAAAACTGCCTTCCCCGGTGCCGTGAGCGATGATAATCGACTCGCCGATCTCATACTCCAGTTCTCTCGCCACGCTGTCACCCAGCACGGCTTCGAACTGCGCCAGGCTGAGCATCCCGTCGGCGGCGACAAGGTGGTCATCCGGACCGTACCGCAGGTGCTGAAAATATGCCTCATTGGTGCCCAGTACCCGGAATCCACGGTGAGAATCGCCAAGAGACAGCGGTATCGACCAGTCCACCCAGGGGTGACGTGAAATCCGCTGGTACGAGTCCCAGCTGATATTGTTGCTGGGATTGCCAATTCTGAATACGGAGTACAGAAGCAACTGCACCGAGCCTGCGCGCGGGCCAACGATGAGATCGGTACTGGACAGCGTGTTTAGAAAACTCTCCCGGGTCTCCGTGCGCAGCTTCTCGACCCCCAGCAGCAGAAAAACGGCTACGGCGATGGACGTGATGGTGAGCACGACGCTGCCACTTCTGTTTGCTAGGCTCTTCAGCGCCATGCGGGTCAGCATGGTGTGGGCGCTGTCTGCGGACTGTCCTGAGGCCCGCGCAACTCCAGACGTTCCGGGAATCTTTCCTTGAGATCGCCATCGTGACTGACGAACAGCAGGCTGGCACCGGTGGTGCCGCACTCTTCGAAAAGCAGGTCGATAAATCGCTCACGGGCGATCGGGTCGAGGGCGGAGGTCGGTTCGTCGGCGATAATGAGCTCCGGTCGGCCGATGAGGGCTCGAGCTACGGCAACCCGCTGCTGCTGGCCGGCTGAAAGTTCGGACACCCGGCGCTGATGGAAAAGGGATTCCGGCAGCTGCAGGCGCTTCAGCAGGCGTTCCGCTTCTGCCGATGGGCGGCGCGCGCCGCTGGCCGCTTCGACCGCTCGCCGTTTGCGTACGGGCGAGAACCGGCAGGGCAGCAGCACGTTTTCCACCAGCGAGAGATAGGGCACGAGGTTGAACATCTGGAAGACGAAACCGACGTGGTCGGCGCGAAAGCGGTCCCGCTGGCCCGCTGTCAGCGCGGCGAGGTCCTTGCCGAGCACCTCAACCCTGCCCGCCTCGGGTCTCAACAGCCCGCCTATCAAGCTGATGAGGCTAGTTTTGCCGGTGCCGCTGGCACCCCGGATAAACAGCCGCTCGCCCGGTTCGATGGTCAGATTCAGGTCTTCCAGAATTGGCTGCGATTGATTGGGCCAGCTGAAGCTGACGCCGGTGAGACTTACCACAGCTTTTGCGGTCAATATCAGACTCTCGTTGCTGAAAAGGTTCGGGCGTGACCGCTCAGCGTCGATGTCCTAGTATCTTTGCTGTCAACCACGGGAGGTGACACATGTCTACTTTTCATGATCTCGAAATGAAATCCATCGACGGCGAGCTGGTGAAGTTTGGCGGCTTTGAGGGCCAGCTCTGTCTGGTGGTAAACGTTGCCAGTCGTTGAGGGCTGACGCCTCAGTACGCAGGTCTGCGTACCATACACGAAAACTATTCCGATCGTGGCTTTACGGTGCTGGCGTTCCCCTGCAATCAGTTTGGTGCCCAGGAGCCGGGTACGGACGCGGAGATCCGCGAGTTCGCGGTGGGCAAGTACGCGGCCAACTTTCCCATGTTCAGCAAGGTGGAGGTAAATGGTCCCGGCGCTTGCCCGCTTTATCAGTACCTCAAAGCCGCGCGGCCTGACGAGGAGGGCAACGTCAATATTCCCTGGAACTTCACCAAGTTTCTCGTCGATGGTGAAGGAAGAGTTGTGGCGCGTTTTGCGCCCACAGTAACTCCGGAAGAAATTGCCGAGACTCTGGAAGCGCTTTGCTGACCCGCGCGCTTTACCGGTTGCGGCGTTCCAGTGGAGAAAGATGGCCGTTGGCAGGGTCATTGCATAGCTCTGTCGCATGAGCTGGCTGATTGCCACAGATCTGGATGGAACCCTGCTGGATGACCACTACGACCTGGTCGAGGCCGCCGCCGCCCTGGATAAGCAGGTTGCCATGGGCCACGAAATCGCGCTTGCTTCCAGCAAGACCTTCAGCGAGATGCTGCAGTTGTCGGCGCTTTGCAGCCGCTCGCCCACTCTGATTTTTGAGAACGGCGCCGGGGTCGCGTGGCCCGAGCGGCTGTGGCGTAAGTCCGACGCCGGGCCCGTGCAGGACGGGTTCCGGATTCAGCTGCGCGGCGATGGCTACATGCGGTTGCGAGCCATGCTTCGCGGCTTGCGGCGAAGCAGCGGAGTGCGCTACCAGGGTTTTGCCGACATGTCCGTTGCCGAAGTTGCCGACCTCACCGGGCTGTCGATGGCGGGCGCTGCCCTCGCGCGGGAGCGTCAGGCCAGCGAACCGCTGCGCTGGCTGGACAGTCCTGAAGCTCTGCAGCGTTTTGAGCATTCGCTGCAGCAACGCGGTTATCGCCTCGTACAGGGGGGAAGATTTCACCACGTTATGCCGCGCACCGACAAAGCCTGTGCCGTCTCAGCGCTGGCGCGGCGCCTCGCCGAAATGCATGCCGCCAGAATCAGAGTGCTCTGCTGCGGTGACAGCGCTAACGACCGGGCCATGCTGCGCGGCGCCGATGTTGCCGTGGTTTTCCCGCGCCCGGACGGAAGCTTTCTGGTGCTTGATCATGATGGCCCGGCGGGTGATTCTGGCCCGGCGGCTGTGTTTCGCGCAGCGAGCGCTGGTGCCGACGCCTGGTCGCGGGCTGTGGCCGGTGCCTTGCGTCGATGCAGTTCGGCCTAAAGTTCGGCTGAAACCCGAGAGCCTGGAGGTACCGTCCGTGAGTGACTTTTTTCAGAACGGCATTATTACGACCCTGCATAATCTTTCTCGAAGGCCTACCGAGGCGCTGCAGCAGGATCTGCTGCAGTTTTCGGCTCAGCGACCCATGGCGCTGGTGCTGCCCTGTCTTTATTCGGAGCTGCAGCACCCGGCTCTGTCCAGGATTCTGGACCAGTTGCAGCAGGTGCCTTATCTGTCCCAGATCGTGATAGGTCTCGACCGGGCCAGCGAGCGCGAATATCGGCATGCTCTGGCGTTCTTTTCCCGGCTGCCGCAACCCCATGCGGTGCTCTGGAATGACGGTCCGCGAATGCGCGTCATTCAGGACCGGCTTGCGGATCTGAAGCTGGCGCCCGCAGAGCTGGGCAAAGGCTGCAACGTCTGGTACTGCTTTGGCTATGTGCAGGCAACCGGGGTAGCCGACGCGGTGGCGCTGCACGATTGCGATATCACCACATACCATCGGGACATGCTTGCCCGGCTGCTCTATCCGGTCGCCAACCCGCAGTTCAACTATCAGTTCTGCAAGGGTTATTACGCCCGAGTGGCGGAAAATCGGCTGAATGGTCGGGTCAGCCGGCTGCTGGTTTCGCCGCTCATTCGAACGCTGAAGAAAGTCTCTGGCGAGCATTCCTTTCTCAGCTATCTCGACAGCTTCAGGTACCCGCTGGCGGGAGAATTCTCCATGCGTATAGAGGTTCTCAAGGATCTGCGTATCCCTTCCGACTGGGGGCTGGAGATTGGCGTGTTGTCCGAGGTCTATCGGAACTATTCCACCAACCGGCTGTGTCAGGTGGAGGTTGCTGACACCTACGATCACAAGCACCAGGACCTTTCCTCCAACGACGAGACACGCGGGCTGTCACGCATGAGCCTGGATATCTCCAAATCGCTGTTCCGCAAGATGGCAACCTATGGCGCGGTTTTCGATCAGGCTACAGTTCGCTCGGTGAAAGCCGCTTACTTTCGTATTGCTCTGGATCTCATTGAGTCTTACAGCAACGACGCGCTCATGAATGGCCTGCATCTCGATCGCCATAAAGAGGAGCATGCCGTTGAGCTTTTTGCTCGCAATATTCTCAAGGCCGGCGAATCGTTTCTCGAAGGCGGTGACGAGTCGCCCTTCATTCCGGCATGGAATCGAGTGACCAGCGTGTACCAGGACGTTTTTGCGGATCTTGTCGCGGCGGTCGATGCCGATACCCGCGAGTTCGGTCCGACCTCGGCGCAGGACCGGGCGGTCATCGGCTGACATTCAGCTGTCAGCAGCCGACGTCCAGCCACAGCACCTGAAAGGGCTTCAGCGGTAGCAGCGGTTCCACTTCGATGGTATTTCCGGTCAGAAGATCCATGTAGTTACCCGGCGCCAGGTCGTCTTTCTCCAGCCTCAGGTCCTGCGCGACGCTGGAAAGCGAAGCGACGACCAGCACCCTCTGACCGGGGGCGCTGCGTTCCAGGGCGAAAGCCGATGCCGGCATATCCAGCACGCGCTGCGGGTATTCGGGAGAGAATGCACGGATGCTGGCGCGTCGCCTCAGCATATTTTTGAAAGCCGCCATCACGTGGTACTGGGGGGAGTAAGGATCCTCCAAGCTCGCCTGCAGGGCCTGCAGTTCCCAGCGCCCGCGATTGATAGAGCGGGTTCGCCCCGTCTGCTCTACGCCCAGCAGGTCGTTTTCCGACGCCAGCAGGCTGTGAATGTAGATCGCGGGAATGCCCTGGAACGCCAGCAGCAGCGCATGTGCTGCAAGGTATCGTGGCAGGTCGTTCAGCGAACCGCCGAAGGCCGAAAACAACGAGATGTTGATTTCGTACGGCGTCTCGATACCGGGCGACACTTCCCGCAGGGTCACGAAGCCGCCGCGCTCGTGCATGCGCTCTACCAGCGCCTGTACGCGGTCCGCCGGCATGAGTCCTTCCAGGGGGCGCAGGCCGATGCCGTCGTGGGATGCAATGAAGTTCAGATAGCCGGCGCCGTCCGGCGGCGGATCCAGCGCCCGGGCCCAGGTGGTCAGATAGCTGGCGTCCTCGAACACGTAGCTGTAGAGCAGCAGCGGTGCCAGGCTGAACTGGTACACGATGTGGGCTTCGTCTGCGCTGCCGAAATAGCTGACGTTTTCCTCGTGGGGGACGTTGGTTTCCGAGACCAGGCGTACTTCCTGTCCGGCAATTTCCAGCAGCAGGCGCAGAATCTTAACCACCAGATGTGTCTCGCGCAGGTGCAGGCAGGTTGTTCCCAGGGTCTTCCACAGATAAGCCACCGCATCCAACCTGATATAGCGGGCGCCGTGCTCGACGTAGCGGAACAGGATGTCGACCATTTCCGCCAGAACCTCGGGATTGCTGAAGTCGAGGTCCACCTGGTCTTCGCTGAATGTGGTCCACACCTGCTTTATGCCGCGGTACGTGTGCACGTTTGTTATGAGCGGGGTGTTGCGCGGGCGGGTGACCTTTGAGACGTCAGCGACCGGGCCAACGGTGATGAAATAGCCGCGCCCGGGTTCGCGGTCGCTGATGAAATCGGCGAACCAAAGGCTCTCCCGGGAACAGTGGTTGATCACCAGATCTATCATCAATCGGAAGTCGCCTGCCAGACGCTGCACGTCGTCCCAGTCTCCCAGATCGGAGTCCACGCCGCGGAAATCGATAACGGCAAACCCGTCGTCGGATGACGAGGGAAAAAAGGGCAAAACGTGTACGCTGCTGAAGCCATCCTCGAGATGCTCGAGGAGAAATTTTCTCAGCGTCTGCAGCGGCGCAACCCCGGGCTCTTTGATGCTGTTGGCATAGCTGATCAGCATGATCTCGCCGGCCGAAAGGGCGGCCGGGCTGCCAGCGGGTTTCATGTGCCGGGCACGCGCCAGAAGCCGTTCGCCCAGGTCGGCGGCTACAGCCTCGCCGTATAGCTCCGTGAGCATCTCACGCAGCCGCGCACGGCTGGTTTGCAGGGCCGCGGAGGTTGGCCTTTGCATGTCCATGGCGTTACCCCAGCGAGCCCGGGGAAGGCAGGTCGACCGGCATTTGCGCTATCTTGGTGCGAATGCGCACGATGTCAGGGCGCTGCGCCTGTCGATCTTGGTGAACGCAGAGTGTTGCCTGCGCCAGCTCGGGACACACAGGTCTGGTGGTCTGTTTTTTGCAATTTGCAATTTGCAATTTGCTCACGCTATGAGTGCCGTATCCATGACTGGAACCATGACCGGAAACATGACCAGAACCAAGCCTGGATGCTTTTCTAAACTTTTCCAACCCGCATCATACATATTGCATGCCAAGGTGGGTTGATGCAGTTGATCGACTGGCTTGTCGTAGGTTTCTACATGCTGCTGATGCTGACGCTGGCCGCCCTGATCGGCCGTGGTCAGCGCAACACGTCGGACTACTATCTTGGCGCCAACCGAATAAGCGCTCTCAGCCTTGCCTCGTCTACCATAGCCACCCAATGCTCCACTAATAGCCTGCTCGGCGCGCCCGCTTTCGTTGGTTTCACGCTCGGTGGCGGCCTGCTCTGGCTGCAGTACGAGCTTGCGGTTCCTCTCGCCATGCTTGCGCTGATCTATCTGCTCACGCCTATCCGGAGATTGGGCGTGATCTCGGTCTACGAGTTCCTCGAGCGGCGCCTCGGTCCGGCGGCCCGTCTTGTCGCCAGCGGCAGTTTTCAGATCTTCCGCGGCGTGGCCACAGGGGTCACCGTCTATGGGGTCGCGCTGGTGCTCACCCTCATCATGGAAATCACCTTTACCCAGGCGGTGCTTCTGATGATGGGCGTCACCATCGCCTACGACGTGCTTGGTGGCATGCGCGCGGTGGTCTTCAGCGATGTGGTGCAGCTGGTGCTGCTGACCGGTGCTGTCGTGGTGAGTCTCTGCCTGCTTGGCCTCCAGGTTGGGGGCTTTGCCCCGTTCTTCGACCAGCGCACCGATACGCTCAGTGACCAGTGGGGGCTGACTGGCGGCTCAGACTATGGTTTCTGGCCCATGCTGATTGGCGGGTTTTTCCTCTACGCCGCCTACTACGGTTGCGACCAAAGTCAGGCTCAGCGGGTGCTCTCTGCCCGGTCCGAATCCGATACCCAGCGCGTCCTGGTCTACAACGGCATTTTGCGATTCCCTCTTGTCTTCGGCTACTGCCTGCTGGGTCTCGGCCTGGCCGCATATGCTGCAACGGACCCGACCTTCGTGGCCTCGCTTCCCCGCAGCGAGTCAGGAATGCCCAACTACAACCTCGCCTACCCGTTCTACGTCCTGGAGCATTTCGCGCCTGGATTCGTGGGGTTGGTGATGGTGGGCATCTTTGCGGCGGCCATGTCTTCCATCGATTCGTCCATAAACTCGCTTTCCGCGGCGACGGTGGAGGACTTCCTGCATCGATTCCGGCGGCTTTCGGAACGGCAGCTTTTCGTTGCGTCCAAGCTTACTACGCTGTTCTGGGGTGGGTTTGCAGTGGCCTTCTCTTATCAGGTAGAGCGGATCGCACCAACGGTTCTGGAAGCCATCAACAAGATCGGTTCGATGGTCAATGGGCCTTTGCTTGCCCTGTTCACCCTCGCTCTGCTGGCGCCTAAGGTCGGACAGGTTCGAGCCATAGTCGGGTTTTTTGTCGGCGTGGCCGGGAACTTTGTGCTTTGGCAGGGTTTCCCCGGCGTTTCCTGGTTGTGGTGGAACGTTTTCGGCTTCATAACTGCCATTGGTGTGACGGTACTCTGTGTCGTTCCCTCGTTCATTCGGTCGAAGGCAGGGGTTTCTAATTCGGAAGCGTCACAGAATCGGCCGCTGATCGGGCTTTCTCTGGCGCGCGTTGCGGTGCCTACCAGGCTGCAGGGCGCGCTGCTCTTGATGGCGGTGCTGATCTTTCTGATATGTCTAGCGCTTGATCAGATCACGCCGGTGTGAAGGGGATGCTCTTCCAAACCTCAGCTTCGAGCTTGTGCTGCAGAATTTCCTAAACATGACGACTGCCTGCGCGACGTGGGTTCCGCGTCAAACCCGTACGCCCTGAAGGTCTGCTGGACGTGCTCGAGCGGGCAGTCACGGGGTGGCGCCAATTCGCCCCGCTGTCAGGTTGCCCGGGACCGGTTAGCGCTCAACGCGCAGAATTCTGCCTTGATCGCTGTCTGTTACCAGGTAGAGATAGCCGTCCGGGCTCACCCGGACATCGCGTATGCGCTCATCCAGATCGGAAAACAGCGCTTCCTGGTCTGCTACGACGCCGTCGTCCAGCACCAGCCGACGCACCTCTTTGTCTACCAGCGCGCCGACGAACAGGTCGCCATCCCACTCCGGAAACCGGTCGCCCCGATAAATAGCCATGCCGGAAGGTGCGATAGACGGCACCCAGTAAGTCAGCGGCTGCTCCATGCCGGGGAGCTCGGTGTAGGGAGAGATACGGGCGCCGTTGTAGTCGACGCCCCAGCAGATGGCCGGCCACCCATAGTTGTGGCCAGGTTCGATGCGGTTCACCTCGTCGCCACCCCGGGGCCCGTGCTCGTGTTCGTAGACGATGCCGGTGTTCGGGTCTACCACCAGCCCCTGGGGATTGCGGTGCCCGTAGCTCCACACTGCAGCGCCCGGCATGCCCCGGTCTGCATAGGGATTGTCTTCGGGAATGCTGCCGTCGCGATTGATGCGGATGATCTTGCCCAGATTGGAGTCCACGTTCTGAGCCTCCTCCCGATAGTCAAAGCCGTCGCCGGTGGTCAGCAGCAGAGTGCCATCTGCCATGAAAGCCAGTTTGCCGCCATAGTGCTGCGGCGTGCCCTTGGCAGGGTTGGCGGTGAAGATGACTTCGACGTCCGCAAGTCCGTCTTTGGTCAGAGTGCCGCGGGCAACATGAGTCGCGTTCGCCTTCAACTCACCCTGAGCATAAGAGAGATAGACCAGGTGGTTGGTATCGAAAGCGGGGTCCAGGGCAACTTCCAGCAGGCCGCCCTGGCCCGCGAAATAGCTTTCGGGCACGCCTGTCAGGGGTGCGCTGACGGTGCCGTCGACGCTTATCCTGCGCAGCGTTCCCGTGCGCTCCGTCACCAGGTAACCGCCATCCGGCAGGAAGGCAAGGCTCCAGGGATTGTCCAGACCGTCCGCCACGGTCACCAGGCTGTAGTCGGCTCGCCCGGCCGCTGAGGCGATCAGGGTAAGCGCGGCAAGCAGGATCAGAGGTCTAGGCATTAATAACTCCGGTGTGGCCGACTGCGATGCATTGGCCTATGTCATGGGTCTGCCGTTATGCTATGGCATCTTCACATCGAGGTTAAAGGGGAAATGCTGCGAGCGTTGGGCGCCTATCTGCTGGCCGTTGTGGTTACCTACGTGTGCGCCGCGGTTGCGGCCACCCAGTCTGTGATATCCCGTCTGGCCGATATGGGCGTTGACGTGGACTTTGCGCTTCGCCTGCAGACCACGTTGCAGGACACTGTGGGTATGATTCCTTACCTGGTCCTCATCGCGGTTGCTTTCGCCATTGCCTTTCCCGTGGCTGCCCTGGTCTCTCGATTTCTGCCCCGCTGGCGGAGCCTGGGCTACCCACTGGCGGGTGGGGTCGCCATCCTAGCCCTGCACTTCATTCTCAATCAGGCCTTAAATATCACCCCGGTCGCCGCGGCAAGAACGACGCTTGGTCTTGGCGTGCAAGCGTTGGCTGGCGTGCTTGGCGGCTACCTCTGTCTGCGCATGCTGCCTCGAAAGGAAACGCTCGCCGAGCGCTGAGCGAGTCGAGCTATGAGCGAACGGCTGGACGCGCCTCAGGAAGGGCACCACGCCTCCTCGCTGATGACGCGTCTGCTGGACAGCGTGGAGCGCATCGGCAACCGGCTGCCGGACCCTGCGCTGCTGTTTTTCCTGCTGCTGCTGGCAGTGTGGGTGCTGTCGGCACTGATGGCGCAATTCACCTATAGCCATATCGATCCGCGCTCTGATGCGCCCATTGAGGTGGCGAACCTGCTGACGGCCGACTCTCTGACCAGCTTTCTGTCAGGTATGGTCAAAACATTTGTTAACTTTCACCCCCTGGGCGTCGTGCTGCTGGCGATGCTTGGCATCGGGGTGGCCGACCATACTGGTTTCATCCGGGCAGGTCTGCGAGCGCTGCTGGAGCTGACCTCGCCCCGGCTTCTGACCCCCATGCTGCTTTTGATTGCCATCATCAGTCACAGCGCGGCGGATGCCGGTTACGTGCTGGTGATACCTCTCGGCGCTGTCATCTTCCAGGCGGCGGGCCGGCATCCGCTGACAGGCATCGCCGTGGCCTTTGCCGGCGTATCCGGGGGGTTCAGTGCCAACTTCATCCCGTCCGCCATCGACCCCATGCTGCAGGGCATCAGCCAGGCGGGTGCGCAACTCATCGACCCTGGGCTGGTACTCAACCCGCTGAATAACTGGTTCTTCACCTCCGCATCCACGCTGCTGATCGTGGGCGTGGGTTGGTGGGTTACCGACAGGCTTGTAGAACCCCGGATGGTTCAGGAGGTGGTGGATGGAGATCTCGCCGACGTACCGCGGCTTGAATCGCTTTCCGCGGCTGAACGGCGGGGGCTGCAAGCGGGCCTGCTAACCATGGCCATCGGGGGGCTGGCGCTGGCCGCCAGCGCCTGGCCGGCATCCTCTGCTTGGCGCGCTGTCGAAGGCGGTTTGGCGGCTTCTTCGGCGCCACTGATGCGTAGCATCGTGCCGCTGATCTTTCTCTTCTTTCTGCTTCCCGGCGTTGTTTACGGCTGCGTCGCGGGTACAGTCAAGAACCATCGAGACATTGTCGCGGGTATGAGCCAGGCCATGAGCGGTATGGGCTACTACATCGTGATGGCGTTCTTTGCCGCGCTGTTCATTGCCGAGTTCGGCCGTTCCAATCTGGGGGCGCTGTTCGCGCTGCAGGGCGCGGCCTGGTTGAAGGCCGCGGCGCTCCCCGGGGGCATCACGGTGATTTCGGTGGTGCTGATAACCGGGCTGGTGAATCTGTTTGTCGGCTCCGCTTCGGCGAAGTGGGCACTGCTTGCGCCCATTCTGGTGCCGATGCTGATGCAGCTCGGCATATCCCCTGATCTCACTCAGGCCGCCTATCGGGTGGGAGACTCTTCCACCAATATCATCACGCCGCTGATGCCCTACTTTCCGCTGGTGGTTGTGTTCTGCCAGCGCTACGTCAGCAGCACCGGCATCGGCACTGTGGTGGCCATGATGTTGCCGTATGCCGTGAGCTTTCTTGTTACGTGGACGGGGTTTTTGCTGCTTTACTGGGCCGTCGGGCTGCCCCTTGGCCTGCAGGCCAGCTATGGGTATGGCGGGTAGTCGGCGAGCCTCGCAGGTCGGGCCTCGCAGGTCGGGCCTCGCAGGTCGGGCCTCGCAGGTCGGGCCTCGCCGCGGTATTTACGTATGGCAAGGCGCCTGCCAAGCCGTCACGATGACGCCCTAGTGCTGAACCGCATTGGCAATAAATTCGATATACAAGGAAATTATCGTGTTGAAGGAAGTATCGGGAGACATCCTGCTCAGTAAAGCCGAGGTTATCGCCCATGGCGTGGCGCCTGGTGATCATTTCAACCAGGGTCTTGCACTGTCGCTGCGGGAACGCTATCCCGCCATGGCAAAAGATTTCCGCCATTACTGCCAGATTTCTCACCCGAAGTCTGGTGAGCTCTGGGCCTGGGCGGGCGCAGATGGACGGCGCATCGTCAATCTTATGACGCAGGAGGAAGCGTCAAGCAAGAAGGCGAACCCGGGCAAGGCCACCGCGCACAACGTCAACGTTGCGCTGCGTAATCTGAAGCACCTGGCCCAGGAGGAGGACTTCAAGAGTCTTGCTCTGCCGAGGCTTGCTACGGGCGTGGGCGGTCTTCAGTGGGACGAGGTTAGGGCGCTGGTTGAAAATCAGCTCGGAGATTTGAGTATTCCCGTTTATATCTACACCACCTTTGAGGCGGGTGTTCAAGCCGAAGAGTGAGGGAGGACGCAGTCATGGCCACCATCAAGCGGGTCAATCATACGGGTATCAGCGTGCGCGACATGGAGCGCTCGCTGGCCTTCTATCGAGATCTGCTGGGCCTGGAGCTGATCTTTGATTCCGACGTCGATGACGTGCCGCCCTTGAGCGCGGTAGTTGGCATGAATCACGCCCGTGGGCGCGTCGCTTGGCTGCGCGCCGGAGATACCATGATAGAACTGTGGCAGTGGGACCACCCGGAAGGCCGGCTGCTGCCGGACGACTACTGCCCCGCGGATAAAGGGGTGACCCATTACGCATTGGAAACGGATGATGTGGACGGGCTTTACCAGCGCATCGTCGATGCCGGTTTTCACGCTAACACGGAGCCTCGGGATCTCGGTCTTCATAAAACCACTTACGTGCGGGGCCCCGACGACGAGATCATCGAGATTCTGGAAGATCGTGCGACGGACAAATGGCTTGCAGAGTTGACCGCGGAGGCTGCCCGCCGGCGGGCGTCCAAATAAGGCCCGCGGGCCCGGCGCTCAGGGCGGCGCGGACGGTCCGAGGGCGAAGGTGGACCGCACGCTGCGCTGGACGCTGATCTCTCCGGGGCTGAAGTCTGACCCCGAATCCGCTGCCCGCGCGGTCATGGCTTCCATCATCAGGGGGCGAACCTGATGGGCGTCTACGGACACGTCGATCACCTCCCCAAGGCCAACCCCAAATCGTCGGGCCACCCGCCGGGCTTCGTCTTTGGCATCATCGATGGCCAGATCCAGCGCTTGCCGCTCGAGCTCAGACCGGTTGGACAGGTCCAGTTGAATGTTTGCTATGCCGTTCACTCCGCGCTTCAGCGCGCCGTTGATCAGCGCCCCGATATCGTCCAGGTCCCACAGCACCAGTTGGATAGACCGGCTGGCGATCAGGCCATCTGCTTGAGCGCCTTTGTCCGAGGGTTGGTAGCGTGGCCGAATGCTGATGGCCGCTGCGGTGACGTCACGCTTCTTGATGCCCATCTCCCTGGCCAGTTCGAGCACCGCGGTGGTTACCTCGTCCAGCTGAGCCTTCATGCCTGCGGCGTCTTCGCCCTCCCGGCGTACTTCCAGGCTCAATCGTGCCATGTTCGGAACAGCACGTACCTCTCCGGAACCCGCCACGTGGATCCCCATGATTTCGGCGGCTGCGGAGACCGACAGCGTGCTTGCCAGCCAGGCGATGACCAGGAATGAGAACTGAGGCCGCATGATTGATCTCCGAGATGGACGTCCGTCCCACTATAATCGATTCATATGGCCAAGAAAGAACTTCGGTTGGCGGTGGTGATCTACGGCGGGGCCTCCCTTGCCGTCTACATGCATGGGGTCAGCAAAGAGCTGCTCAAGCTGGTGCGGGCGTCAAAGGTCCTGCACGAGATGGGCACTGACCGTGCCAGCGACCTGCCCTATCATCAAGGGCCCGATCGTCGCGATGCGGATACCGAAGCCGTTTACTTCGAGGCGCTCAAACAGATCAGCAAAACCAGCGACTTCCGGGTCGTGATCGATGTGATCGCTGGCGCTTCTGCAGGGGCGATCAACGGCGTCATGCTCGGAAAAGCACTGGTTGATGACGCCCTGCTGGATTCGCAGACGTCGCTGTGGATGACCGATGCAGACGTCGATCACCTGGGCGCTGAAAACACGAACGCGTGGCGCAAATGGTATCTGTACCCGTTTCTCCGAGCGCTGTCTTTCTGGATGCCGAACGATGTCGGACGGAATCCTGAAACCCGCGAAAAAATTGCCCGCCTGGTGCGCTCTTCCTGGTTTCAGCCGCCGTTTTCCGGTGAGCGGCTCAGCCACCACTTTTTCGACGGTCTGGATGCCATGGCGGCGTCGCGAAGAGCGGACAGCACGCTGCTGCCACCCGGACAGCGGCTAGACGTTTACGCCAGCATCACCGATCTTGTCGGCTACCCGCGGGCCATCCAGCTCCATGAGCAGCTGGTGGCCAGAGAGATGGAGCATGCCGCTTTCTGTCGGCTCTCTCACGTCGCCAGCGTCGCCGGTCAAGGTACCAGCGACTTTGTTGATGAGAACAACCCGGCACTGGTCTGGGCGGCCCGCGCCAGTTCTTCCTATGCCGGGGCCTTCCCACCGTTTCACCATGCGGAGATCCGGCGGGTGCTGGGCGCCCGGCAGATACCCTGGCCGCGGGAGCGGAGCTTTTTGCAGAGCAGTATCTATGCCCGAGACGGCTCTCCCGCATACCGCCATTTTGATCCTGCCGACCGGTACTTTGTCGATGGCGGCATCGTTAACAACAAACCCTTCGGTGCGGCGCTCGAAGCGCTGAATCATCGCGCCTCCGATCGGCAGGTCGACCGATGTCTGGTATACATCGAACCCACGCCCAATCTCGAAGGCCTGTCCCATCCGGAGAAGAATCTTGGTTATTTGAGCACCCTGCGGGCAGCGCTTTCCTCCATCCCCCGCAACCAACCCATACTCGACGATCTGAACGAAATCGTTGCGCAGGATGCCCGGGTGCAGGTGAATCGCCGGGTCGTCGACGGCAATCGCGCCGACATTGCGAGAATGGTTTCCGGTATACAGTCGGCCAATGTCCATCAGGCTGCGTCCCCCCAGCTCATCGGCTACCTGCGAGCGCAGCTGATGGAGCGCGCGGAGGAAGAGATGGGCATCGCCTTCCACGCTTACGTGCAGCGCAGGGTATGGCGTCTTGCCGACGCGCTGGCCAAGGAATGGCTGGTACTGGCCGATGGGGGCGGGGACGCGCGAATGGCGCGTGGTATGGAACTGTCTATCGCTCACTGGTGGCAGGCGCTCGAGCCGGAGGAGGCGGATACCCGCGAGAACAGACAGGAAGATTTTCTTGATCAGTTCGACGTTACCTTCCGCATCCGCCGCCTGCAGTTTCTCATCCGGCGTATGAATCAGGGTGAAGACCGGGTGGGTCTTGCAGAGCACGAGCTCGCTGCTTTGGACAGTTTCAAGCAGGTGGCCTACGAATTCATGGAGCGCTGCTACGACCTGCGCCGTTATCGCCACCTCACCGATTCGCTGATGAGCGTGCTGGTCGAAGCTGCCGGACGGGTACCTCTGTTCCCCGGGGAGGCTAAAACGCTGTTGCGTCAGGTTTCCGACGCGCTCGCGCTCAAAACGCTGGACGTCGAGCTCGACGCGGCGTTTCACGAGTTCAGCGAATCGCTGGCGGATGCGGAATTCCGCCAGTCGATGATGGCCGACTACCTGGGCTTTCCCATTTACGACGTGCTGCTCATGGCGCCCGGAACCCCTGACGCTGGCCCGGATCCGCTGACGCCGATTCGCGTGGAGCGGATCAGCCCCGCCGATTCATTGACGCTGAACGAGGCTTTCGGCGGTCTGCGCTGCCGAAATTTCATGGGCTTCATCGGTTTCTTCAACCGGGCCTACCGGGAGCACGACTACCTGTGGGGTCGGCTCAACGGCGCTGACCGTCTGGTTGATATGCTCGCTACGGCTGCCAATGGCGCCATCGAGGAACCGCTAGCTCTGAAGAAGGCGCTGTTTGCGGCCATCGTTGAACGCGAGCGCCATCGCCTGTATCGCTGCGACGATCAGCTGGCCGCCATCAGTCGTGCGATCGAGTCACTGTAACCGCCTGAACCCATCACGTTACCGCAGTGGCTTCTCTCTAATTGTGACACGAGTCCGGCCTCAGCCGCGGTTTGCGCTGGCAATCCAGCAGGCACCGCTGAGCACGATGCCCGAGTCTTCAGCGTACGGTGCGATCGCCTCGCGGACTGCGTCCAGAGCTTTGTTACGCGCGTCTTCCTCCAGATCGGCAAGAACCCGGCTCATTGGCCCGTTGCGTAACAGGAAAGCCACGGCTTCTTCCACATCTCCGCCCAGACGCATGTCAGCGGTGCAGGGCTCTATGGCAATGTTGATGAAACCTGCCTGGTCGAGAATGTCCTGCACGTACGCAGGGTCAGCAAAGGCGAATGGTCCCGGTGCCTTTGGGTCGGGCGGCGATTCTGGCTCAGGCAGGAAAGGCTGTGCAGCGCCGCCAGGCACCGACAGCCAGGGATTGTCTCTGGGGGATTGCCAGCAGATAAAGCACAGTCGGCCGTGGTCCTGGAGAGCCGAATGGATATGTGTGAAAGCCTGTTGGGGGTTGGCGAAAAACATTACACCGAATCGGGAGAATGCCAGATCATAGCGGGTGTTGAACGGATGGTTGGATGCGTCGGCCGCGATGAATTCCAATAACTCGTTGCCGGCGCTTCGGGCGCGGGCGTGAGCGAGCATGGGCTCCGAAATATCCACGCCGGTGACTCTGGCGCCGTATTCGGCCATCGTCAGAGAGGTGCCGCCGCAGCCACAGCCGATATCCAATACGGCTTCTGCCGGTTGCGGAGCCGCACGGGCGATGGCTCTGTCAGACAGCTCGGCCAGCAATTGGTCCATGCGCTCCTGTGACGCAACCCAGCTTTCCGCAGCCGGGCCGTTCCAGAATTCAATCTGTTCTCTGTTGCTGTTTTGCTCGGCAGTCATGGTGCGTTCTCCCTGTTGAAAACGCCCATGCTAGGCAAATGCAGTCTACTTCGCATGGGAAATGTTGCAGCGCGTTTGCAGATAGGCCAGCAGCGTTTCAATGTCGTCCCCCTGCCGGGATCCGGGCAGCGCATGGACCGCGCGCAGGGCCCGGTCGAACCAGATGCCTTCCGGGCTGCGTTGGTCTGGACGGCGCGCGGCCAGCCACAAGGCTGTATCCGCGCCGGCAGGAACGTTGCGCAGGAAGGGTTTCAGAAGCCGGTGAAAGTCCGGCAGCGATGTCTCGACGCCAGGGGTGTCTACCCAGCCCGGGTGCATCACGTAGTGCTGCCGACGCCCCTTCTCGATTCGCCGCAGATACGCGTTCAGCTCGACCTGAGCCCGCTTGTGGTGTGCATAGGCCAGCGCGCCCTGATAGTCATCGTGAGATTCCAGCGCCGCCACCGACAGGGGCACGTTGTACATGCCGCCGGAACTCATGTTGATGATGCTTGCACCGGCGGTCAGGAGGCCGCGCTCGGTTGCTTTGTTGGTGAGCAGCCAGGGGTTCAGCAGGTTGGTCGCGAAACCAGTATCAAGGCCCTCGATCGTGGTTGAAGGCGTGTTCAGCAGAACGCCGACGTTGTTGATCAGCACGTTCAATCCCGGTCGCTGGGCCAGCGCGTGGTCGATCAACTGCTCCGTGCTAGCAACCAGAGAGAGGTCCAGCGCTATCGGATGGATGCTGCCGGGCAGGTTCTCTGCCTCGCTCGCAAGCGCGGCAAGTTTTTCCGCGCTGCGCGCAACGGCCAGAACGTCGGCTCCAGCCGCTGCAGCCTGGCGGGCGATCTCCCGGCCGATGCCGGTCGATGCGCCGGTGACCAGCCAGTGCTGGCCTGAGAAGTCCCAGACTTCCTGCTGCCATAAGGCGCGCCTGGCGAGGTAGCCAAGGTTTGTGAAACTCGGCAGGAAACCGATGAAAAAGCGGGCTGCCTGAAGTGTGTCGCCGGTGCCGCTCATGGGTTGGATTTTGCGCGCCGCGTAGAACAGGGCATCGAGGCTACGCCTGTTCTGGTGAAGCTTCTGTGAAAGATGCTTCAAGGCCATCCAGCGCGATAAGGCGTTCGGCCATCTTGGTGAGCTGCTCTGCGATCTTCAGATAGCTGCGTAGGCCCTCCAGGCCCGAGTTCAGGCGGTTGATAGGCAGCGTCCTCCGGCTGGCCGCTTCCAGCAGCTGCGACTTCAGATCGTGCCAACGCTTGCGTAACGCTTCGTACGCGGATTTCAATTCATCGAGATCAAAACCTTCCAGCGCCGGGTCGCAGCGATTGACGTGTGCGAGGACATCGGCCTGATAGCCGGCAATGGCGTCATAGTTTTCTGGGCGCTCCGGTTTCATCAGGGAATCGATGTCGTCACGATGCCGGTCCAGCTCGGCGGCCAGGCTGATGACATCTTCCAGATAGTTGGTGACCCTGAGGCTCAGCGGCAGATTGGAGGACAGTTCCGAACCCAGGCGTGAAGCCTCCAGCCCGACAACGAAGCCGGCGATGGCGTCCAGCAGGGCCATGGTTGCCTCGCGCTGTTCAGCTACCGAGCGGTGTGGTGGCCCTTCTACGTTGATCGCCGTGTCCACGACCTGCCGGGTCAACTGGCTGGCACGCCGAAGCTCGAGCTTAAGGGCGTCCAGCGCCAGCGACGGAGTCGCCATCACGTTGCGGTCGAGATACTTCGGTTTGGACAGCATCTCTGCCTGCGTCGTGAAACGCTTTTCGAGAAACGCAGCAAGCCGTCCGGTCAGCGGCCACATCAGCAAGACCCCCAACAGATTGAAGATGGTATGGAACAGCGCCAGCGTTATCGCCGGCGCGTCTTCCAGACCCAGGGCTTGCCCGCCGCTGCGCACTAACCAGATCAGCAGCGGCAGCAGCGTCAGCGCAACGGCCCCCGTCAGCAGGTTGAAGAGTACGTGAGCCGCGGCAACGCGACGGGCGTTTGCCGTCGCACCGATCACGGCGAAGGCGGCAGTGGACGTCGTGCCGACGTTCGCTCCGATCACCGTCGCCGCGGCCGCGTCGATGCCCAGAACACCCCCGGTTGCGGCTGTGAGGGTGATGGCGATGGCAGCGCTGGACGATTGTGTGGTAACGGTCATGACGAATCCAAGCGCCACATACAGAACCAATCCCAGCCCGCCCTGAGGGGCGAAGGCGCCAACGTTGATGTCGGCGGCGAAGCTCTGGAAGGCCTCCTGCAGCACGTCGACGCCAATGAAAAAGAGACCGAATCCCGCCACCGCTTCTCCCGCTGCACCCAGTTTCCTGCTGGCCCCAGTGAGCCGGGCCAGCATGCCGAGGCCGATAAGTGGCAGCGCCAAGGCTTCGATCTTGACGTCGAATCCGACCGCGGCGACCAGCCAGCCGGTCATGGTGGTACCGATGTTGGCGCCGTAGACGATTCCCAGAGACTGGGTGAGATTCAGCAGGCCGGCGTTGACGAAGCCGATGGTGGCGACGGTCACAGCGCTGGACGACTGCACGACGGCCGTTACCAGCATGCCGCTGGCAACCCCCCGCAGGGGGGTGCTGGTGGAACGGGAGAGGATCTCTTTGAGCGCGTCGCCGGCCGCCAGTTTCAGACCGTCGGAAATCATGGACACCGCCAGCAGGAAAAGACCCAGCCCGCCGAGAAATGTCCCGGCAATCAGCAGCATGGAAGTAACAGCATGGCGGTGTCAGGTTTACTCTGCATGCTCAATTTCATCTCCCCTGTGGGCGATTGATGATGCATAATCTCGCGCCCTTTTAGTAGCACCCTGCCATTCTCCGAACATGACCCACACGCTTTTCAAGGTTGCCACGCTTCTGGTTGCCGTGGCCATTCTCCTGACTGGTCATGGTTTACAGCTCACCCTGTTGCCCATGCGTGCGGATGCCCTGGGGTGGACGGCGAACGCTATCGGCCTCACGGGCTCTACCTACTTCCTGGGTTTTGTTGTCGGCTGTCTGACCGTCCCTTCGCTCGTTTCCCGGGTCGCTCATATACGTGCCTTCATGACCATGGGCGCTGTCGCCACGCTCGCCCTGCTGGGTGCCGGACTTTTCGATTCGCTTTCAGCCTGGCTCCTGCTGAGGTTTGCCACCGGCTATGCCCTTTCCGGGCTCTACATGACGATCGAAAGCTGGCTCAGCGAAGCTGCACCGCCGAACAGGCGCAGCACCGTTCTGGCCATATACACCCTGATTTCGCTGCTGGCCATGGCTTTGGGGCAGGGGTTTCTCTCCTTCGGCGCTCCCGAGGATCTGGGGCTGGTAATAGTTGGCGCGATGCTTCTGTGCCTGGCGACGGTGCCCATCGGGCTGACCCGCATGACCGCCCCGCACCCGCTTCCGCTTACCCGATTCTCTTTGGGCTCGTTGCTCAAAGCTTCCCGGGTCGCCGTGGTCTGTGCGTTCTTCGGCGGTCTGGTCACCGGAGCCCTGTGGTCCGTGGGGCCGCTTGTGGGCAGATCTTTCGGGCTCGAGGCTGGATCGGTGGGCGCGCTTATGAGCACGGTCATTCTCGGCGGCGCGGTGGCGCAGCTGCCGGTGGGAAGGCTGTCTGATCGAACGGACAGACGCTTCGTGATAGCCGGTCTGTTGGCAGCCGGTGCCCTGACTGCTGTTCTGGGATGGTTCCTGGCCGCTTCCGGCGGTGCAGCTTTGTTTGTTGTCATGTTCCTTATCGGTGTCGTCAGCCTGCCCATATACGCGTTGTGCATTGCTACCGCCAGTGACAACGCGACGGTGTCCATGATCGAGATCGCCAGCGGTATTCTCATTATGAACAGCCTGGGCTCGATTCTGGGGCCAGTGGTGGTTTCCGCGCTTATCGCCCTGTTTGGCGGCAAGGGATTCTTTCTTTACGTGGCGGTCAGTTTTACGCTCGGCTCGCTGTGGGCTCTATATCGGATAGTGACCGTGGAAAGACCCAGAGCGCATGAGAATGCGTTCGTCGGCTTGCCAAGGACCACGCCTGTCGCGGTAGAGCTGACGCTAGCTGAGGTTCCTTCGACGGCGCAAGGGATGGACCCGGCCGACGGCGTCGTTGGTGGGCCTGAGCCGGCAACGCCGCCCGACAGGATGCACTAGGCGCGGTGGACATCGATCTGGCGCGAAGGGAGTCAGCGGCGCCTGCTGCCGCTGAGCACACCGGGACGGTCCGGGTGCGGGCGAAATGTGGTTGCGCCCTTGAGCCCCAGCCGGTGGGCCTCAGAGTAAATGTTCGTGAAACGGCTCAGAGGAAAATCAGCGGGCACGTTGATGGTCTTGGATATGCCCTGATCCACTAAGGGTTGCAGCGCTGCCTGCATCGCCAGGTGAGCGTCCGGCGTCAGATCCCGGGCGGTGGTCAGTGCCGGCGGATCGCCCGCTGCGCCTCGCTGCCGCTTGTGCCAGAGTCGGCAGGCGTGATCTTCCACGTCGAATGCGGCGAGACCGCCTGTTTTTGTGCGCATGGAACGCCGATAGTGGGATTCGAAGATGGGTTCGATGCCACTGGAAACGTTGTTGGCGAGCAGGCTGATGGTCCCCGTCGGCGCGATGGCTGTAAGGTGGCTGTTGCGCAGGCCGTGTTTGCGGATTTCGGCCAGCAGGTCGCGGGGCAGTCGCTGGATAAAGGTGCCCTGCAGAAAACGCGTCCGGTCCAGCGCTGTGAAGCTGCCGCGCTCTCTGCTCAGCCCGACGCTGGCCAGATAGGCAGCGTCTCTGATGCATGTCATGACCTCAGCGGCCAGAGATCTCGCCGGGCTGCTGTCGTATGGGATTCCCAGCATCAACAGCGCGCTGCCCAGGCCCATGAAGCCGAGACCAATGCGGCGCGTCGCGGCGGCCTCGTCCCGTTGCGCCGGCAGAGGAAACCGCGACAGATCTATGATGTTGTCGAGAAAGCGCACGGCGGCAGGCACGCAGTTCCGCAACGCCTCGAGATCGAATCTTGCCCGAGTACTGAAGGGCTCACGGACGAAAGCGGTGAGGTTGAAGCTGCCCAGGTTGCAGGCGCCGTAGGGTGGCAGGGGAACCTCGCCACAGGGGTTGGTGGTGGTCAGGGTCTCTCGATACCAGAGGTTGTTTTCGCGGTTGATCTGATCGACAAAAAGCACGCCGGGCTCAGAGCCCTCGTAAGCGGCCTGCACCAGCTTGCGCCAGAGATTTCTGGCGCGCATTTTCTTGTGCACTTTGCCTGCAAACGTGAGATGCCATTCGTCGTTGCGCGCTACTGCGCCCATCAGCGCGTCACTCACCTGCACCGAGCAGTTAAAATGGCTTAAGGATTGACGGTCGCTCTTCGCGGCAATGAAGTCCTCGATGTCCGGGTGATCACAGCGCAGCGTCGCCATCATGGCGCCGCGTCGCGACCCGGTGGCGCAGATGGTGGCACACATGCTGTCCCACACGCGCATGAAGGAGACCGGTCCGGATGCGATGTTGGCGGTTTCTCTTGCGGCGGTTCCCCGTGGCCGCAGGGGAGAAAAGTCGTAGCCGACCCCGCCGCCTTCCTGCATGGTGAGCGCGCCCTCTTTCAGACCTTCGAAAATTGCCGCCATCTCGTCATGCAGTTGCCCCATGACGAAACAGTTGAAGAGGGTGACCCGTCGCTCTGTCCCCGCGCCGGCGAGAATCCGCCCGCCGGGCAGAAAGCGCAGATCCGCCATCAGGTCATAAAAAGTGGCCTGCCAGCGAGAACGATTCGCGCCTTCGGCGAAAGCCGCTGCGCGGGCGACGCGCTCCCAGGTGGATGCCGGGCTGCTTTCGGTAAGCCCAGCCTCCGTCACCAGCCGATATTTGCTTTCCCAGATGTGCTGGGCGATGGCGGTGGTGAATGGCGGCTGGGTCATAGGGTAGGCTCGAGACCCGATCGGAAGAATGATCGGAAGCCCGGCCGCAGTATTGGCCGGACTTCCAGGTAAGCGTCAGGGCTGTATCTCGACCCGCTTGCTCTGTGCGCCTTTTGCCTTCGGTATGGTCACCTCCAGCATGCCGTCCTTGAGCGTCGCTTTGGCATTGTCGCCGTCGACCTCGCAGGGCAGGGGCACGGTACGGGAAACGTAGCTGCTGACAATTTCCCGTTGATGATAGTTATCCTTGTCCGTTTCCTCCTCCTTGCGGGCAGTACCCTGTACGGTGATCGAGTTGCCGGTTACGTTGATTTCGATCTCATCCTTGCTGAACCCCGGCAGCTCGGCCTTGACGAAAACCTCGGCAGTCCGGTCAACGACGTCCACCTTGGGTGCTTTGTTTTCCAGCTTCCCGGGCCACGCTGGCCAGTCCGTCGAGAAAGGCCGCAACCATCGACGGTTGAAGAAGTCTTCGAAAAGATGCTCGATTTGCTGATCGAAACGGGCGGGCGCTGCGCCCTCCTTTTTGACGGGCACTTCCTTTCCTTTTGTCTTGCCTTCCGTTGTCATATGGAATCTCCTTCGCTGGATTTGAGCGTATTCTTCCGCAACCCCCGGCGTCCATGACATCCGGTGATCTACCTACCGCGCGAGGTGCTTGCCACGCAGTAGGGGTAATACCGGATATTTATGCGGATGCCCCCGTGAGAGATTCTTGCGTCATTCAGGGTGGCCTGGAGTCCGTGCCGTGATCGATCCCCAGCCAGACAACGGCGCCATTGCTGCCGAGCTGCGGGAGATGTCGAGCCTGCTTGAGCGCCAGCAGGCAAATCCCTTTCGGGTCAGGGCTTACGCCCGGGCAGCGGCGATGGTGGAGTCCCTGGATGAGCCCATCAGGGATCTCTACGTCAGACGCGGGCGGGAAGGCCTGGAGGCGCTACCCGGTATCGGGCACGGCATTGCCGGCGCCATCGAAGCCCTGCTGCAGAGCGGCCGGTTTCCTCAGCTGGAGCGGCTGCGCGGACAGATGGATCCGGAGGCGCTGTTCGCGCAGATTCCCGGTGTCGGCCCAGGGCTGGCAGCCATCATCCACAACGAGTTGCATGTGGATACCCTAGAAGCGCTGGAAGCGGCTGCTTACGACGGGCGCCTTGCCGAGGTGCCAGGAATAGGACCACGGCGCCTTGCCGCCATTCGTGCGGTATTGGGGGAACGGTTGGCGCGCAGACAGCCATCGCAAACATCGATCACCGACGGCACGGACGAGACCTTCGCTCCGGAAATTGCGTCGCCCGCGGCCCCTAAGACCGCGCGACGGGCACGGCCGTCGGTGTCCGTGCTGCTGGCCGCCGACCTCGAGTACCGGGCAAAGGCGTCCCGCGGTGAGTTGCCCCTGATCTCGCCGCGGCGGTTTAATCCGGAGCACAAAGCTTGGTTGCCCGTGTTCCATACCGAGCTGGAGGGCTGGCACATGACGCTCCTGTTCTCCAACACGGCTCGGGCCCACGAGCTCAAGCGCAGCCACGACTGGGTGGTGATCTACTACTACGACGAAGATCACCATGAGGGTCAGTGTACGGTAGTCACCGAGATATACGGACCGAAGGCAGGTCAGCGCGTCGTGCGCGGACGGGAGAAGGAAAAGGTATGACGGATGCGGGAGACCGACGACGGGCGCGTGAGGCGTTGATCCGGGTCATCGAGGAAGAGGTTCGGCAGACGGAGGTCTACACCGGCCGCAGCCATCTGGACCTGCGGGTGTTGAATGCCCTCGAAGAGGTCCCCCGCGAGCGTTTCGTGCCGGAATATGAAGTCGACAGCGCTTACGCCAACGTGCCCTTGCCGATCGGCTACCGGCAGACCATCTCACAACCCTACATTGTGGCGCTCATGACGGACCTGCTGGAGCCCCGTCTCTCGGATACGGTCCTCGAAATTGGTACCGGTTCCGGCTACCAGGCGGCAGTGCTTTCGCTGCTGGTTGATCGCGTCTACAGCGTCGAAGTGGTCGCGGAGCTTGCGGATCAGGCTCGCGAAAGGCTCTCCGCTCTGGGCTACGGCAATGTCGAGGTCAGGCAGTCGGACGGCAACCTCGGCTGGCCGGAGCACGGCCCCTACGACAGCATCATCGTCACGGCTGGCGCCAGAGACGTGCCGGATGCGCTCCTCGAGCAGCTGAAGCCAGGAGGCCGCCTCGTGATCCCCGTTGACGCCAACGCGCATCAGGTACTGAAGCTGATCCGCAAGGATGAGGCTGGAGGGTTGCACAGCCAAGACATCCTGCCGGTAGCCTTTGTGCCCCTGGTAGAACCGCCGCCCGGCTAGCGGATGAGCAGGCTTGTCAAAGCCCCCGTTCGAGCTGTGCGCGCAGGGCGCGCAGCGTTTTCAGAGCTGCTGTGATCTGGCGCGGGGAAGCGGACGTGTTCTTCCCAGCCTCGAGGCTGTCGGTAATGTATTGCCGTTCCCGCTGCTTCATCCGGGTGATCACTTCTGCACCTGGGTCGGTGAGGGTGATGACCACCGAGCGTTTGTGCGCGGGATTGGCACGAGCGGTAAGGTAGCCACGCGCCTTAAGTGCATCCACCAGCGCCTGGACACGCTGCCGCGTGACGCGGCGGGCTTTAGCCATCTGCGGAACTGTCTGCGGCCCATCGCTGGACAAGGTCTCCAGGATCGCGCGCATCCCCAAAGAAAGGTCTTCCTCAGAGTGCAGCGTCTCGCCGATGTTGACCAGCGCGTGGTAGAAGACGCGGGATTCGTTGAGCAGATCGTCGATTGGGTCCTGCATCGGTCCATTATGCTGCTGCCCACCCTGGTTGACAACTGATGTTGTCGTGTTCAGTATATGACAATAATTATTGTCATATATGTTCTGCATGGGTGTAGCTATGGATTATTCGAATTTGCTGCTGCGGCATGGGGAGGATCTTCAGGTCTGGGTTTTCTTCACCTGTCTCGGCCTGTTTTTCGGTCTCGAACGCCTGTTTCCCCGCAGGCCCCGGCCCGCGCATGGCTGGTCGCGCTGGCGCACTAACCTTCTGCTGACGACGATTAACGTCACCGCCCTGGGCATGGTTCCCGTCTCCTTCATTGCTGGCGCTGCCTGGGCGCAGCAGCAGGCGTTCGGGCTCCTGAACTGGCTGCCCATACCGGCATGGGCAGTGGTGATTGCAACGCTATTGCTCAGGGGCTTCATTTCGTTTTTCACCCACTACCTGTATCACAGGTTTCCCCTGCTGTGGCGCCTGCACCGAGTGCATCATCTGGATACCGATCTGGATATCTCCTCGACGGTTCGCTTTCATCCTTTGGAAATGCTGACCGGGCCGCTCATCGGTCTGCCGCTGGTAATCGGGCTGGGTCTTTCGCCCTGGGTACTGCTGTTCTATGAACTCCTGGACGCCGCCGTGACCCTGTTCAGCCATGCCAATCTGCGCCTGCCCGCCGGTCTCAACCGTTGGCTGCGCTATTTGATCGTCACCCCGGATCTGCATCGAATACACCATTCTGTGCGACAGCCAGAGACGGATAGCAACTTCAGCGCGGTTTTTCCGGTGTGGGATCTTGTGTTCGGCACTTTCCGACCGGAGCCGTCAGTGCCGCCGGAATTGATGACGCTTGGCCTCTCGGAGTTACGCGATGCGAATACCGATCGGTTGGGCTACCTGCTGCGGGCCCCCTTCCTGCCAGCACAGCCTGGCCGGCCAGCCTCGAGCTTGCTGGATGCGGTCCCGTCAGGTGAAGCGGGTCACCAGACCGGGTAAATCACGATATCGATGCGCCGGTTGCGCTTTCTGCCTTCCGGCGTTTCGTTGTTTGCCGCAGGCCGGGACTCCCCGTATCCCAGTGCTGTAAGGTTGGCCGGTGACAGCGGCGCATTTGCCAGCAGGTATTGGAGCACCGCTTCGGCCCGAGCTTGGGACAGCCGGAGATTGAGGTCATCGGACCCGAAGGAGTCTGTGTGTCCCTCGATCACGACGGATGCCTCGGGGAATTGAAGGATGGCTCGCTGCACCGCGTTGAGCAGCGGGTACTGTTCGGAGGTGATCTGAGACCGGCCGGTCGCGAAGTTCAATCCGATCATGCGCAGAATGACGCTTTCTCCCTGGCGAAGAACGATGGCCTGTTCCGGGCTGAACAGCGCCTCCACCGTGGCGATGCGCTCCCGTTGCCGCCGCTGTTTGTCCACGATCTGATTCATCCGCTGCAGGCTCGCCGACTGTCCGCCGACCTCCAGGTTCAGCGCGGCGATCTGCGCATCCCTGTCGGCCGCACCCTGCTCCAGGAAGTCCAGGTCGGCCTGCAAAGTTTGAATGCGCGTTTTCAGGGCGTCGATGGCGTCTTTTTCGCCGTTGTCGAAATAGACCGGGATATCCAACTGATCTGCCAGCTCGCTGATGGACGCTTCCCACTGCAGCAATATCTGCTCGAGGTTGGTCTCATCTTTGCGTATCTGGTTCTCGAGTGTTGCCACGTAGATCGCGTGGCGGGCATTGTGCTCGGCTAGCTGTGCCAGATTTCTTGGCCGGTCCGTGTCGTAGCGGTTTTCGTTGAGTTCGACCTCCGCTTCCTCCAGCAGCGCTTTGGCCCGGTTGAAAGACTCGGGCGCATAGCGTTTTGCGCGAATGTCGTCGGCGTTCTGCAGCAGCGAACGGGTGGTGGCCAGATAGTTAGCTTTGATGGCCGTCAGCTCGGCCGCCTTGTATAGAGTTTTGGCTTCCTCACCCGCCCGCTGCGCGCTCTCCAGGCGCCCGCGTTCCAGGCGGATTGCCCCCTCGCCAAACGTTTGCTCGGCCTCCTGCCACTGTTCGGCTGCAAAGTCGCGAGCCTTCGCCGCCTCCGCCTCCTGTCTGGTCTTCAGCACGTCTTCGAACGTGGTTTGTGCCACCTTGCTGTCTTCGGCCGCTTTGCGGAACAGCTCGGTGGCGCTGGCCAGGTTGCGCTGAATGCGCTCGATGTCGCCGCCGTCAGCCAGAATGGATTCCGCTTTCCGATAGTCTTCGGCGGCCGCCCCGTAGCTGGTCGGGGCCAGCAGGTTGGCCTGGGCTTCGTTGGCGACGCTCAGCGCGTCCTTGGCATCCTTGAAAAGGGTATCTCTCACGATCTGGGGAATCGACGGCTCGGCGGCCAGGGTGCTCTGGGCCGCGCCGAACGTCAGCAGGATGGCAAGGATCAACGTTGGTCTCATCGAAGAACTCCGTGTCAGCGGATAAGAGTCAAGCTGCGCTCAAGATACAGATTTGGCACAGCCGGGAGAAGCGTGTACAAAACAGATCCCGAATACTGGAGGTGCCATGGGTAGTCGCTTCGGCGTCAAAGATCTGCTGCTGTATCTGTTTCTACTTATCATTCTAGTCAGCATCTGGCTGACCATGGTGCAGATCGACCGCCAGTGGTCCTTCATCCGTCTCACCCAGGAAAAGCTGGACGAGCAGACCAGGGACATTGCCGACCTGCGTCGACAGCTGCAGCGCGGTGTCCTGGTCGCAGATTCCGACAGGCCGGCGCAAACCACCGGTGGTCTGCCGCCCACCTGGGAAGGGTTCCGTCGTGCTCACCAAGCCAGCCTTGCCCCCGATTACGCGGAAGGCGACTGGCTGATAAATTACTTCGGCAGCAATCTGCAGCGATTGACCCCCATGCTGTCCGCTGACGCCTATGCGTCCTGGGTTCAGGAACAGGTTCTGGACACGCTCATTACCCGGGATCCGGAAACCCTGGACTGGTTGCCCCTGCTGGCGGAGTCCTGGGCTGTTAGCGAGGATGGGCTGACAGTCAGATTTACCGTGCGGCAGGGGGTTACCTTCTCTGACGGCGAGCCCCTGACAGCGGATGACATCGCCTTTACCTATCGCTTCATTATGGACGAGCGTATCGCCAGCCCGCGCGCGCGCGCGTATTACTCGCGCATCAAATCGGTGACGGTAGAGGGCAACGACGTTGTCTTCCGCTACGAAGAGCCCTACTTCGGTTCCTTTGAGCTGGCCGGTACCATGCAGGTGCTGGCGGAGCATTTCTACGGCCCCTATCTGGAGAGCACCGAGCGGGCTGAGCAGTTCAACAGCGCCACAGGCCTGCTGCTGGGGTCCGGTCCGTACAAGCTGCAGGATCCCGTTGGCTGGACCCCGGACCAGCCGGTTGAGCTGGTTCGCAATGATCGTTATTGGGGCTGGGTACAGCCGCCCTTCGACCGGATGGTGTGGAAGGTTATTCAGAACGATGCTGCCACCCTGACCGAGTTCAAGAACGGCGACGTCGACGTCTATTCGGCTCGCCCCCTCGATTATCGGGAGCTTCTGAAGGACGAAGCCCTGCTGGCTCGAACCAATCACTTCGAGTACTACAACGCCCGCGGCGGTTATTCCTACATTGGCTGGAATCAACAGCGCGATGGTGAACCCACGCGGTTTGCAGATCCCAGGGTACGGCAGGCTCTGACTTACCTTACGGATCGGCAGCGGCTGGTGGAGGAAGTGTTTCTCGGCTATGCCAAGCCGGCCAACGGCCCGTTCAATCCCCTGGGCAAGCAGATCAATCCGGACATCGAAACCCGTACGTTTAACCTGGCCCGGGCCCAGTCGCTGCTCGCCGAGGCTGGTTTCGAAGATCGGGACGGCGATGGGATCATTGAATCAGCCGATGGCGAGCCGTTCCGATTCAAGCTGCTGTATCCCGCTGGCAGTGACGACTACAAACGGGTCGTGCTCCTGATAAAGGATTTCTACGTCAAGGCTGGCATCATCATGGAGCCGGAGCCCACGGACTGGCCGCTGGTTCTGAAGGCCCTGGACGAGAAAGCTTTCGACGCCATTTCCCTGGGTTGGACCAGCGGCTTCGAGATCGACCTGTATCAGTTCTTCCACTCCTCTCAGATGCAACCCGGTGGCGACAATTTCCTGTCTTATAGCAATCGGGAACTCGACAGTCTGATCGAAACCGCCCGAGCGGAGATGGACGAACCCAAGCGCATGGAAATTTGGCGGCGTTGTCACGAGATCCTCTGGGAGGACCAGCCCTATACGTTCCTGATCTGGCGAGCGAGCCTCAACTTCATCGACGAGCGTATCCAGAACGTGCAGCGGACCCGCTCGGGCGTTAACCGACCCGGTTTATGGCAGGCGCCGGGTGAGTGGTACGTCCCGGCGGCGCGCCAGAAATACGACGGCTGACCCTTACCCGTGATCAACTACATCATCCGGCGCCTGCTGCTGATGCTGCCAACCCTGGCAGGCATCACGGTGCTCGTTTTCAGCGTCATGGCCTTGGCGCCCGGCGGCATCGGCGCCAACCTGATGACAAGCGGCGGAGATATGCGGCCGGAGGAACGCAAGGCCATGGTCGAATATCTGAACCGTCGCTACGGGCTGGATCAGCCCATGACGACCCAGTACCTGCGTTGGCTTAATAACATCATGCCTATCGGCTTCGCCACCGGGCCGGACGGCGCACGCGGTGAGTTCGGTTTCAAAACGCCCGATCTGGGCAGCAGCTTCGTCAAGAACCGTCCGGTGCTGGACCTTGTTGCGGAAGCTCTGCCTATCACCCTTTTGCTTAACGCGTTGACGGTTCCGCTGGTATTCGTCGGCTCCATCCTGATGGGCGTTTACACTGCGCGCTTCAGAGGTGGCGCGCTCGACGTCAGCATCGGGACCGTCAACCTCGCACTCTGGTCCGTGCCCACCATCTGGATGGGCGTGGTGCTGATTGGCTTTCTCGCCAGCGAGGAGTATCTGAAATGGTTCCCCACCTCGGGGTTGAGCAGCCTGAGGTCGGACACCTGGAATTTTCTGCCAACTTTCGGGACGCCTGCAGAGCTGGGATACCAGAGGGGGTATCTGCTGGATTTGCTCTGGCACCTGGTGCTGCCTGTGATCTGCCTGACCTATTCCGGATTCGCCTTTCTTACCAAGCTGACCCGCGCGGCGGTGCTGGAGAACCTTCTGAGCGACTATGCGAGAACCGCGCGCGCAAAAGGCGCCAGCGAACGCGCCGTCCTCTGGCGTCACGTGTTCCGCAACAGCCTGCTGCCACTCATTACCGTTACGGCGTCCATCTTGCCCGGCTTGCTGGTCGGATCGGTTATCGTTGAGTCCATCTTTTCAATCGACGGCATGGGCCGGCTTGCGGTAGAGGCGGTGCAGATGCGGGATCGCGAGGTTGTACTTTCGATCACTCTTATAACAGGCATGCTCACGCTTTTCTCTTATCTGCTGGTAGACATCTGTTACGCTCTTGCTGATCCGAGGGTGAGCTATGAGTGAGATGCCGACCCCGGCGGCAAGCGCCCACGGAGAACATGAGACCTTCAGCGCTCGGGTACTGCGGCAGACGGCGGCCCGCTGGGGCGCTCGCATCGGCGTCGCCTGGATTGGCCTGGTTGCGCTGGCCGCAGTTTTCGCGCCGTTTCTCGCCAACAGTCACCCGCTGGCGCTGAAAACCTCGGATGGCTGGAGCAGCCCGTTGCTGGAACATCTCACCTGGATGGACGTTTCGCTGCTGGCCGCTTTTATCGCCGTGCTTGTCGTCTGGTTTTTGCGTCGCCGACTTAGCGGCGCTCGCCGGCTCGCCGTCTTGACACTTGCCGTGCTTGCAGCGGCGGTGCCCGCCTATCTGCTGGTGAATCCACCTCAGGCCGTTGTCTTCGAGACGTATCGCCAGGCCCTTGCCAGCGGCGCTGCGGAGCAGGCCGTCTTTGCGCCGGTGCCTTACTCACCCACCGATCGCTCCCGCGACAAGCCGCTGTCTCTTTCGCCGCCGGATTCTGTGCACCTCATGGGCACCGACGAAGACGGGGCGGACGTCCTTTCGAGAATGATTCACGCCTGCCGCATTGCGCTAGGCATCGGCTTCGTCGCCACCGGCATCGCGCTCGCCATCGGCATTCTGTTTGGCGGCATCATGGGTTTCTTCACGGGCTGGGTGGAGATTCTGATGATGCGGTTCCTGGAAATCTTCGAGTCCATCCCCCAGCTTTTTCTTCTGCTCACCGTGGTGTCCTTTTTCGGACGCAACATTTACCTCATCATGGCGGTCATCGGCCTCACATCCTGGCCGGGTTATGCTCGCTATCTGCGTGCGGAATTTCTCAAGCTGCGGCAGCAGGACTTCGTACAGGCGGCCCAGGCCTGCGGCCTGCCGATCTGGTCGGTGCTGTTCCGTCACATGTTGCCCAACGGAGTAGCGCCGCTTCTGGTGGCGGCGAGCTTCGGGATCGCCTCTGCCATTCTGGCGGAGGCGACGCTGAGCTTTCTCGGCCTCGGCGTGGTGGATGCCCCCAGCTGGGGCGGAATGCTGAATCAGGCGGTGGGTCCCGGCGGCACCTTCGCCGTCTGGCTGGCCACCTATCCTGGTCTGGCGATATTTCTCACGGTGTTTGCCTACAACCTCATTGGCGAGGCGTTGCGCGATGCCATAGACCCGCATCTGCAGCGGGCGCCAGGCTGAAAGCGGATGCTGCTGTCGGTCAGAAATCTGCACGTGCAGTTCGGTACGGGAGACTCGGCGGTCAGCGCCGTTGACGGGGTGTCTCTGGACATCGCGCCAGGTGAAACCTACTGTCTGGTCGGAGAGTCCGGTTCCGGCAAGAGCGTTACCGGCCTGTCGCTGATGCAGCTGCTGCCCCAGTCACTTCCCCGTCGACCTGGCGGCCAGGCTCTGTTCCGCTCGAGCAGACTCGCGGCGGAGGGGTTGCCGACCGTTTCCGGGGCCGTAGATTTGCTACGGCTGCCGGAACAAGAGATGCAGCGAATCCGCGGCGGCCGCATTTCCATGATTTTTCAGGAGCCGATGACCGCGCTGAACCCGGTGCTCACCATTGGCGAGCAGGTGATCGAGCCGCTGCGGTTGCATCTCGGCATGGACGAATCGGCGGCCCGTGTCAGAGCCCTGGAACTCCTGGAACAGGTTCAGATGCCGGAGCCCGAGCAGCGCCTGAAAGAATACCCGCATCGGCTTTCGGGCGGCCAGCGTCAGCGCGTGATGATCGCCATGGCCATGGCCTGCGAGCCGGACCTGCTGATTGCCGACGAGCCCACCACGGCACTGGATGTCACGATCCAGGCGCAGATTCTGGCACTCATGGCGGACCTGCAGCGGCGGCGGAATACGGCACTGCTGTTCATCACCCACGATCTCAGCGTGGTCGCGCAGATTGCCGATCATATTGCTGTGATGCAGCTCGGGCGGATCGTGGAGACAGGTACCCGTGACCAGGTGCTGTACAGACCTCAGCATGCGTATACGCGCCAGCTCCTTGCGGCGCTCCCCAGCAGGCTGATACGACACAACCGGATTCCGCGTCCCGAGGGTGAAGAGCCGCTGGTCAGCGTCCGAAATCTCAAAGTCTATTTTCCGGTGCGGCGAGGCGTGCTGCAGCGCCGGGTCGACGATGTCAAAGCGGTGGACGGCGTTAGTCTGGATATCCGCAAAGGGCGGGTTCTGGCAGTGGTGGGAGAGTCGGGGTCCGGGAAAACGACCCTCGGGCGAGCGCTGCTGCGGCTGCTTCCCGAGACCTCGGGAGAAATTCTTTTCCGCGATGCCGACCTTGCCAGGCTGGCGCCGCGGCAGATGAAACCGTACCGGCGGTGGCTGCAGATTGTCTTTCAGGACCCCTATTCCTCCCTGAACCCTCGTCTTAGCATCGCTACGACCCTTACCGAACCCATGGCCACCCACGGCATCGGGTCCAGCCAGGAGGAGCGGTTGTGGATGGCCGGGGAAACGCTCGAACGGGTGGGCCTGGATCGCGCGATGCTGATGCGCTTTCCGCACGAGTTCTCCGGTGGTCAACGCCAGCGCATCGGCATCGCCCGGGCCCTGGTGCTGGGGCCTGAACTCATCGTCTGTGACGAGGTGACGAGCGCATTGGATGTCAGCGTGCAGGCGCGGGTCCTGGCTCTGCTGGATGAGCTGCGTGGCGAGCTCGACCTGACCTATCTGTTCATCACGCACAACATCGACGTGGTTCGCTACTTCGCCGACGAGGTTGCCGTCATGTACCGGGGGCGCATCGTGGAGCAGGGCCCGGTGGCCGATGTCTGCGACGAGCCCCAGCACGCGTACACCCGCAAACTGCTGGCCGCGGTGCCGAGCTTCGATCCGCCGCCGGATTCGGGAACTGCAGGCGCTCCGGTCCGCTGAGCGGTCTGTCAGGCGGAACGCACCGCGTGCCAGTGCTCGCTGATGCCGTAGCCAGTTCGCCCTTCGGTCCGAAACTCGGCTAGCCCCTCATTGACGAAAGTGGCGCCGCCGGCTATGGGTATCTTGGTTGGACAGATGGTGAGGATTCTGCCGGTCACGTCCACCGTCTTGCCCGCCTCAGTTTCCCCGCGCAGGCGGACGGCCGTGTGCCAGAGCGAGCCCCTTCGGTACTCGCTTTCGATCACGACGTTTCGAAGATCCTCCGTACGGTCGCCGCGGCTGATCCACCCGGAGCCGCGCATGACGCCATCCGTGTGGCGAAAGCAGGATCCACCCATGGCGAGGTCGGCCCCGAAGTTCATCGAAAACCAGTTAACGAAGGGGCGAGGATCTTCCGCTTCCTGGCGTTCACTTTCCGGTACCTGTTCGGATGCGGTCTCCTGCGTCTGGCCCGCGCCCCAGTCTCTGGGGCCCCAGGATTTATCGCGTACGCCAAAGCCCGACGGGTGAAACACCTCGGTCCCGGTCGGGCTTTTCAGGCGGATTTCCCCGCGCACCTGGCCCGTCTGTTCGAAATGGCCACGCGCGCCGTTGGCTGCGTAGTGGGGTTCGGTCAGGGCGTTGAAATCCATCTGCATGCTCAGCGTGGCCGGCTGGTACCAGCCCTCTGGTCTTGCCTTTCGGCGCTCAAGCAGAATGGAAGCGTCGGCGATGTCCTGAGCGGGACCCTCGTAGCGCACCTCCCAGTTCTGAAACGGTACGACGCACACGAGTTCAAGCTGTCCCGCGCGCAGATCATCGTTGTAGGCATTCAGGTCTTTGCCGATCTCACGCCTGCCGTAGGTGAACGCAACCCTATCGCCGCCCAGATAAACCACGTGCAGACCGTCGGCCCAGCCATCACCTGGGCGAAAGCCCATGCGGGTAAACATGGCAATTTGGGAATCCGGGTCGACGAAATTGAAATAGTAGCTCTCGCTCCATGCGCCCTGGGCGCCGACCGGGTGCATTCTCTCGTCCAGGGGGTTCATGGCCTCTCCATTTATCCGGTGAGCGTCGTCTGCGTCGAAAAACCACTATAACCTGCCGCATGTCCGCCGTGAACGGCTGCGCCAGTGTCGAATCATTCCCGGGCGGTGTCGAGGTAGGCGCGGATACGCTGTAGCTGGGGTAGCTGTCGGCGAATGCGCGCTATACCGAATTCTTCGAGAAAGGCTTCGAGCAGGGGGAAGGTTGCCGCAACGGCAGCGTCCCGTGCCTGGCGGCCGCGCGGCGTAATGCGCACAAGCTTGCGCCGGCCGCTCGTCGGGTCTGCGTTAATGCTCACGAAACCTTTGGCCGCCAGCTTGCCGAGGGTATTGGTCATGGCGCCTTTGCTGACCTGAAATGCCCTCGCCAGCCTGCCTGGGGTGGCTTCGTCGTCGACGCGGACAAACCAGTTGAGCACGCCGAACTGCGACTGGTTCAGCCCCTGAGGCATCTGTTTGTCCATCTGGTTGGCGGACAGCTGCGCGATGATGTTGATCTCGTTGAAAAAGCTGTAAGCATCGTTGAGATCGGCCGTGTTTCGGCGCGCCCTCTGCGCTTTCCCGGCAGCCAGTTTTCGCGGCATAGACATTGTTTAATATCAAACAGTTTGAAGTGAAACATTATACCGGGTATTGTGCTTTTCGAGAAGGCGACGAGGTTGGGTGGAACATGTTGAAAGCTGCAGTTTGGATTCTAGGCGGGCTGCTGGCTCTCGCGTTTGTGATTTACGTTTCGCAGATTGTGGCGTCAGAGACCGGCGAGGTCGTGGTGTTGACCACTGCCGGTGCGGGCGGCGAGCCGGTGGAGACCCGTCTCTGGGTCGTCGATCTTGAAGGCAGTCAGTACCTGCGCGCTAGCGAAGGTTCAGGATGGTACGGACGCTTGATGGCCGATGCGGCGGTAGAGCTGCGTCGTGGGGAGAATTCGAGCCCCTATGCTGCGGTGCCGTCTCCGGAGGTAAGAGATAGGGTTAACGATCTGATGCGGGATAAGTATGGCTGGCGCGATGTCTACATCGGCTGGCTCGTAGGTAGTCGGGATAAAGCCATGCCCATTCGCATGGATGTCAGATAAACGGCCAGGTCCGATGTACTTTCTTAGAAGAAGCGTGCCAGCACGAACAGGCTCACCATCGTGAACGCCAGGCTCACCTTCACGGCTGCGCCGACCACAAGGCCCACAGTGGCCCCCGCTCCGGCGCGGCCCGCTTCTCGCAGCGAGCGCCGAGCCGACAGCTCGCCGATAACCGCGCCGATGAAAGGTCCAAGCAGGATGCCAGCGGGGGCGAAGGCAATGCCAACCAGCGCACCGATCAGTGCGCCCCATGCGGCTCTCGGAGTAGCGCCGAAACGGGAAGCACCCATGGCGCTCGCGGCGAAGTCCACCAGGTAGGTCAGTACGGCCATCGCCGCGAGCACGGTCATGGTACCCCAGCCAGCGTAGGCGAAATCGTCGATCCAGGCGCCGAGCAGCAGACCCGCAAACAGTATCGGTGGCCCGGGTAGTGCGGGCAGCAGCAGGCCCAGTATGCCTGTCGCGATCAGCAGCACGGCCAGGACCCACAGCAGCACTTCCATTGTCATCGCGGTTTCCATGAACGGCCTCGCCTCGTAAAACAGATCAGTGCTGCGGGGTGAGCCCAGGGATCATCGATAGAGCTCTTATGCTTGCACTTGCGCGGTGCGCAAGCTTGTCAAAATGCACAACTTGAATGCAACCTCCGGCGTGGAGCGGCCAGTTGATTCGCTCAGAGCGCCCTGAAGCGGAATTGTTCGAGAGTTGGCCCGTGTTTTGCAGATTCTTTTTCGAGACATGGGTTCGACAAACGCTTAGCCGATCCGGGTCGCTCTCTTTCGGCTGATGGCCGGACGATATCGGGCTAGGGGTCGTGAGCGTGAAAACTTCCAACGGTTGATGAGGAAAAAGGAAATGACAGCGCAAATAGCGACAGAGTTTCTTGAAACGGATTACGCAGGACCGCATACCTGGCAGACTCAGGGCTGGGCGCGACTGGTGAGGCGTGCCATGCGTGGGCGTGCTTATACTCGCTGGGTCGACCGCTATTGTGAATCTCTGACGGTGACCGGTAAAGAGCACTTCATCGGTCTGCACGGTCCCTGCATCGTCATCGCTAACCATCAAAGCCACATGGATTCTCTGGTGCTGCTGACAGCGCTGCCGGACGGCGTGAAAAACAATTTCTATTTCGGTGCGGCGGCCGATCGCTGGTTTGTCAAAGGCAAGAAGAAGCTGATATTGCAGCCCTGGTATCAATCCCTGGTGCTGGGAAATTTCCCCATCAGGCGCGGTGGCGGCTCGCAGGCGCTCGAATATGCGAAGACGCTGCTCAACAAAGGCTGCAACGTCGGCATCTTTCCCGAAGGCACCCGTGCCACCAACGGGCGCCTGGGAGACTTCCGCAAGGGGGTGGCGCTGCTGGCGCTGGAGCTGGACATCCCCGTGGTGCCCGTCTATCTGTCCGGTCTGCGGGAGATGCGACCGAAAGGCCAGTTGGAGGTGACCCCCGGCCCCGCCAGCGTCGAAATTCTCGAGCCGCTTCGGTTCGCCGTCGGAACGAGCGTGGCGGAAGCCACAGAGCAGATGTGGCAGCGTATGAATGAAAGGCATCTGGCCCACTACCCGCCGGCACCCGTTCGGCGCGCGGCTTGAGACCAGGCATCTCTCAGCGGGCCTGGGCGTCTCCGCCCAGGCCTTTCAGCATCAGGCCCTCTGCGGGCAGGCCGAGCAGGACCCGCCCGGCGTCGTCGATGTGATGAGAAGCTACGGTCGCGTGCTGGCGTACCACTCGGATATCTCTGGCAAGTCGCTCCAGCGGATGGCCTTTCTGGTTCGCCGTGGTGCCGGCTGCATCGCAGAGTTGATCCACGGCTTCGGTGCAGCCAGCGACTGCGTCTGAGCAGGCCGCCTGAAAGATGGCCAGCTGCCGGCTCGAGATCTTTCGTTGGGCCCGCACGTCGGCCCAGAGTTCCTCAACCAGCTCGAAAACCAGCGCGCGAGCCCCCCTGACGCGTATCTCAGCCTCAGCGGCGGCTCGCTGAGCTCTACCCCGATTGCGCAATGATCGGCTGGTGAAACGCGGCTTCTTGCCCTCGGCCAGCTCGACAAATGCGTCAATGGCGGCTCTTGCGACGCCGAGTGAGACGGCTACCTTGTTGTAGGCCAGGCGCGCGCCGAGCGGAAATCGAAGCAGTGGTGACGCATCCCGGGTACCGCCGATGGGCGCGACGATGCGACTTTCCGGAACGAACGTATCGACAACGCGTACGTCATGGGAGCCGGAGCCCGCGAGGCCCGAAACGTGCCAGGTATCCAGAATTTCGAAGTCGCCTTTTTCGATTATGGCGTAGACATTGCCGCGATCAGTATCTGGCTCGCCGTTGCGGTACAGACATACCGTCGCGCCGAAGAGGTGGCCGTTGTGGCAGCCGCTGACGAACTGCCACTGGCCGCTGACACGATAGCCGCCGTCTACCGCGTCGGCACGACCGACAGCGGCCGTCGAGCCGCACAGCACCACCATGGGATCCGCGATCAGCTCCGCGCACTGGTGAAATCCTGGCGCGATCAGACCGAAGCTTTCGACGCCTATCATGAGGTTCCAGCCGGCACTCCCGTCCGCACGGGAGATCGCTTCGATGGTGCGTATCTGGGTAACGGGATCGGCGTTTTCTCCACCGCAGCTCTCCGGTGCCGCTATGCGATACAGCCCCTCACGGGCGAAAGCCTGAGCAACGCTGGCCGGGAGATGGCGCTGGGATTCGGCGGCGTCGGCATTTGCGCGTACCAGGGATGCCAGCGCGGACGCGCGCTGTACCGGGTCTTTAGACGGTGTTGTAGAAACGTTCATATTGCCTCCTGATCGTCAGCCTGGAACACGCGGACGCCCCCTACCCAGGTCTCCAGCACCCGTATTTTTCCGATGTCGGTAGCGGTTACCTTCCGCGGATCGGCGTCGAGAATGACGAAGTCCGCCAGCTTGCCCGGTTCCAGGCTGCCGACCTCGTGATCCGAATGGCACTGCCAGGCGGCGTCCCGGGTCATGGCCCTGATGGCGACCTCTACCGGGACTGCTTCGTCCGGCGCCAGCAGGTTGTCGGGATCCCGCCATAGGGTGCGGGTAACTGCGTTCTCGATGCAGCGCAGAGGATTCATCTCGGTGACCGGCTCGTCCGAGTGTATGGTCCATCGGATGCCCGCTGCCTCGCACGCGGCGGCCCGGTCCAGCTTGGCCGCTTTCTCCGGGCCGAAAATTTCGTCCCGGAACGCCTGACCCCACCAGTACACGTGGCCAATGAGAAAACTGGGCGACAGTCCCAGGTTGCGGATTCGCACGATCTGCTCGTCGTGCAGAATGGAGCAGTGCTCGATGCGGCAACGGGCCGAGGCCGGGTCGAGGCCGACTGCTCGTGCAGCCTCGAAAGCTTCCAGCACATTGTCGATCGCCTGATCGCCGTTCGCATGAACCACCACTGGCCAGCCCTGCTCCAACCTGGTCGCGACTTTCTCTTTGAGGGCCTCCGGTTCGACGTAGGCGATGCCACGGCTGTCGGCGCACAGAAACGGCTCGCGCTGCAGACCGGTCAGGCCCTGATTGGAACCGTCGGAAACGATTTTCCAGCCAGCCGCGCGCAGCCAGCTGTCGCCGTCACCGAACTTGACGGACGAACGGTCCCAATCCTCGGCGCGCTGGTCTCCTAGCGAGTAGCGGAAGCGGCAGGTCATGGCGTTGCTGTCGCGCAGCGCGCGGTAGAGTTCGAGCTCCCCGGCGCCCTGCATCAGGCCGGTACCCTGGTCGCACACCGTGGTGAATCCCACGGCGTTGGCATGGGCGAAGACGTCCAGACAGGCGCGACTGATATCGTGGGCGCGCATGGCGGCATTGTGCCGTGCCACGCGGCCCAGGGCCCCTCCGCCCTGCAGGACGCCGTTTGGCATGCCGTCGCTGTCGCGCTCGAAGCGGGAACCCGGCGGGTCCGGAGTGTCCCGGGTGATGCCCGCAATCTCCAGTGCCCGGGTATTGCAGTACCCCAGATGCAGGGACGCGTTGTAGACGAAAACGGGCAGGGTTTCGGAGACCGTATCGAGCATCTGCCGGGTAAGTACCGAGGGTCCCGCCTGCAGAGACGGATCGAACTGGCGGCCCACCACCCATGCGTCCGGGTTTTCTTCGAGCGCCGTTTCCGCCGCCACCTCCCGCAGGCGCTGCAGTGCGCCCTCGACGCTGGGATAGCGAAATGGTCCGACGTTTTCGTACAGATGCAAAACGGCGATAGGCACCAGATGCATGTGGGGTTCGATGAAGCCGGGGAGCAGGGTTCGACCCTGGCAATCGATCACCAGGGCGTCATCAGTGGCCTGGGACCGCGCTTCCTCCGCGGAGCCCACCCGTATCACCCGCCCGTCGCGGATCAGCAGCGCGTCGGCCTCGCTCATGTTTGGATCCATGGTCATAACTCGGGCATTGACCAGCAGACACTCTCCGGCGGTGAAACGCGCGATGGGGAAATCGGGGCGCGAGCGAAACGCGTCCGCCTGACGCCTCAGGTCGATATTGCCCGTTTCCAGCAGTGCGGGCAGTGCCTCGGCGCAGCAGGGGCAGCCGAACAGGCTGTGGCTGAAGGGCGGTCGCTTGGCGCCGCCGCCGCTGTATCCGCTCTGGTGATCAAACATCTGCATCCTCCCCGCAAAGCGGCTACCCGGTCACCGCCTCTTGTCTATCGACACACCCATCCTACGCCCGGCGAGGTGTGAAAGCCCAGGGTTGCGCGCGCTTCGCCGAGTTCGGGCACAATGGCCGCCCCGCCGGTTTTACGTTGAGGAATCATATTCAGCATGGGCGCCGATCGTTACCCGTTGGGCATTCCAGACAATGCTCCCGCGCCGCGGGCGATGGGCGGCATGTGAGCTTCGCTAAACGCATCAACGGATTGTTTCGACCCCAGGGCAAAATTTTCTACGGCTGGTGGATCGTCGCCGCCAGTGGCGGTGTTCAGTATCTGGCCAGCGTGCTCTGGATGCAGTCCTATGGCGCTTACGTGGTGCTTCTACAGGCGGACTTCGGCTGGAGCAAAACCCTGCTTGCGGGCGCCTTCGCTCTGACCCGGATTGAGAGCGGCATTCTCGGACCGTTGCAGGGCTGGCTGGTCGACCGGTTTGGACCGCGCATCGTGCTCAGCGTAGGCACCGTCATGTTCGGGGTCGGTTTCATGCTGTTCAGCCAGGTAGATTCGCTGCTGACCTTTTATCTGACCTTTGCGCTCATCGCCCTTGGCTCGAGCCTAGGCGGCTTTGCGACCCTGATGGTCTCGCTGGTGAACTGGTTCAGCCGTCACAGGGCCAAGGCGGTGGCGTTTTCACAGATAGGTTACGCACTGGGTGGCTTCTCGGTGCCGCTGGTGATACTGCTGCTCGAGGCGTTTGGTTGGCGCAGCACGGCGCTCATTTCCGGTTTCGTCGTAATCCTGGTGGGTCTGCCTCTGGTGCGGCTCGTGCACCACCGTCCTGAAGATATTGGTGAACGTCCCGACGGCGCGCCGGCACCGCCGGGCGAAAGTGAGGGCCGCAGCGCCGCCAGCGCCGATTTCACTGCCCGGGAGGCCATGCGCACCCGCGCGTTCTGGCTGATTTCGGCCGGTCATGCCACCGCGCTGCTGGTGGTTTCTGCCGTTCTGGTTCATCTGGTTCCCCATCTCACCGAAGGCCTGAACTACTCTCTGGCAGAGGCAGGTGGTGTGGTGGCGCTGATGACGGCATTTCAGATGCTCGGACAGCTGTCTGGCGGTTATCTCGGCGATCGCTTGAACAAGCGGGTGATCTGCGCCCTGTGCATGGTTGCCCATGCAGGAGGCCTGCTGCTGGTAACCTTTGCCACCACCTGGTGGATGGTGCTTGGCTTTGCCGCGTTGCATGGCCTGGCGTGGGGTACCCGCGGGCCGCTCATGGTGGCGGTACGCGCCGACTACTTTGGTCCCACCTCTTTTGGCACGATCATGGGCTTCTCGTCTCTCATCGTCATGCTTGGTATGTCTGGCGGTCCCATCGTCGCCGGCTACATGGCGGATGTTTCGGGAAATTACGAGAGCGGCCTGGCGCTGCTGGCGGGCTTGTCTCTACTTGGCTCGCTGCTGTTCCTCGCCGCCAAGCCGCCACTGCCGCCCAGTCGTCAGGCTTGCACCTGAGGAAGCGACTATCTTGCCGCGTCCCCGCCGGCGGAGCAGGCGTGACCTCTCTCTGCTCCCGTTACGAGCTCACAGACGGGCGCGTCACGGGCAGCGTCGGCCAACACTACGACGTCCTCATCGCGCCGCGGACCTACGCCGAATTTGTGTGTGCATGGTGTCGCGACGCCGCATTTCTGACGGTCGGCGAGCGAGACCCCGGTTCCCGAGCCGTCAGGCCCAACCCGGGTGTTATTCCGTGGGAACCGTCATATAGATGCCGTTCGACTTCAGCTCCCTGATGGGGGCGATACTGGCGAGAAACTTCTGCAGCCAGTCGGAGCTCATTGCATCCAGCAGCGCGGCCACTCGAGCCTGATTCGGCAGGGACATGAGCACCTGCAGCTGGCCTGCACCCTCGCCGGCTGCGATGGCGCTGTATACGCTCAATTTTGCGTCGTCCAGGCCGTTTTCCGACATCAGCGTGTCCAGGTTGCGGATTGCGTCCAGATAGGCAGCGGTGTCGGTCGTGGTAACGAAGGTGGCATATACGACGCCGTCTTCATAGACGCCGCCATCGATCAGAGCCGTGTACAGCGTATTGTCGACGCGCTTGCGAATGACATCCGCAGAAGCGATGACGGCTGCCACGGCTTTGTTGTTGGTCGATGACATGCCCTGGGCCAGCCAGTCGGCGCTGGTGTCTGCAAACGATACGTAGTAGGCAACGCCGACCTGTTCGCCGGCCTGAGCCGGAACGTAGACGTTTCCGGAAGCCTTAATGTTTTCCGCTTTCCAGGTTTTATTGAGCCTGCCGACGAAGTTGGCGTAGGCGGCGACATCATCTGTTTCCACCGTGATCACCGTCATGAATTGAGCGGCGGACGCGGAGGCGCTGGCAAAGATGGCCATGGTTATCAGTGCAGCAGCAGCTAGCAGGTCTTTCATGATTCTCCCCTGTGTAAATAGATCTCCCTGTTTCAGTTTGAGCTTAGACTCCAGTTTTCACAAGCATTGGCGTTACCAACTGATTCTGAAATCATTCTCACAATGGTTGGCTCGAGCTGGATACCCGTGCCGATCGTCGAGCTCGGCCCGTTGAGCCCCTGATGTGAGACAATCCCGGGGCGTGACGGGTCACATCTAATTCTCATGCGGAGCAGCCGGGCCCTCGGGGCTGTTCAACTCAAGCCGCAATCAGATCTGCAATGGCCTTTGAAACAAGGGGGACTCACAGTGAAGGCGATGCTCTGGAACAATCAGACCGCGGTGCAGGTTGGCGGCGAAGAGCTGATCGACGCGTGGCGGGCCAGGCCCGATACCTGTCTCTGGGTCGACCTCGAGCACGACGCTGACCACGATGCCGACCATGAGGCCAGGGTGCTCGCCGAGTTCGGCGCGGACAGCGCGGTCATCGAGCAATCACTGGCGGTTCGCTACCCGCCGAAAGTAGAGACCCTCGCGGATGAGGCGGTTTTCATGCTGCTGCGCGGGCTGGACGCCACGTCCGACTCCATCGACTTCGGTACCATTCAGATCGCCTTTCTTGTCGGCGAGCGCTTTCTGGTCAGCCGGCACAGCGCCAGGTCCCCGTCGATCGAACGGGTGCAGCAGCAGCTTGAAGCCGGCGCTTCCGACGTCGGGCGCCGGCCTGCGGAACTCGCCCTGGACGTGGCGGAAGTGCTGGTCGGCCGCTACGTTCCCATCGTCCTGAATCTGGAGGGACGCCTCGAGAAGATGGAGGATGAGATGTTCGAGAACCCCACTGACGACCTGCTCA
>JAHEEG010000246.1 GCA_024640825.1 Gammaproteobacteria bacterium
TCCACCCCAGCATATCAGCGATAGGACCGGTGTTTTCAAACACTTCCTGCATGCCGACGATATCGGCGCCGCTCTGCCGGATAACTTCCGCTGTTTGGCTCAACGGCTGCTTTCCAGAACGGCCCTCGATCCAAATATTGAAACTCATGATACGGATTTCTTTGCTCATGGTTAACCTGCTCCTTTGACATTTGTGATAGTGTCAACGGCTCCTGCTGGCGATGGCAAACAGAAACGAAAGCGTCTTGCGACATGTTTCCGAGCTGCTGGGCGATAACTGCGCCAGCCGAATATTGGCCGCCGATTGGCCTATGTTACCCTGTTCGCCGCCGGAATGCCTTCAATTAGCGCCGATCCGATGACGCAAGCATACGCATTTGACAGGCTGCGGGCACTGTTTTTAGAAGCTGCAGCCGCTAACCTGCGCCAAGCGCGGCCATGATTAGAAAAATCGTCTGGAAAAGGAAATTTCCAGCCCAATGGAACACCATTGCCAGCGGCAGGCTGCCTAGCGGGCCTGCGGCAAAGGCAAAAGAGAGGCCGCCCACCAGAATTCCTGGATACAGCCAGCGTTGATAGACATGCTTCAAGGTGAATAACAGCCCATTGGCGACCCAGTCCCACCTACCGAAAACGCCGCGCATACGCGGCAGCAGATAGCCGCGATAATAGAGCTCCTCACCGACAATATTGAACAGCAAGCCAATGGCGAGATAGAGCAGCACGAATCCGTAATTTCCGGTCAAATTGATATCGGGGAAAACGTCCGCTGCCCCAGTGACCTCCACATTCGGGTTGCCGGCGGCGGGCCACCACTCAGGGACGGTAAAACCAGGCACAGATGCTAACTTCGCATTGAGCGGCCCCATCGCCATGCTGAGGCTCATCCCCAAGATGAATACCACTACCGTCACCACCCACATTTTTCGGCCTTTGGGCCACTGCCAGCGGATACGCGCCCGTATTTGCTGGCTGGAAACCCGGTACCCTTCGCGGCGCAGCAGTACCAGCCCGACTGCCAGCTCAGCGCCGGTTCCCACAACAATGACCAGCAGCAGATACCATGTCGGTGTGGTACCGCCTTCAACCAGAAACTGCTGTCCAATCCAGTAAATCAGCAGCGTGAACCAGATCGCCGGCCAGGCGAACATCAACAAGATCATCCCCAGGCTTAACTGAGGCACCTCAGCTCTATCTTGATCCTTACTCACGGCAACAGAAGACGCGACCATCAAACCCTCCCCATCAACCACCTTTCCGCCCAGAGCAACTACCCACCCCTCAGCTGAAGAGCATGGCCCCCTGGGCCGCGGACATGCGGCGCGTTGCGCACAGACTCCCCGCACCTGGTAATAACCATCAGCACGGATGCCATGCCCGGCAGCTGCCGCGACAGCGGCAAACAAGCAGCGGAGGCCCGCGCCATGAACAGCTGATACCTACCATAGCGCAGTCGAGCGGCAGTTGTCAATCTCAGTTGATGAAACGGAGAGGGAAGGGTATTTGGCCGCCAGGAGCCGCTCTCCGCGGCAGCGCGAGCGGTGGACAGCTTCAGGTAATTCCATTATAGTCGTGGGCGCTTCCTGCCGCCCTGCACTCAGCTGACAGCAGCGGCTTGAAAGCATCAATTCAAAACAAAGGGCAATCACACGATGGCACACCTCTCAATCCAAGATCAGCAGTTCCAAATTGAAGCCGTCGTCTTTGACAAAGACGGCACCCTAATTGATTTTGATCATATTTGGGGCAAAAGAACCCACCAGGCTGTCGACACGCTGATGGCACATCTGGGTGAAAACAGCAGCTTGCGAGACGCGCTCTTCGCCTCCTGGGGCTACGACCCCGCCACCCGCCGCACCGTCGCCGATGGCCCCCTGGCGGTCGCTTCCACAGCCAAACTGTACACCATCGCGGCCGCGGTGCTGTACCAGCACGGGTACGGTTGGGAGCGATCGGAGCGGTATATTCGAGAGATTTTCGCCCCGGTGATGTTAGCGCCCCTCTCGGCTGAGATGATCCGCCCCCTGGGCGACGTGTCCGGGCTGTTCCGGCAGCTCCACGCTGCCGGCGTCGGCATCGCCGTAGCCACCGCTGACGATCGCGCCGCTACCGAAGCAACACTGCAGCTGTTGAACGTCCGAGATATGGTGGGGTTGCTCATTTGCGGGGATGACGAGCTGCCCAACAAGCCAGATCCCGAGGGGATGCGGCGAGCAGCGGCCCATTTCAATACTACGACCGAAAAGATGATGATGGTGGGGGACACAGTGAGCGACATGCTCTTCGGGCGCAATGCCCAGGTCGCCTGCTGCGCGGCCATCGCCGCCGGGGCTGGCGACCACACAGCGCTGCGTCAGCACGCCGATCTGCTGATCCACACGGTGGATGAAATCGAGGTCAGCCTCTAGCGCCAGAGTCGACAGCAGCCTCCTCCCGGCAAATAATGGGCACAAGCGCTGCTGCCTACCGGCTGCTTCTGGGTCTAGACTGGAATCTTGCTGCTCTTGTCGTTATTGACCAGGTGGCAGGAAACAAAATGGCCCGGCTTCGCCTGGCTGTAGGGTGGCGGGGTGACAAAACATTCGTCATAAGCCAATGGGCAGCGGGGGCTGAAAACACAGCCGGAAGGAGCATTTGCCGGGCTGGGCACTTCACCCTTCAAGATGATCCGCTTCCGCCCCCGTTCCAGCTTGGGATTGGCGACAGGTACCGCCGAAATCAGCGACTGGGTGTATGGATGCAGCGGGTCCATGAACAGCATGCGCCGGGGGGCCAGCTCCACGATTTTGCCCAGGTACATCACCGCCACCCGATTGGAAATATGACGCACCATGCTCAGATCATGGGCGATAAACAGATAGGTAAGCCCCAGTTGATCCTGCAGCCGGTTCAACAGGTTGACCACCTGAGCTTGAATGGAGACATCCAGGGCGGAAATCGGCTCATCGCACACCACAAAGCTGGGGTTTAAGGCCAGTGCCCGGGCGATGTTGATCCGCTGCCGCTGGCCGCCGGAAAACTCGTGCGGGAACCGTTTAACCCATTTGGGGTTCAATCCCACCAGTTCCAGCAGTTCCGTTACCCGATAACGAATGTCTTGGCTGCTGTGCACGCCGTGAATCCGGAGCGGCTCAGAAATAATCTTACCCACAGAGTGACGCGGATTAAGGGTGGCGACGGAATCCTGGAAGATCATCTGCACCCGCGGCCTCAGCTGCCGCAGTTCGGTACCACCCAAACCAGTCAGTTCCGTATCTTCAAAGAATACCCGGCCTGATGTCGGCTTATGCAGCTGCAGAATGGCCCGGCCTGTCGTCGATTTGCCGCACCCGCTCTCTCCCACCAAACCCAGGGTCTCGCCCCGGTGGATTGAGAAAGAGACCCCGTCGACCGCTTTCACCTGAACGTGGGCCCGACCGGGGAGGAACCCTTGCCTCAAGGGGAAATATTTCTTCAGCTCTTCGACTCTGACCAAAGCTTGTTGGCTGACTGCGTCTTGTTGGTCGGTCATACTATTTCACCTCTGGGGACACCGTTCTTCACGTCGAAGAAGCAAGCCGCACGATGATGCGGCCCCACCGACATCAAGGGGGGCAGCTCATTGAAGCAGCGATCAAACGCAAATCCGCACCGGGGGGCGAAGGGGCATTGATCT
>JAHEEG010000099.1 GCA_024640825.1 Gammaproteobacteria bacterium
GCGGGTGCGACTGATGGGCGGGGACGACCTCGGCGGTGAGCACGCCAAAACTGCCAGCGATCTTAGTAATTCCCTGCTGGTCGCCGGGGAGCGGAAGATCATGCTGGACGAATGGGCGCTACCGGATTTCGAGGTACTGGTTAACACCATCGGCAAAGCCCACGCAGCGGGCCGCGGCGTCGCCGTTCACTGCGTCACCCGCACCGAGCTCGTGTTCGCGCTGGCCGCGCTGCGGGAAGCCCCCGGGCAGGGTGACAGAATTGAGCATGCGGCCGTGGTTCCCCCGGATGCCATCCCTCTGCTGCGGGAAACCGGCGTCACCGTCGTCACCCAGCCGGGTCTGGTCGCCGAGCGCGGCGATCAATACCGCGCGGACGTGGCCGAAGCGGAGCATCCGCACCTCTACCGCTGGCGCACGCTGCTGGACGCCGGCGTGCCGGTAGCCGCAAGTTCCGATGCGCCGTTCACGTCGGCGAACCCGTGGCTTGCCATGCTGGGAGCAGTGGCACGCCAAACTCCGTCCGGAAACCTGTTAGGGGAAGACGAACGGGTCAGCCCGGAGCAGGCCATTGCCGGTTTCTGCTCACCCGCGGAAGACCCTGGCGGTGCGCCCCGAACCATCAGCCCCGGCGCCATCGCCGATCTTTGCCTGCTGGACCGCCCCTGGCAGCAGGCTCGACGCGCTCTCGATGGTTGCCGAGTCAACGCCACGGTGCGCGGCGGCGAGCTGATATTCAGGCGCTGAGCGGCTACTTCAGCTCGCCGAAAACTTCCTCGTTGTGCTCACCGAGCTGAGGCGCTCGACGGTAAATGCGCCAGGGGCTGGCTGGCAGCGCGTACGGCGCGCCGGGATAGCGGAAGCTCCGACCTAACTCCGGGTGGTTGACGTCTACCTGAAAACCCCGAGCCTTGAAATGTTCGTCCTCGAAGGCTTCTTCCGGCGAGTAGATGACCCCTACCGCCAACCCGGCCCGCTGGCAGCCGGTGAAAAAGTCGTACGCGGGGACCGAGCGCGCGATCAGTTGCAGTGCTTCCCTGCCGGCAGCAAAGATGGCTGTCACCGTATCATCGGTGCCGATGAGCGACAGATCGAACTGCCCTTCCCAGCTGGCGCCCATCTCCAGAAATACGGCTTCCGGCAGCTGCCCTTCAAGGCCCAGCTCCTTCAGCCAGGCGTGCAGGCTGGCAAACTCCCGGGGGAATCGGGGCGGCACGCCGGTATTCGCATAGCGGCCGTCAGCGCACAGCGTCTGGGTCTCGCCGGACGGGTTGACCGATGCATGGCGCCCCGTCTGCCGTTGCACGGTTTTCTGCGCTACCAGCCAGGAATAGGTCGCGGCTTCCGTAGTGACATTCTGCGCCGCATGCATGCTGACATCGATGAACTGACCCTCGCCCGAGGTCATGCGATAGAGCACGGCGGTGAGCGTGGACAGCACCGCAAAGTGGCAGGCGGTGTGGTATCCCTGATTGCCGGAGCCGCGCACCGGCGGCAGCGAGTGATCGTCGTAGCCGCAGCTCCACGGCGGCCCGCCGCCGGCCATGAGGGTGAGATCCGTGATGGGCAGATCGCTGCGGGGATCGTCATGACCGAACGGGGTAACGGCAACGTGAATCAGATCCGGACGCAGGGCGGCGAGATCTGCATAGCCCAGACCCAGCGCGCTGAGCCGCGCGGTGGGTTCGCTTTCCAGAATGATATCCGCGGTGGCCACCAGCGCTTTAAAGCGCCGCAGATCTTCGGCGGCTGCGAGATCCAGACTGACCCCGCGCTTGCTGGTGTTGTAGTGCCACCAGAACAGGCTGCGGTCGTCGCCCGGCTCATCATCGAGAAACGGCGGATATCCGCGCGCAGGGTCGCCGCCCGGCGGCTCGATCAGGATCACGTCCGCGCCCATGTCTGCCAGCAGCTTGCCCGCGAAGGCGACGCGTTCGTTCGCCAGCTCCAGCACCCGCAGGCCCGTGAGCGCGGTCACAGCACCCCCTCCTCGTGGAGCCGGGCAACGTCTTCCGGCGTCATTCCCAGCAGCCGGGTCAGCACGTCCTCCGTATGCTCACCGAGGCAGGGGCCGCCCCGTTCCATCTGCCAGTCCGTCTTCGAGAAATGCACCGGCTGCCCGTCGACACGGACCTCACCCATCTTGGCGTGGGTCACGGTCGGCCAGAGGCCGAAGTTTTGCGTGGCGGAATCCTGATCGATGCGTTCCTGAGGACGCTGTACCGCCGCGCAGGGCACCCGGGCCTCTTCCAACTGCTCCTGCAGCTCGAATTTCTGCCAACGCGCCGTCCAATCTCCAATTTCCGCGTCCAGCGCGTCCTCATGGGCGATGCGGTCCGCCAGCGTTGCGAATCGATCATCGCCGCACCAAGGCTCGGCGATGATCGCTGCCAGCGTCTGCCAGTCGTCTTCGCTGCGGCAGGCAATGGCTACCCACTCGTCGTCGCCGGCGCAGGGATAAATACCGTGGGGCGCCATGGGCGGCCAGCGGCTGCGGTTGCTGCTGGGCTGCACCGGCTGCCGGGTGGGCCGGCCGTTTACCGACCAGTCCAGCAGGGCGGGGCCGTTCAAGGTCAGCGCGGCCTCGGTGCAGGCGAGATCCACCCACTGGCCTTCGCCGGTACGCTGGCGATGGATGAGTGCCAGCATGATGGCCATGGCCATGTAATAGCCGCCGGTGTGATCCATGTAGGAATAGCCCCAGCCCGCCGGCGGCTGATCCGGCAGCGCCGAGGTGAAGGTCAGGCCCGATACGGCCTGAACGATGGGCCCCCAGGTCTTGAAGCTGCTGTATGGCCCCTGGTGACCGAAGCCGCAGTTGGACACGTAAACGATGTCGGGCTTGATGGCTTTGAGCTGCTCGTAACCGAAGCCCCACTTCTCCAGCACGCCGGCGGCAAAGTTCTCCGTCACCGCATCCGAGACCCGCACCAGCTCGGTGAGTATTTCCTTTCCCCGCTCCGTGCGCAGATTCAGCGTGATGCCGTACTTGTCCGTGTTGTGGTTATTGAACCCGCCGCCCATGTCGACACCGCGACGCTCGTCGACGAAGGGCTCCATACCCCGCAGGATATCCCAGCGACCCTGTCGCACGGGATCTTCGATGCGAATCACCTCGGCGCCGAAGGACGCCAGCCACTTGGTGGCGCCCGCGCCGGCCAGCTGGCCAGTGAAATCACAGATGCGGAACCCGGACAGCGCGCCCTGGTTCATCGGTCTTTCCCCATCACGCCTCTCCCTCAGCGCCCTCAGATCGCAAGAAGTGTACCCACTGCCAGCGAGACGCGCACGGGCGGCGTGCCCAGAGCACAATGCTCCGGACTTGATGCCGAGGCCATGGATGGGCATTGTCCGAACCGGGAACACCGGGAGCACCAACAACGTGAAGCGTCATTTCATCGATACCGCGGGTTTGCGCATGCACTATTTGCAGCAAGGGACACCGCAGAAGGCCTCCGGATCCGAAAGCGCGGGCAAGCCGGTAGTGCTCATCCACGGTTTTCCGGAAACCTCGTACAGCTGGCGGCACCAGCTCGAAGCGCTTTCCGCCCGACACGCGGTGTTCGCGCCGGACAACCGGGGGTTCGGACAGACTGACAAGCCGGGTGCCCGCGTCACAAGAGCCATGCTGGCCCGGGACATTGTCGACTTCATGGACGCGCTCGGGCTGGAGGACGCCGCCATCGTCGGCCACGACTGGGGCGGCATCATTGCGTTCAAGGTTGCCATCGATTATCCGGAACGGGTCTCGCACCTGGCGCTGCTCGACACCTTATGCACCGTCTGGCATCCCGGCGGCATTCACGGCTACTGGTTCAAGGCCGCACCCTATCCGGAGGAGTTCTTCGCCCGTTACCACCGGCAGTTCATCGAGACTGTCATCGGTATGGGGACACCGGCGCTGCCCGGGCCGCCGCAGTCGCCCTGGTCCGGCATCGGCGGACGCGCATCCTGGGCAAGCGCAGACGACTTCGAACACTACGCCGCTGCTTTTGCCGACCCGGCCAGCCATTTCCATGCCATTTCCTACTACCGGGACGGGTTACCCTTTCACATCGTGCACAGTGATCCCAAGGCGCGGCACGGCGAGCGCTACGAGTATCTGGACGCATCCCGGGTAGCAGAGATGTGGACCTGTCCCGGCGGCATGGACAAGCACCCCCTGTACCCGAACTACATGGACTACGGGCCGGAGGATCGGCATAAAACCTTTGCCAAGCCCGCGCTGTGGATGATGAGCGCGGCGGGAATGGGCCGGGACGGCGACGAAGCCAATACGTCCCTGCCCACCGGCAACCCGTTCGTCGACCAGTTTCCCCGCTACCTGCCCAACCTGCAGGTGCAGCCCATCCGTGGCGGCCACTTCTTTCCCGAGGAGAACCCTGCCGACACCAACGAGAGACTCATGGCGTTTCTGGCAGGCTGACATGCGTGACAGCGAAATCATCGCCCGCCTCGAAGCGCGCCTGGGTCCCGTTCATGCGCGTCAGCGCCTGGGCATAGAGACGGATCACGAGGCCCACGTGTTCGGCGGCGGATCGAGTTTTTTCCATCTGGAAAACTGGTACTCGGCGCACGGCATCATCCGGAACTCGCTAAAGCTGGTGGGCCTGTATGGCCGCGCCGTGCGGAACGCTCACGACATCAAGGTGGTAGAGAACCGCATCGCGCTGCCCGGGCTGCCAGCGTCCATGAACGGCCTGCGGATCCTGCAGCTGTCGGATCTGCACCTGGATATGAACGACGAGATCGTTCACGCCATCGTCGACCGGGTACGCGGCGTCGCCTGCGACCTGTGCGTGCTGACCGGCGACTACCGGTTCCGCACCTTCGGCGCCATCGAGCCGGTGATCGAAGGCATGCAGCGCCTCCGCGCCAGCCTTGCCGGTCCCGTGTACGCCGTCCTCGGCAATCACGACAGCATCACCATGCTGCCCGAGATGGAAGACATGGACATCCGGCTGCTGATGAACGAAAGCCTGATCATCGAGCGCGGCGGCGAGAACCTGCATCTGGCCGGAATCGACGACGCCCACTACTTCGGCGTGCACAACATCGAGAAGGCCCTGTCCGCGGTACCCCAGGGTGCGCCCACGGTCCTCCTCAGCCATACGCCCGAGGTTTACCGGCTGGCGGCCCACGCTGGCGTTGCGCTGCTGCTGTGCGGCCACACCCACGGCGGGCAGATCTGCCTGCCTGGCGGGTACCCCGTGATGCTGGATGCCCGCATTCCCCGGCACCTGGGCCGGGGCCCCTGGCAGCACCACGCCATGCTCGGCTATACCTCGCCGGGCGCGGGGTCTTCCGTGGTTGGCGTACGGCTGAACTGCCCGCCGGAAATCACGGTCCACGAGCTGCACGGCACCGCTGAGGCTCAGTAAGGGCGATCGCGGATACCAAGCCGGAACATCAGCCGCGACACCGCGAGCGAGCCCACCGTAAACAGCGCAATCAGCACCAGGATCGACCAGAGATCCAGACCGAGTTCCGCCTTGCACAACCACAGCGGCAGCAGGATTTCGGGTATCTGATCCAGCCCGAGAAACCGTCCGCTGGACGGCACGTCCAGGCGACGCTTGAGAAAGCTCGACAAGGCATCGCCGGCCATGCTGGCAGCCCCGAACGTGAGGCCCAGCGTCCACGGGTAGCCGAGCGCCAGCGCAACCAACAGGCAGGCAACCAGGCTTAAAACAAGCCCTCGAACCGTCTTGCTCGGCCCCAGCAGGGGTCGCCCGTCGACAAAGCTCAGCCCGCCGTCGATAGGCAACGCCCCGTAATCACCCAGCAGCCGCTTTCCCAGGATGGGCGCGGCGTTTGCTGCCATCGCCAGCAGCAGAACTTTCAGGGCAAGCACTACGGTCAGATTCACGAGCAGCGGGATCCGTACAGAAATCCCTCCAACCTAACGTCGCAACAGGCACAAGACAATACTCCCCGCGTACCCGTACGGGCCTACCGCCGGCCGCTGGTGACCTGGTGCATAATAGGCCCTTACCAGATCTGGGGAGAATGGGAACATGCCGGGAACGGTGCTGATCGCAGGGGCAAGCGGGCTGGTGGGATCCGCCGCCGCCATCGCTTTCATGGACGCCGGTTGGGACGTGGTTGCTTTGTCGCGGCGGCAGCCGGAGCTGCTGGAGGGTCGATCGTATCGGCACCTGCCGTTGGACCTGCAGGACCCGGGGGCGTGCAAGGCGGCGGCCGCGGAGCTGACAGGCGTGACCCACGTGGTCTATACCGCCGTCTACGAGCTGCCCGGGCTCATTGCCGGCTGGTCCGACCCCCACCAGATAGAAACCAACGGCCAGATGATCCGCAATCTCCTGGAGCCGTTGTCAGCGGCCGCGTCACTACAGCACGTCAACCTGCTGCAGGGCACCAAGGCCTACGGCGCCATGGTGGCACCAATGCGCATTCCCGCGCGGGAAGACCAGCCCCGAGTGGTGCACCCTAATTTCTACTGGCTGCAGGAGGACTACCTGCGCGAAAAGTCTGCCTCTGCCGGTTTCAGCTTCACCATTCTGCGACCCCAGCTGATCGTCGGGCCGAATCATGGCGTGGTCATGAACCTGCCGCCGGTGATCGGCATCTACGCGGCCATCAGGCGAGCCGAGGGCCAGCCGTTCAGCTTCCCCGGCGGCGCTGAATGGGTTTGGGAAGCCGTGGACACACGGCTGGTCGCCAACGCCTGCGTCTGGGCGGCCGATGCCCCGGCGGCTGCAGGCGAGACCTTTAATCTCACCAACGGCGAGGTTTTCTCCTGGCGCGACATGTGGCCCGCCATGGCTGGGACTCTCGGGGTGGAAACAGGGCCGGAAACGCCGGTGAGCCTGGCCGAGTACCTGCCGGCGAAAGAGGGCGTCTGGCGGCAGGTCGTCAAACGGCACGGGCTGCGGGACATCGCCATGGCAGACCTGCTCGGCGAGTCCCACTACTATGCCGACATGTGCTTCTCGTACGGCCTCACCGAGCCCCCTGCCCCGACCTATGTCAGCACGATAAAGATCAAGCAGGCGGGCTTCACGGAAACCTGCAACACTGAGGAAAGTTTCTGCTTCTGGCTGCAGGATCTGATGGCCCGGAAGATCCTGCCGCCGGCAGCGTGACCCGCTTCCCCTAGATTCCGGACTCGAACAGCGCGGGGAGCTGCTGATCGTCGGTGTCGATGATGCGCTGCACCCAGCGGTGGAAGGTATGTCCGCCCCCCTCGTTGCGCCCGAACAGCACATGGTCGCGGGTTCCTGCTTCCAGGGACTTCTGCTGGGCGAGACCCGTGGCGTAGTCTTCCGACTCCACCACGTACTTCAGCAGGGTGAACTGCTCCACGGCGGCCTCGCGCTGAGACTCGTCCGGCGGCGATTCCATCAGATAGTACTGGGTGGTGAACGACTCGCCTGGCGTTGCACCGGGAAACAGCTGGGAAAGCATGACACCGCGGCCACCGCCATCGAAAGACGCGATGGAGATGTGCGGGAAGATCGTCCACACGCCGTCCAGGAGAAACTGCTCGCTCCACTCGCTCTCCGCCTGCTTCGCAACCCCGTCCAGGCCGAAATCGGGAAACACCAGCCGCTGATGCGGCCCGTAGGCGTAGTAGTTGCCTTTGTTTGAATTGATGTCCGCGAAGGTTGTCCGGTGCAGCACGGGCAGATGATAGAAATCCAGGTAGCCGTCGTAGGCGATCTTCCAGTTCGGGCCGCGCAGGGTCCGGGTCTGAAAAAGATGCCAGTTCTCGAAGCCAAACCCGCTGAGAAGCTCGTCGTAGCCGGCCAGGAAGGCGTCAAAGTCCACATTCGACTGCGGATTGAGAATGGCCCAGATCAATCCGGCCCGCTCGGTGACGGGCAGACTGACGAGCCCGTACTGAGATTTCTCGATGAGGCCGAAGTTCTTCTCGAGGACGATGGACTGCAGATCCCCTTCGAGGTCGAAGGTCCAGCCGTGATACGGGCAGGCAAAGCGCTTGATGTTGCCGGTGCCTTCGTCCAGCAGATAGGAACCCCGGTGGCTGCAGCTGTTGTAGAAGGCATTGATCTGCCCGTCGGCATTGCGCACCAGCACCACGGGAACGCCGCAGACGTCCATGGCTTTGTAATCCCCGGGGTTCGGCAGCTCCGCCGTCGGCGCCAGCAGCAGAGGCACGCGCTTGAAAATGCGGTCGACCTCGAGTTTGAAGCGATCTTCGTCGAAGTAGTGGCTGGCGGGCACCGAGTAGACGTCGTCGGCCAGCGCCATGGTTCCGGATTGGAAATGCCGCACACGGTCCCGGGCGACCTCGAGGAGCGGTTCTTTGGATGCGATCCTGGACTCTGCTTCGGCCATGGTCAAACCTCCCTTACCTGTCAGCACAAAACCCTCAAACCATAGCACTTTCCCTAGCGCGGGTAATGCGTGGAACCCGAAGTATGGACGCTAGCGACCGGCGCGCAGACGCTCCCGTAAACGCGCTTCATAACCCAGCGTCTCCTGACGAATGCGTGGCGCCAAAAGATACAGGCCCAGCAGGTTGGGGATGGCGACAACGAATACCAGCGCGTCGGAAAGATCGACCAGGGAACCCAGCTGGATACCGCTGCCGAGCACCACGAACAGCAGGAAAAACAGCTTGAAGCCCAGATCGGCGCTGCGATGGTTGCCTACCAGATAGGTGAACGCTTTGAGCCCATAGTATGACCAGGTAATCATCGTCGAGTAGGCAAACAGGATGGCGGCGACGGAAAGCGGTATCGGTGACCATGACAGCGTGCTGGCGAATGCCCGTGTGGTGAGCTCGATGCCATTGACGCCCGCGCCGGCCAGCGCCGGATCGTACACCGTGGTGATGATAACCAGCGCGGTCATGGTGCACACGACCACTGTATCGATGAAAGGCTCCAGCAGCGCCACGTAGCCCTCGCTGACCGGTTCCCGGGTTCGCGCCGTGGCGTGGGCAATGGCTGCCGAGCCAAGACCGGCCTCATTGGAGAAAACCGCCCGGCGAAAACCCATGATCATCACGCCCACGACGCCCCCGGTAATGCCCTGAGGCGAAAACGCGCCATTCCAGATAGCGCGAAACGCGTTCGGAATCTGGTCTGCGTTCAGCAGCACAATGGCGAGCGCGGAGACGGTATAGAGCAGCGCCATGGTCGGTACCAGCCGCGCCGTAGTCTTGGCAATGGCGCGGATGCCACCAATGATTACCACCCCCACTGCTGCTGCCAGAACCAGGCCGATGAGCCAGGCCTTATCGGCCAGGAAACTGGCGCCCCCACCAGTGACGTCTATGAGGATGGCGGCGGCCTGATTGGACTGAAACATGTTGCCGATGCCCAGGCAGCCGATGACCATGGCGGCGGCATAGAACATCCCCAAGGCACGCCCAACTCGAGGCCAGTTACGTTCGCTCAGGCCGCGCTCCAGATAGTGCATGGGCCCACCGGACACGCTGTCGTCGTCGTGGTTGCGACGGTACAGGACCCCGAGCGTGCACTCCGCGAACTTGGTGGACATGCCGAGCAGCCCGGCGACGATGAGCCAGAACGTCGCGCCCGGGCCTCCCAACGAGATCGCCACGGCGACCCCGGCGATGTTACCTATGCCGACGGTGCCGGACACCGCCGCTGTCAGCGCCTGAAATTGGGATATTTCCCCCGGATCGCCGTCCCTGGCGAAGCGACCGCGAACCACAGCAATGGCGTGGGCGAAGCCGCGCAGGTTGATGAATCGCAGGTAGACGGTGAAGAAGACGCCCCCGGCGATGAGCCACAGCACGATCAGGGGCAGCTCGGCGCCAAAGACAGGCACGGCATAGAAAATGAAAGAGGAGACGGCGTCGGCCACTGGCCGGATGGCCTGGTCAATGGCCTGATCGATGTTCATGGCTTGAGCGATGACACCTCTGGTCGTGCGTTGCGGTGGCGCAGTGGGCCGATAATAGCCGAAACCGTCGTCGCGATTATGCCCGGCTGGCCATGGCTTTTTCGAAGCGCTGGACAGCAGTGGCGGCACCGGCTTAGGCTGCGGCACAAGGCTGGGAATCGGGGCACGCGCCATGGCAGATCAACCCACAATGCGTATCGACAAGGGGTTCTTCGCGAGCCGGGAAGACGTTTATCGTGACATGGCGAAAACCGGCTTCTGGCCAACCACCTACATCTCGGGGGCGTCCCCCGAGCTGCCCCTGCACTGGCACGATGGCGACATCATCGGCTATCTGATGGATGGGGAAACCTATGTACTGGACGGCGCGGGCAAGCACTGTCCGCTGACGCCGGGCGACCGGCTCGTCATACCTGCAGGCGCGCTGCATGCTGAGGGTGAAGTGACCGACCCGGTGACCTACATTGTCACCGTCGAGCGCTGCGAGCCCTTCCTGCAGGCGCTGCGCATCCTCGACCCGCAGACCTATCCGGACCCCCGGTTGCTGGCGTTGGACCCGGACCTGGCCGTGGCCCTCGGTGCCCCGCCTCCCGCCTGACGGGAACCGGCTGTATCGCAAGGTAATCATCCATGCCTGCCTGAAGGCAGGCTTGACGGTCCTTGTGCATGGCGGTTGATGATCCCGCGCTATTGATCGGGAAGCGGAGCGCCTGTCGATTCGGCACCGGGGGGTTCCAAGCGGGCGATAACGTGCGACCATTTACATTTTGAATTGCCCAATCTAGTATCCTCGGCCCGCCCAATCGGGAAAAGCTTATGCGCTGGGTGATGCGTTCGAAGATCCACAAAGCCATCGTGACGCAGGCAGATCTGAACTACGTTGGCAGCATTACGATCGACCAGAACCTACTGGAAGCGGCGGGTCTGTGGCCGGGAGAGAAGGTGCTGGTTGTCAGCAATACCAGCGGCGCGAGGCTCGAAACCTACACCATCGCCGGTGAGCGGGGACACGGTGACGTCTGTGTAAACGGCGCGGCCGCTCACCTCATCGGCAAAGGTGAGGAAATCATCATCATGGGCTTCGAATTGACCGAGCAACCCCTCGAGCCGAAGGTCATACTGGTTTCAGATAAGCGGAACCGACAGTTCGCACCCATCGTCGAAGAGCCACTCACCGAGATCTGAACCAGGGTCTTCTGCGGCCAAACCGGCCCGTTGCGGACGGGGCCGCCACCCTTGCCGTTTTCGTCTTCAGCGCGGCAACCACGAACGCGAGTTTTTGTGACCCTTACTGGAGCGTCGCGCCGCCGCTCATCGCCGCATGGCTCTGGTTCGGCCTGTTCCCGTTTGCCCTGCTGGCGCTGTCCCGTTTCAGGCGAGGGACAGCTTGACCCGCAATACGTCCAGCAACCCGTCTAGGCTGATCGAGTCCGCTGCTGATTCTATGAAATGGCCGAACACGCAGCGGTCGGGCCACACCACGGCAGCCTCAGCCGGCTCGAACGGCGGGTCGAAGCCACCGCAGTTTCTCAAGGAAGGCGACATCGCCAGAATCGAAGCCGACAAGCTGGGCTTTATCGAGAACCGCGTCGCTGCAGAGAAAGCCGTCTGCATCATCGAGTGACCCTGCCCGCAGCGGCGGCGTCGGGCCGAACCCATTGACAATACTTATTGTCTACTGGATAGTGACAATATCTATTGTCGTTATCGGCGTCCGCCATGTCCGCGCGCAGCTATCTGATTTCCCAGTTCAGCCGTCCTCACGGGCTTGCCGGTCGCCTGGCAGGCTGGATCATGGCGACCCGCAGTTCCAACCAGCAGCGCAATCTCTGGACCATTGGTCTGCTGGACATCCAGCCGGCTCACCGCGTGCTGGACATCGGCTGCGGTCCGGGGTTTGCACTTTCTCATCTCGCCGCGCGGGCGACGCACGGTGAGGTGACAGGCCTGGATCACTCGACCACGATGCTCGCCCAGGCCAGGCGCCGCAACGCCAGGGCGGTACGCAAGGGCCGTATGAAGCTGATCGAAGGCTCCTACGACAAGCTCCCCGACCTGGCTGGCCCGTTCGACAGCATCATGGCCGTCAATTCCCTGCAGTTCTCGGGACAGTCCGTAAAAGTGCTGGCAAATCTGCGCGCGCTGCTCCGCCCCGGGGGCGTGCTGGCAGTGACTTTTCAGTCACGGGCAGCGGATGCCGACGACCAGGCCTCCCGACGGGCGGCCGAAACCGTGCGCGCGCTGATGGCGGAAGCGGGATTCACCGACATCACAACGGACGAGCTGCCGCTCGAACCGGCCTGCGCGGTCTGCGTTAGGGGTATTTCACCCGAAGGCCCGATATCCGGCTGATCGCGCAGCTTGACGAAACACGCCGCGGGATACAAGGATGCGCTGGGGAGAAGGGCGGCTGGAGACACAAGCCGCCGGAGACACCCTATCGGGAGATAGAAGGGGAACATCATGAGCGCCATCGCTATTCAACTGCCCGCGGACGTCACCTCTGCCCGGGACGGCATCCTCGCCTTCGCCGAGCAGGAGGTAATCCCGCGGCACGAGGCCAACCGGGCGCTGTTCGAAAACCCGCGCGCGCTGTATCGGGAGGACGGCCGCTTCTCCGACACCCTGCTGGCGCTGATCCGCGAGGTCCGCACGGCTTCCGCCGAGGCCGGCTTCTACCAGATGTGCGTGCCGGAAAGCCTGGGCGGCGGCGGCCTGGGACATCTCGCCTACTACGTCGCCTGGGAGGCGCTGTTTCACCGCTGCGGCCCGCAGAACTGGCTGATGCTCTATGCGCTTTCTCACTGGGCCTTCGGCCCGAGCCGCCTGCTCACCCAGATAACGCCGGAGGCTCAGCAGCGGATTCTCTCCGGGCTGATGGCAGGCAGCGCCTCCATGTGCTTCGGCCTGTCTGAGCCCAACGCCGGCTCCGACGCCAGCATGATCCGCACCCGGGCAACGCAAGACGGTGACGGCTGGCGCATCAGCGGGCGAAAAATTTGGACCAGCAACGCGCCGGTGGCCGACTATTGCGTGGTCTTCGCCGTCACCGATGCGGCGCGCGCCGCCGCAAAAAAGGGCGGAATCAGTGCCTTTCTGGTGCCCACGGATGCCCCTGGCTTCACCGTGCAGCGTGTAATCAAGCTGTTCGGCCACATCGGCGGCGACGAGGCGGAGCTGGCGCTGGAAGACGTCCACGTGGAGCCGTGGCAGTTGGTAGGCGAGCTGAACCAGGGTTTTGGCGCGGCGCTGTACGGCGTTTCTCTGGGTCGGATCTACAACTCCGCCCGCGCCGTGGGCTACGGTCGCTGGGCGGTGGAACTGGCGCTGGAATACGCCAGCACCCGGGAAGCCTTCGGC
>JAHEEG010000100.1 GCA_024640825.1 Gammaproteobacteria bacterium
CGGAGTTGGTGATGTTGCGACGGGTAAAGGCGGTATGAGGCCCGCAAAACGCCCACAAGACGAATGTGTGTTCGAAGGAAGAAGTGCGTAAGCTCGCGAAAAGATTGGTGGCCAGGGGCAGAATCGAACTGCCGACACGCGGATTTTCAGTCCGCTGCTCTACCAACTGAGCTACCTGGCCCAAGGGCCTCGAAGCGAGCCGCGTATTAAATCCACTGGCCTCCGGTACGTCAACCGGGTAGACCCGAGTAACCTGCTGCCGTACCCCTGATTCCGCTACCCGGCGTGCATCTTGACTTGCGTCCTGTGTGCTAGTCTTCGTTTTCTCGCCGCCCGCTGTACCTGGCGGCCAAAGGAAAAGCATTGCGCACTTATCGGTTTCATCTCCACAGGGCCTGCATGCTCGGGATGACGCTGTGGGCGGCCTGCGCCTCGGCGGAGGTTACCATTGAAGGGGCCAAGGGCAACGTTGAGGCCGTGCTGCTCGGTTTTCTTTCCATCGATGAGCTACCCTGTGATTCTCCGCGCTGGTGGGTCGCGCGCCGCTTCCAGCAGGCGCCCGCCGAGATCCGTCAGGCGATGGAGACCCTGGGCTTTTACAATGCTGAGGTTCAGTCCGAGCTGCAGTGGCAGGAAGCGTGCTGGCTTGCCACGTTTTCGGTGATGGAAGGCCCCCGGGTGGAGGTAAGCGCATTTGAGCTGGACGTCGACGAGCCTCTTTCCGGCGAGCCGCGGATGGCCGGTATCCGCGAGAGCGAAGTCCTGGCGCCTGGCAAAGTTTTTTCTCACCAGGTGTATGAAGGCCTCAAGGACCGGCTCCTGGATGTCGCTCAGGATCTGGGGTACTTCGACGCGGACTTCACCCGTCACTTGGTCACCGTCGATCGCCCGGCGAACAGCGCCGACATCGACCTTGCTCTGACCGGAGGGTCGCGTTATCGGATTGGCGAGATACTCAGCGAGCAGACGCTGCTGGAACCCGAACTCTTCGAGAAGTACCTGCGTATAGAGCAGGGTGAGTACTACGATGCCGACGACCTTACCGCTTCTTATAAGAACCTTCTACAGAGCGACTACTTCAGTCGGGTAGTGATTAACCCACTGCTGGATCAGCGCGAAGAAGGACAGGTGCCGCTACGGGTGATCGTTTCACCGGCGCCCCGGCGAACCCTTCAGCTGGGGGGTGGTTATGCCACCGACACCGGGCCCCGGGTGCGAGGAGATCTCAGGTACCGTCGGCTCAACGATCAGGGACATCGGGCCGGCGCCAGCGCGCTGGTGTCCCGGGTAAAGCAGGAGCTCAAAGCCCAGTACCGGCTGCCCTATGGCGATCCTGTGCACGAGTGGCTGTTCGCCCAGACCAGCTACGTGGATGAGTCTACAGACACCTCGGACAGCGAGGCCTACAGCGTCGGGGTCGGGCGTACTCGTCGAATCGGCGACCACTGGATTGAGACTAACTATGTGGACTACACGCTGGAGGATTTTCAGATCGGAGACCAGCAGAACGGACGTTCTAATCTGCTGATTCTCGGAACCAGTCTAAGCCGTACCTCACCCATCGATGTTCCGCGGCTGCTCAAGGGCTATTCCGTCAGTTTCGAGGTGCGCGGCGCGACCCAGCAGCTGCTTTCCGACACTGACTTCGTGCAGTTGATGGGCCGCGGGCGATACATCCTGCCAATGGGCGGCCGTGTGCGGCTTCTCAGCCGTGTCAACGTGGGCTGGACCTGGCAGAATAAATTTGAAGATCTGCCGCCGTCGGTGCGGTTCTTTGCAGGCGGCGACAACAGCGTGAGGGGCTACGGCTACCAGGATCTGGGGCCGGAAGAGAACGGTGAGGTAGTCGGCGGCAGGAGACTGCTGACCGGCTCCCTGGAGCTGGATACCCTGTTGACGAGCAGTTGGTCGCTGGCCCTGTTTGTGGACTCGGGCTCGGCGTTCGACGACCGCCCCACTTTCAATACCGGTGTCGGCATGGGTGTCCGCTGGTACTCGCCGATAGGCCCGCTCCGGTTGGATCTGGCCCATCCGTTGGACGATCCGGACCGGCGGTTTCGTCTGCACATCAGCTTCGGCACCGATCTATGAAGCGCGCGTTTGGAGTATTGCTCGGTGTTTTCATTAGCGCCGCGGTTCTCCTGGTGGCGCTGGTCGCTTTCCTCAGCGCCAGTGAGAGCGGCACCCGGCTGCTGGCGGCTCAGGCCGAACGCTTTCTGCCGCTCAGAGTGGTCGGTATCTCTGGGACCCTCTGGCGTGAAATTGCCGCAGAGAGCTTCGAGCTGAAGCTGGAGGGTGGCCAGCTAGAGATTCGCCGGCCGGTCCTGGCCCTCCGGCTGATACCGCTGGCCTTCGACAATGAGCTGCGCGTGCTCCGCGCCAGCGCTGCGGCGGTGGTCTTCAACCCCGCTGATGACGTTCCCGCCGCCTCGGAGCCTGTGATGCTGGAACTGCCTGCGCTGCCGATCCGCATCCGGATGGATCAGTTGTACATAGCGCTTCTGCAGATTTCTGACATCGAAGTTGCGGAAATTTCAGGCGCGGCCCGCTGGACTGAGCAACGCCTGGTCATCAATGGTTTGAATCTGGTCTATGGCGGTCTGTCCGCAAGTCTCAAAGGGCGGATGGCCGCTGGTCCCAACCCGGTGCTGTCCGCTGAGATTCATTGGTCGTTGCCGGCGATGAGCCTGCAGGGCTCCGGATCACTCGCCGGTTCTGCGGGGCGTCTGAAGATCGATCACCAGCTCATCGGTGACTATCGGGCGCGGACGACGGGGTTACTGGATCTTGCGGAAGTCACGGACCCGGGCTTTGACCTTCAGGTTGCCGTTGAGCCCCTGGCTATCGGGGATCTGGCGCTCGGTGAGCTGCAGGGCACGGTTCAGGGGTCTCTTCGCCAGGTGGTCGTTGCGGCGGAAACGGTGCTCGATACCGGCGTCCTGCCGCCTTTTCCCGTGACCGGCAGGCTTGAAGGCCCGCCCGGGGGGCCGGTCAGGATTGCCCTTTCGGCGGAGCCGTTGTCCGGGCGCCTCGAGGCGTCCGGTCTGCTGGCGTGGGCGGAGGACATCGATCTGCAGCTCTCCGGTCGTGCCGATGATCTGGATCTGTCAGGCCTGGTGGATGATGTGGAGGCACGAGCGGGCGGGCTGATTGATCTGGTCTACCGATCGCAGTTGTTGGCGCTGGCAGTCAGCGATCTCACTGGGGTATTCAATGATCGATCGGTGGATGGGGCGTTTGATTTGCACCAGACAGAGGGCGGCTGGCGGCTGGATTCCTTACAAGCCGACATCGGCGGCAACCGGGTCGTCGGCAGCGGGGAGCTCACCGGAGAAACGGTGGCAATCTCCGCTGAGCTGGAGGCGCCGGCGCTGGCGGACCTGGGGTTGGACGTCAGCGGAGATCTGACTGCGACCATATCCGCGGCAGGCCGCTGGCCTGATCTGGATGGGAACCTGAACCTGTCCAGCAGCCGCCTTGAAGGTTTCCAGCTCACCGGTACCGGGATTTCTGGCTCGGCCAGTATGGTGGCGGGAAAACTGGCGGCGAATTGGACGGCTGATCAGCTTGAAACCGGTGATTTGCAGGTTCGCCAGGTCGAGGCTGAGACCGCGGGTTTTGCTGATGCGTTGGAATTCAAATTGCGATGGGCAGGCGGCGACCTGGCCGGAACCTATGACCGGGACGGAGGGCGGCACGTTGTCGAAGCTGCCAGGTTCGAATTCCAGGCGCTTGACAAGCGCTGGTTTCTCGACAAGCCGGCGCAGCTGGTCTACGGCGACAATAGCGCCCGGATGTCACCGTTCTGTGTGGTTGGCAACGATGCCCGGGCCTGCGTTTCCCGCCTTGACTACGAAGCAGACCTGCTGCAGACGGAAGGGCGCTTGCACCGGCTACCGGTAAACCTGGCTGCTCCCTGGCTGCCAGCCAAGGTTGGAGAGGAAGCCTACCTGGAGGCGAACTGGGATCTGGCCGGGTGGGCTGGGCAGTGGACCGGTGAGTTTGACGTTGCCGCTCGCGCGCTCACACTGATGCTGCCGGAGGCAGAAGAAGAAGCGATAGATCTGCCGGAGCTGACCATCAAAGGCACATTGACCGGCAGCGTACTTGTTCTGGATGCTGCTGCAAAAGATCCGGGCTTCTCGTTGACCGGAGCGGCAACCGTAACGCCGCCTGAGCCTGGCGGATCGCTGGCAGGTCGGGTTGCGCTCACCACCACGGATCTGGCTTCGTTTCGGGCTTTCGACTATCGAATCCGGGATCTGGCCGGGGAAGTGAAAGGTTCTGCTGATCTTTCCGGCACCCTGATGGACCCCCGCTTCGAAGGGCGCCTCGAGATCATCGATGTAAAGCTGCAGTTTAATGATCCGGATGTGCTTCTGGAGGATCTGGATGCAAAGCTCACCGTCGATGACAGCGGGGAGTTCAATATCGCCGGAAAAGTTACGAATGCCGGCGGTGAGGTGTCGATTGATGCGGTCGGCTCCGGACTCTTCGACGGGCAGCTGGCCGCCAGCGTTACTCTGGCAGGCAGCAACATGCGGGCTGAACATCCGGATTGGCAGGTTGCAGTCTCGCCGGATCTGAAGTTCGACTATGCCCAGGGCAAAGGGCGTCTGACCGGTCGGCTGGAGATTCCCAAGGCGCATGTGCGGATCAATACGCTGCCTTCGTCTGTACCGAGACCTTCAGACGACGTGGTGGTGGTGGGTCGTGAGCAGAAGGGCGCGTCCGCTGTGGGGGCCACCGAGGTCGATCTGACGATCGTTCTTGGTGACGACATCACGCTCGCCGCTGCGGGGATCGAGGCATCCCTCACCGGCGAGCTGAAAGCCCGCCTTGATAAGCGTGGCCGCACCAGAGTTCGCGGTAAGCTCGATGTAACCGGGGGTGTCGTTTCCGCCCAGGGGCAGACGCTGACCCTGGAATCCGGGTCCATCGTCTATAATGGGCCGCTCGACAACCCCTTCCTCGATCTCCGGGCGGTGCGGATCATCGATGACCGAACGCCGCCCATCAAAGTCGGCCTGCACATTCAGGGGTCGGCCAACAATCTGACTTCCGAGGTGTATTCCGAACCGCCCATGGAAGATGCCCGCGCGCTGTCGTACCTTGTGCTGGGTCGTGATCTGGAGGAGGGCTCCGGCACCGACAGCAATCAGCTGCTGGCCGCGGCGATCAATCTGGGTTTGAGCCAGGCGGGTTCACTTACCTCGGAGATCAAACGCTTCACGGGTCTGGACGAGCTCTCGGCGGCGTCGGAAAGCGAGGACAGCTTTGCGGTTGTGGCCGGCAAGCGACTCACCAACGATATTTACCTCCGCTATACCTACGATACGCTGACGGCCATGAGCGCCGTGCTGGTCCGCTACAGCCTCACTGATCGCTGGCACCTGGAGGCGCGTTCTTCGGAAGATTCCTCTATGGACATCATGTATACCATCGAGCAGTGAGTTGGCTTCAAGCGTTTCAGCCACCGGTTTCCGGTGGCACGTAGCCTTCAGCATGATCGAAGGCCTCATTGTCGAAGAACTTCTCCCGCTGCGTTGAGAGATATCTGCGGGCCTCAGGGTCCCTCAATTCCAGATGCTTCTCGTTGATGAGCATGGTCTGCAGGGCCTGCCATTCCTGCCAGGCGCGTCGGGAGACGGTTTCGTAAATTTCCTGACCCTTGGATCCGGGCAAGGGTGGCGCGTCCAGACCTTCCAGGTCCTGCTGGTATTTGCGGCAGCGTACGGTTCGGCTCATGTGCGTTGGAACTCCTGCAGATCGGTGCTGAGAGAGGCGAGAAGTTTAGCCGCCGGGGCGGACAGCCCGACAGCCTGGGGGGTAGCCGGCGCAAACCACAGGACGCCTGGGCGATCCATGGCCCTGGGTGATCCCGGATCCAGTCGAACGTACACCGGATGGATATCCAGATGAAAGTGGGTGAAGGTGTGCCGGAACGGTGGCGCCTGATGAAAGGCGGCTATCTGTGTTTCATTTATGGAGAATTCCTCGCACACGCTCACCGCCTGGGTATCCACGGGTCTTTCCGGCGGCGTCCACAGGCCGCCCCAGAGCCCATCAACCGGCCGCTGCTCAAGCAGGCATGCGCCCGCGCTGTCGACGATGAGAAACAGCCGTGCGGCGCGTTCGGGCTTCGCCTTTGCCGGTCGGCGTTCTGGGAAAGAGGCCGTGGCGTCGCGGGATCGTGCTTCGCATCGGCCTGCCAGCGGGCAGCGCGTGCAGGCCGGACGGACCCGGGTGCAGACGGTGGCACCCAGATCCATGATTGCCTGGGTATAGTGGGCGATTCTATCTTCCGGAGTGTGGGCTTCGGCGTGAGCCCACAGGGCTTTCAGGGTCTGCGTCTGTCCGGGGTGCCCCGGCACCGCATGAAACCTTGCCAGCACGCGCTTCACATTACCGTCGAGAATAGCCGCTCGCTTACCGCAGGCGATGGCGGCGATGGCGGCTGCCGTGGACCGGCCAATTCCGGGAAGCGCTTCGAGCGCCTCAGGGGTTGCCGGAAATTGGCCATTGAGCTCCTCCGCGACTCGCTGCGCGGCCCTGTGGAGGTTGCGCGCCCGGGCGTAGTAGCCAAGCCCGCTCCAGAGATGCAGAACTTCGTCGATGTCCGCTGCGGCCAGATCGACCACTGTGGGAAACCGTGCCATGAACCGCTCGAAGTAGGGGATGACCGTGGTGACCTGCGTCTGCTGCAGCATGATCTCTGACACCCAGACCCGGTAAGCGTCGATGTCCCGCTGCCAGGGCAGGTCTTTGCGTCCGTGCTCGTCGAACCAGCGCAGCAGCCGTGACGCGAACCATTCCAATTCAGTTTTCCGGAGGCGCGCTCGGCGCAGACCGGCTGAAGATGTCCAGCAGGGATCGAGCTGCGTCCTGATACTCCTCGGGGACTTCTTCCTCGATCTTCCGCTCCAGTTTGCTGCGCAGCCCCTCGGCGTCACCCGACTGCAGCGCGCTGGCGACGATCCGCTGAGCCGCTGCCTGGTCGATGGCGCAGCGGGGATCGGCCAGCTGACCCTGGCAGCGAAAGGGTATGGGCAGGTCGAAGAGCAGCGGGTTGACGTCGAAAATCGGAAACTGAGGGTCGTTGCGGAAGGTCAGCTGCGCTACCAGATCTATCTTGTTGGTCTCGGGCAGATAGTCGCCCTCTGCTTCCACGGTCAGGTTGTCCAACGCCAGATCCAGCAGGTGATGTTGCCTATCTATGCGCCAGTCGCCCACGAAACGTTCGTACTCCCAGACGTCGGGCCAACCGCTGATTCGGTCTGCTTCCTGCAGCAGGGTCGCCAGCGACAGTATCTGTTGCTTGATTGCGGTGATGTTGATGCTGCCCTTGCCGCCGTCGAACTGGGTTTCCCCGGACATCGAGGCTATGAGTTCGGCTTCCGTGTTGCCCTCGAAGCGTAAGGTGCCGCCGTAGGCGAGCGGCGCCAGCCACTCCTGGCGCTGGTCCAGCCAGTCTAACAGCCGTTGGCTGTCCACGTTGTTCAGCGCCGGTGTCAGTGTCCAGCGCACCGGCTGGCCGACTGCTACCGGCGTTTCGCCGGCTACCGGCGTTTCGCCGGCGTTGACCTCCAGCTCCAGAACCGCGTTGCCGCCAAAGAACTGCGGAAACGATATGCGGGTGCTGCTGCGGCCGGCCTCGTTCTGCAGCGTCAGGCTTACCGTGGAGAAGCGCTCACCGTCCAGGTCGAGACGGTCCAGCAGGCAGCTGCCCGACCAGCTGTAACCGAGCAGCAGGTCCAGGGGCAGAAGATCTTGCTCCCGCGCCGGCGGGGCTGCTAGCGGGGCCGATTCTGGACGTAGGGTCAGATCACAGACGCCTGCTGCCAGATCTGTATCGAACTTGGTGCTGTCAAGCTGGATGACGCTGGTTTGCGGATCATAGGTGAGGTTGCCCCCCAGGTTCAGCGGCAGAGGCGGTTGCGCATTAGCAGTGTAAACCAGCCTGGTATTGACCGGGGCGGGCCGGCCGGGGCTGAAGTCCCGCACCGTGAGGGTTCGCACTTCCAGCAGGTCACCGGCTTCTCGCATTTCGACCCCCTCCAGGGTCAGCGCTTGAACCCGCCACAGTTGCGGATCTCGCAGCATGCTGGTGACGTCGATATCCAGTTCCAGTCGGGCGATAGACCAGGCTTGCCCCGGGTAGTCGGCACTGACGGTTTCAGCGGAGAGCGAAACTGGCGGCCACAAACGCCAGGCTAGTTTGCCTTCCACGCGGACGGGCACTCCCGTCTGGGCCTCGATGATCTCTTCCAGCTGAGGTTTGAGACGGTTTGCGTCCTGCAGCCAGTAAAAGACGAACCCACCCCCCAGCAGAATCGTCCAGAGTAGTATCAGCAGCAGCAGGCGCAGCGGTTTGGGCATTTTTGGGTTCCGTATGCGGAGGCTGCGCAGAGTATCCGAAAAGTGCCCTGAGCCGAAGCTGAACGGTAATCAGAGGGCACCGTTCACAAAGCGCTGTGTGGCCCGGACGAGGGCTATCGATCGATAAGCGCGTGGAGAAAGTTCGCGGGGTTCAGTTGTGGCGCAAAGCGGCTTTCTGGCGCCGCAGCATTCGTCCGGGAGTAAGTTGTTCTGGCCAGCTGATACCTGCCCGAGTGCGGCGCTTGCACTCGCTGACATGGCGGGTCATAGCGTCGTTGGCTTCACTAAATGATATAAAGGGGCCCACGGCGTGGTTGCCGCGCACCTTGAAATACCATTGCTGGTCTTCCCCCTGAAATATCCGATCCGTCGACATAGTTTTTGTTTATTTTTTTATGCAAGTGCCGTGGACTATTTGACCATAGCGAGATGAACCTTTTGTAAGAGCAATGTATCGGTGTTGATATCGGCTCCCTAACCTGAAGAGAAAAATGAGCGTAGAAACCTTTGATCCTGATGCCGAAAAACCTGTCATGAGCGCGGACTTGCTCGCCCGTCTGCTGGCTGCCGCGGTCGACCTGTCCGCGGAAAGCTACGGCCTGACGCCGGAGGAAGTGGACCGGATGGCACCGCTTGTGCGTCAAGGTGCCGTGGACTGGCGTGCACTGGCTCAGGATCTTAGCGATGACCAGCTCGTCTCGCTGGTCCGGCTTTTCACCCTGGCCGAAACTGCTCTCCCGGCCTGGGAATCCGGCGAGAAGTCTCCGGTAATAGCCCTGGTGGCGGAGATGAAGCGCCGCGGTTCATTTCCCCAGGACCTGACGCGCTGGATAAAGGCCAACACAGACAATCGTTTTCTGCCCTACGGCAGCCTGCTGGATCGTCTGTAGCCGCGACTGGTGCGGCACCTGTCGGGGCGGGACAGTCGATCGCGACGAACGTATACTGCGCCGACGTTTTATCACGGGTTCTGCGATGAGCAGCAAACGGACCGCTAGCGTTCAGCGTGACACTCAGGAAACCCAGATCAAGCTGCAGCTGAATCTGGATGGCACTGGGGAGGCCAGGTTGGTTACTGGCCTGCCTTTTCTGGAGCACATGCTTACCCAAATTGCCCGTCACGGCCTCATCGATCTGTCCCTGGAAGCCCATGGGGACCTCGAAATCGATGCGCATCACACGGTGGAAGATATCGGCATCGTGCTGGGCCAGGCGCTGGCCCGGGCGGTGGGTGACAAGCAGGGCATCAGCCGTTACGGGCACGCCTATGTCCCGTTGGACGAGGCGCTGTCTCGGGTAGTGGTTGATCTGTCTGGGCGGCCCGGGCTCATTTACCAGGTAGCGTACGTGCGGCCGAGAATCGGCGATTTCGACGTGGATCTGCTGCGCGAGTTTTTCCAGGGCTTCGTCAATCACGCCCAGGTGACGCTGCACATGGATAACCTGCGGGGCGATAACGCCCATCATCAGGCAGAGACGCTGTTCAAGGCCTTTGGTCGTGCTCTGCGTATGGCAACGACGCCGGATCCAAAAATGGCCGGACAGATACCCTCTACCAAGGGCACGCTCTGACGCCGTGCTGCTGATTCCCGCCATCGACCTCAAGGACGGTAAATGCGTGCGCCTGAAACAGGGTCGGATGGAAGACGTCACGGTCTTTTCCGACGACCCGGTAGCGGTCGCCAGGCAGTGGGCCGATCTTGGCTGCCGGCGGCTGCATCTCGTGGATTTGGACGGCGCTTTTGCCGGTGAGCCCCGAAACCGGGCCCTGATACAGGAAATCACCAGCGTGCTGGGTGAGGTTCCGGTTCAGGTTGGCGGCGGAATCCGTAATGAGGACACCATCGCCGCCTATCTCGATGCCGGCGTGGCTCAGGTTATTGTCGGTACTCGCGCCATCGAGGAACCGCCGTTTCTGGAAAAGATCGCCCGGCAGTTTCCCGGAAACGTTATCGTTGGCCTGGACGCGCGCAAAGGTCAGCTGGCTACGGCGGGGTGGGATGCAACCTCGTCGACATCGGCCGTTGATTATGCGGTCTGGGCCGGAACGTTGCCGATCGCCGCGGTCGTGTATACGGATATTGACCGAGACGGCATGCTCAGCGGTGTCAATGTAGCTGCAACTCTGGCGCTGGCAGAAGCTGCCGGAGTCCCCGTCATCGCCTCAGGTGGAGTTACCGATCTCGACGACCTCCGCGCCCTCAAGCTCGCCTTCGCGGGGAGCGCAGCCGTACTGATGGGGGCCATTACTGGACGAGCGATATACGCCGGTACGCTGGACTTTCAAGCCGGGCAAGCGTTGCTCGACGCTGAAGGCTGATCAGATCGCTCAATCGGACCAGCCGCACGCCTGGCGGAAGATTCTGCAGGCGCCTTTCCAGAAAGCGAATCGTGGCCTCATGAGGATGGGCAATGATGATGGCGTGGCCCTGACGATCGGCGATCGCCAGGGCTCTGGTAAACGCCGCGGCGATGGCACGCTCGTTGGGAAAATGATCCAGGAAGACGTCCCGTCTCAGCGCCGGAATCTGCTGTTCCTTCGCGACGTCGTACGCCACTGTGTTGCCAATGGTGCGGCTGTCCAGGAAAAATAGATCCCGGCGGGCCAGGTGCGCCATGAATCGCTGCATCGGTTCCCGATGCTGGGTCAGTCGGCTGCCCGTGTGGTTGTTTGCCCCGACGATGCCTGGAATGGCCGCCACCGCTGCCGCGGTGAGCGCGTTGAACCGTTCTGGCGCCATGCCCATGGTCAGAGTGCCCCGCATCGGCTGAACCTGAGGCGAGGGCAGGGGTTCCATGGGCTGATGCAGGATCATTTCGGTGCCCGCCGCGTGTGCGCGACGGGCAACTTTCAACGTGTCGGGAGCGAAAGGTAACAGCCCCAGCGTCACTGGCCCCGGCAGGTTGATGATGCGCTGGGCTCGGTCGAGGCTGTAGCCCACGTCGTCCATGACGATGGCCAGATCGATGGCCCATACGGGGCTGGTGGCGCAAGCAAGCAGCAGCCCGGCGGTCGCAGCCAGCAGTTGGCGGAGATTGGCCAGAGGGTGTGTCCTTCCCGGTAGTTCTTATAGGCGCTCGTCTTTGCGGGCGTCCTGCTTTTGGAAGAGAATATAAGCAGAAGAAGTTCTGCGCCAGAGAAAAGACGGAATCTTCTGCTCAAAGTCTGGCGTGAAGTCGCGGAATGTCCTGCTGCTTCAGCACCACCAGCGCGTCGGCGATAAGCTTTGCTTCGAATTCCGCGCTGGATTCCGAGCCGCGGACGCGTTCCTCGTCGGGCATGATGCCCAGGTTGTGGATGGACCGGCCGTTTGGCGTGAAGTAGTGAGCGGTGGTGAGCTTCAGTGCTCGTTCGTGGGCCAGGGGCACCACCGACTGTACCGAGCCTTTTCCGTAGCTGCGGCTGCCCATGAGGATCGCCCGTTGGTGGTCCTGCAGCGCTCCAGCGACGATTTCCGCTGCCGAAGCGGACCCACCGTCGATGAGCACGACGATAGGTGCGCCGCTCAGCAGATCGTTACCTGAAGCCCTGTACTTGAGGTGGCTGGAAGGCAGGCGACCTTCGGTGTAGACGATAAGCCCCTCCGGCAGGAGCGCATCCGCCACGGATACCGAAGATTGCAGCACGCCGCCCGGGTTGTTACGCAGGTCCAGAATCAGCCCGCGCAGCTGCCCACCCGCCTCATCGACGAGCGTCTCAGCTGCCGCGACGAAGTCCTCGCCCGTGGCCGACTGGAACTGTGCTATGCGAATGTAGCCGTAACCGGGTTCCAGCATGGAATTGTGCACGCTGGCGACATCGATGACGGCGCGGGTGAGTTCGATGTCCAGTGGTTCCTGCTCGTTTTCTCGGAGCAGCCTCATGTGCAGGGAGCTGCCTGGCTGGCCTCGCAGGTTGTCTACGACATCCACCAGGTGCTGACCCTCCAGCGACTGATGATCGAGTTCGATTATGCGGTCTCCGGAACGCAAGCCGGCGCTGTCAGCGGGCGTATTGTCCAACGGCGCGATTACCGTGAAGTAGTCGTCCACCAGGCCGATTTCGATACCGACGCCGCCGAAATGTCCCGTCGTTTCGGCCTGCAGATCGTTGTAATCGCGCGTGTCGAGAAACGAGGAGTGGTCGTCCAGGTTTTGTAGCATGCCCTTGAGCGCGTTCAGTACCAGCTCGTCCTTGCCGACCTCTTTGACATAGTTTTCGTGCACCTGCTCCAGGACTTCCTGAAATTCCCGGGAGTAGGGTTGTTCTTCCTGATATAGCCAGCTGCGATAGCCGATGATGCCCAACGCGATACCCGTCACCATGCTGATGATGATGCCGAACAGTGTGACGGGACGAAGTGTCATCAACCAAGTGTCTCAGGTTGCGGGGATTTGATCCAGGGTACCTCTGAGCAATTGCGCAGTCGTCAGAAGTTCCTCAGCGCTGCGCCAGCCAGCTTATCGGATCTCGGGCCTCGCCGTTTTGACGGACTTCAAAGTACAGGCCACTGCGACTCTGTCCTCCGCTGCGGCCTGCACGTGCAATGGTTTCGCCGCTTTCTACCCAGTCTCCCACGTTCTTGGTCAAAAGCTCGGCGTGGCCGTATAGCGTCATGTAGCCGCTGCCGTGATCCACAATGGTCAGCAGTCCGAAGCCCCGCAGCCAGTCGGCAAAAACGACCCTGCCCCGGAATACGGCTCGAATTTCGGTGCCTTCCTCCGCGCCCACCATGATGCCGTGCCAGGCCATCCGCCCTTCCGCTCGAGACTGGCCGAAACCGTTAAGCACCCGGCCGCTCACCGGCCAGACGAGCGCCCCCTTTCGTGCTGCAA
>JAHEEG010000247.1 GCA_024640825.1 Gammaproteobacteria bacterium
ATCTCTTTGCCGTGGCCGAAGGGAAACCTAAGGTCCGCTGGCAGCCGAGCTCGCCGCATCCCATACAGCAGAAGCACCTGGTTGCCCGTATCGACTACAGAGTGAATGCCCTCAGAGAGCATGGCCGAACTGCCAGTGATAGACGCAGCTATGAACTTCGTGACCGCGATGAGCGCATTGCCGACAAGCGCGGCATAGATGACTTTTTTCGAGCCGGACGCCATGGATCCGTCAGCCTGAGTATGAGGCGGAAATACTACACAGTTCATCCGGCGTATGCTTCAGCAATCGGGGCACACACTCTGGTATGTCAACCCTGCGGCGACGGCCGGGCCATTTACTTCGCATCGCGGCACTGACTGACGAGGACGCAGCGCGTCTCGATCGCTGACCTATCTGATGCCGATTCTGTTCGCCCTCGTGCTATCGGCCCCCGATAACATTCAGGAGCATCTGGCAGGAGCATCTGGCAGGAGCATCTGGAAAATCCATTCGACCAGATTGGACAAGACGGCGTCATGATCAACGCCGAAAAATTCATGGATCGCTCGGCGGCCGATTCGCCAGACAGGCTCACCATCGGGTCTGGGGTTGGGACCGGCTGACCTCATCCCGCTAAACAGAGCCTTTTCATTCAGGCACCAGGATCGCTGGTTCGCACGGACGATCGCCCGGCTGATACCATCAACCCGTGTCTGATCAGTGGGCAATTCGAAACGACATGCAGCGATGCTCTTCACTGGAGATTGCTGTGTCCACGAAGGTTCCACTGCGGGCGTCTGCCTGCAAGTCCCTGCTTCGGCTGACCGGCTTGATCGGCCTGCTTCTTTCCTCAGCGGCCGCGATGTCCGCTGAAGTTGTCCTGCGCTGCGGCACGACGTTCGTTGAACGGCCGGGCGCCCTCGACTGGTCGGTGACGGGCGTTTCCCAGGTCTCGAATGACAGCGCGGCAGATCCCGACGCTACCGGTTCGTTTGACGTCGTCGGCCACCGCCGCGTCGGGCCCGGGTGGCTTTTCGCGCAGGCCGAGGGAAGCACGGGAGAAACCGACGGCCGGGTCTCCGGGCGATTCCCGCTTGCCAACGCAGACGCAGGTACCGCGGTCGACGAAGATGGGAACGGGCGTGTGCAGATCTCTCAGGTCAACTATACCCAGGTAAACGAAACCTACGAATTCGCAGCCGGCCTGCTCGATCCCACCTGCTACCTGGACCTCAGCGAGATCGCCAACGACGAAACCCTGGCCTTCCTGGCGAAACCGTTCATCAACAATCTGGCCATCGCCTTCCCCGACTACACGCTGGGCGGCGTTGTGCATCTACATCCCGGACAGGGTAGAGATTTGACCCTGTTCCTGTCGAGCTCGAACGGCCTCGGAGACAATGACAGAGCCTCGTATTCGAACCTCGTCGACGTGAGGGAGTCTGGCAAAGGCGTTTTCGCCGCCGCTGAACTCACCGGCATGCACTCCGTCAGGTATCGGCTCGGCGTCTGGGTCAACACCCGAGACTTTGAGGACCTGCAAAACCCGAACGACGCGGGCGACGCCTACGGCGTCTACGCATCCCTGGAAAGCGACGCTCAACCCTTGCAGTGGAACTTCCGCATCGGGGCCGCCAACCCTGACGTCTCCGAGACCGCCGGGTTCACGGCTGTAACGCTGAATTTCCCTCTGGGGGCACACACGGCGGGGTTGGCAATCGGCTACCAGCACGCTGCCGATGATCTCGACAGCGACCGCGGCTATGCCATCTTCACCGAGGCGCTGCTGCACATCGACGTTGGTCCGCGCCTGCGCTTCACCCCGCTCCTGCAGTGGACCCGCAACGACGGCTTCTCGAGCAACGATGCCCTGATCGCCGGTCTGCGCGTCACTTACTCGGAAAGCCACTGACGATCGCGATGTTGGGCGGGCAGGGCGCGAGACGACTAAATGTAGCGCGTGGGATCGGCAACTCCGGCATCCTCAAACCCCTGTCGGCGCAGGCGGCAGCTATCGCAGCGCCCGCACGCGGCGCCGCTGTTGTCGGGCTGATAACACGAGATCGTAACCGCATAGTCGACCCCGAGCGCCAGGCCCCGGCGGACGATATCCGCTTTGCCGAGATCGATGAGAGGCGCGTGTACGCGAATCGGGGCCGCCGCGTCTTCTGCGGCTTCCACCCCCACTTTGGTTGCAAGGTTCGCCAGGGCTTCGAACGCGGCGATGAAGGCCGGACGGCAATCCGGATAGCCGGAATAGTCGACAGCGTTTACGCCAATGAAGATATCCCGAGCGTCGATGACTTCTGCCCAGGCCAGCGCGAGCGCGAGAAACACCGTGTTGCGCGCGGGTACGTAGGTGACGGGAATACCTTGCGTCGGCAATTCGGGAACGGGGATAGCGGTATCAGTCAGCGCAGACCCACCAAAGGCACTGAGGTCAATGGGCATTACCCGATGCTCGACGACCTGCAGCGCAGCGCCTACGGCATCAGCCGCCGCCAGCTCCGCCTGGTGACGCTGCCCGTAGGCAAAGGAAAGCGCGTAACAGGCATACCCCTCAGACCGAGCTATGGCCAGCGTCGTGGCGGAATCCAGCCCCCCAGACAACAGCACAACCGCAGGTTTCATCGGCCGGGCTCGTTGCCCCAGAGCAGCTTGTGCAACTGGACCTGCAGGCGGACCGGCAGCCGGTCCCTGAGAATCCAGTCGGCCAGGTCCCGGGGCGCCAGTTGGCCGCTGCTGGGAGAGAACAGCACCTCCGAAACTCGATCGTATATGGCATATTCGTCGCACTTGAGCTTCGCCCAGTCGTAGTCAACGCGACTGCAGACGACAAACTTCACCTGGTCCTGATCGGTCAGATGCGCCAGGTTCGACCAGAGGTTACGGGCCACCTCACCGGAACCCGGTGTTTTCAGATCGAGAATTTTCACCACCCGGACATCGATTCTGCTCACATCCAGAGCGCCGCTGGTTTCCAGCGAAACCGTGAATCCCGCATCGCACAAGCTGACAAGCAGGGGCCCGACGCCCGGTTGTGCCAGAGGCTCACCGCCGGTTACCGTCACGTGCCGGACGCCAAAGCCACATACTTGCTCGACAATATCTGCGCGCGGCATCAGATCACCACCGCTGAAGGCGTAGCCCGTATCGCAGTAGCCGCAGCGCAGGGGACAGCCGGTCAGGCGGACAAAAACGGTGGGCAGGCCGCTGAATGAGGTTTCACCCTGCAGGGATAAAAAGATCTCGGTGATGCGCAGCCTGTCTTCTACGGCAACGCCGTTCACTGCAGCTCCGCCAGATAGGTCTGCGCGAGACCTGCGGCCGAAGACTGTGGGTATTCAGTGCGCGTCCGGTTGAGATACTCGCGGGCACGCTGGTCGTCTCCCAGACGATGGTAAACCACCCCCAGTTTGTATAGGGCATCGGGCGCCTTCTGATGGTCGGCGTAGAGATTGGTCACCTGAACAAAAGACTGCCGCGCTTTTTCCATCTCGTTCTTGGAGAGATAGAGCTCTCCGAGCCAGTAGAAGGCATTTGCGGTGTAAGCGCCGTTAGGGTAGTCGACGACCAGCTGATTGAACGCGTCCGCCGACGCATCGAACTGGCGGGCTTTCATCAGATCG
>JAHEEG010000248.1:0-740 GCA_024640825.1 Gammaproteobacteria bacterium
GCCCCAAGGCAGACCATCTCGCGCAGTCGGTCAATGACGTGGAGCTCACCATCTACCACGCGTGCAATCTTCATGTGAAAGCTGTTGGATCCCAGATCCACCGCAGCGATCGTCTCCGGTGGTTTTGCGAAGGGACTGGAAAGACCGAACATGCTACTGGTTCACTCCCATTGCTCTGTGAAACACTGGTTTGTCCTGATGACGCCTGAAACGTAAGAAAGCGGTTAGCCATTAGCGATTAGCGTTGGACATTCAAGACGCCGCGTCTGGCTAGATTCAGTCACCATCGCTCGAGTCGCCTCAGCTCGGACCGGCTCCAGCGCAGCTGCCGTGCAAGCGAGCCACCCAGCTCGTAGAGCACGGCCCAACCGGCCTCTCGTTGCCGCTTCTCCGCGAGCGACTCGATCGCCTGGCGGTCTAGGGTCAGCAGGTCAACGTCTTGGGTCACGAAGGCTGTCCCAGTGTGCGGCGCAGGATCCAGAAAGGAGCCTTCACCGAAGAACGAACCAGGGCCAAGCTTCGCGAGGCGCTTGTAGTGGTAGACGCGCGTCGGTAGTCGGATTTCCACCTCCCCCTGCAGGATAAAGTAGATGGTGTTGTCCAGCCCGCCGTACGTAAAAACCATCTCTTTTCGCTTTAGGGACAGCGGCCGCATTACGGCTTTCAGGGCCTCGCGGGTCTTGGGCTTCATGCGTCTGAAAAGCTCGTTCTGTTCCAGCTCCACGCGCTGGGTCGCCTGC
>JAHEEG010000248.1:750-3587 GCA_024640825.1 Gammaproteobacteria bacterium
TAGCCGAGTTCCTTGAGCAGCTCATCCTCCGCGTGCTCCAGCGCTGCGTCATTGCTCTTGAATGTCTTGACTTTCGGTAACTCGTCCTCAGGCCCCAGCCAGTCCATCAGCTTGTGCATCTTACGTTCCATGACGGCGCTCTTGCGCACGTCAGCGTAGAGCAGGTGCCCGCCGTGCGCGCTGAGCCGCTTCAGCATCTGCCGAAACAGGTTGAGCCCCGACATGTCCAGAGACTGGATACGCCGCAGGTTGAGGATCATCCAGACAGGGCGGTCCAGATCGGGCATGAGCTCGGTGAATAGACGGTCCACCGTCCCAAAAAACAGGTTGCCGCGCAGCTCGAAGTACAGGATGCGATCGCCATGTTCGTCTAACAGCTTCCGTTCTTCCTCGGTCCGGTAGTGCAGCGAGCGGCGCTCCTTCCCGGTGGCCCGCTCGTGGATGACTCGGGCGCGGACCTGTACGCGCAGGAACAGGAAAACAGAGCTCACCACTCCCACGGCGACGCCGACCATCAGATCAAAGGCGAGCGTGGTCGTAACCACCAGCAGCGCGACGGCACCGTCAAGACGTGTCATGCGTCTGCGTAGCCAACGCAGGACGTTCCATTCCAGCATGCCGACGCCAACGTAGATGATCACACCGGCGAGCACGCTGATGGGCAGGGCATTCCCAACCGGTCCCAGAAACAGAATGAGCACCACGAAGGTCAGGCTGGACACCATGGCTGACCAGCGTCGGCCGCCGCTCTTGATCGCCACCAGGGTGGAACCCTTTGTGCCCCCGCCGCCCATCCCACCGAGCAGGCCGGCGATGGCCTGACCAATGCCTTGGGCGGCCAGCTCACGGCGGGCGTCGTGCCGCGCGCCGGTCTCTCCGTCGGCGACGACGGCTGTTAGCAGACAATCCATGGAGGCGAGAACCGCGAGGGTCAGGGCCGAGACTAGGATGAGCTCCCACGGCAGGCTGGCAAAGGCGGAGGCGTCCACGACGTCGAATCGGATAACATCGAGTCCCGGTATGGTACCGACCAGCCACGACTCGGGCATCGGCCCCGGGGCAGCAAGCATGATCAGGTGAAACACCGCTATGCCCACCAGCAGACCGCTGATAATGCCGGGAACGGCCGGGAGAACCCGTGGGGCAAGCTTGATGCTGGCAAAGGTGATCAGGGCGGTGGCGGCGGGCACCAGCAACCAGCCCGAGTTGGATGCCTGGGCGCCTTCGCCTGAGAGGGTGTTGAGCTGGGAGAGAACCATGAGCACACCGATGCCGGTGACGAGGCCCGCAACGACCGGGTAGGGGATGTACTTGATAAGCTGCCCGCCACCCGAGATTCCGAGCAGGAACTGGAATAGGCCCGTTAGTATCATGATAGCGACGAGGGCCAGCAGAAGACCTTCACCCTGAACGCCATGCGCGGCCACGGACGCCAGGCTGGCGGCAAGCAGCATGGTCACGGGACCATTGGGGGCGCTTATCATGCCGATTGTGGCCCCGCCCAGGCCGGAAGCCAGGGACAGGGCAGCGGCGCCCATCAGCCCTGCCAGCGCACCCACGGATGCGTCAAACCCCATGGCTGCAAACAGGGCGACGCCCAGTCCCATGGATTGGGGCAGGGCCACCGCGGTCCCCACAAGGCCGCCCAGAACGTCACCAGCCCCGAATCGGGCCGGTGCGGTGCCGTTGAGAGGAGGGGCGTGTCCGGCTGAGATGGTCATGTTGCACAAGACTCAACGGCTAGGGAACCAAGAGTAGACGGGTAGAAATACGGCGCGCGCATGGTTAGGTTAACGACTTCCAGAGTATCCACCGTTTCCGATTTCGTGGCAAACGGTCGTGCAGGCTGTCCGCACAATCGTTGAACTTCCGACCAGGTGATCAGTTTACAACGCATCGCCTGTGCCATACCCAACCTCCCGGGTTTATGTTCAGGAGAATTAGAACACACATTTTCATACCAGTAACACATCCCGGATGGCGCAGAGCAACGTCCGGGGAAGAATCCGTGACAGGTTTTCCTGGGTTCCGTTCACGTTATCCGGGCCACAACCGGCGATGCCAAACTTCCTGCTGCTCAGTCTGATCACGGGAAGATCCCTCAGAAGCCGCAAACCGGTCGACTTTCCCTTAAGTTAATAGTACCCGGATGTTGGTTAGTACACCAAAGCTGCCGAAAGCGTTTGACCGGGGTTTACACGCAGCTGCTGACGTTATAAAAAGACACGGCAAGGCATCCGGTAGTGGCTCTGTTAATTCAATGGTCGTAGAAGGAGAAATCCCGGCCGCGATGTTTGAAATTTTCGGTGGTGAGTAATCCCGAACCCTTTGATCGAGACAGATGACAGATGTGGACATGGTCATTGAATTGGGGTGAAGTGACGTCACAGCTTGTGATTGGCTCCTGTCCGATGAAGCCGGATGATCTCGAGACGATAGCCCACAGTGCCCGGGTATCGGCTGTTTTATCCTTGCAGCACAACGATTGCCTTGCCTGGTGGGGCATAGACGAAGCACAGATGCGCAGTGCAGGCAGCCGGCAGGGGCTCGCTATGGTGCGCTGTTCCATCCGTGATTTCGACGTTGCCGATATGCGCAGGTGTTTACCGCGGGCGGTTGCCGAGCTGGCGGCGCTCAGGGCACAAGGGCACCGTGTCTATGTGCACTGCACGGCGGGTCTGGGGCGCAGTCCATTAACGGTACTGGCTTATCTTGTCCTGGTCGGGGGTTATTCGCCCGAGGAGGCCATTCGTTTGATCCGCGCGGCACGTCCCGGGGCAGTGCCTGCCTGGGAAGCTTTCCACGGTTGCCTCGATGATCTGGTCAGCTGTCATCGC
>JAHEEG010000249.1:0-1154 GCA_024640825.1 Gammaproteobacteria bacterium
GAGGTATCCACCGCGTCCTGGTCCGGCTGTAAAAGCGGTTGGGGCATTGATGGAACATGAGAAAGGATGAGGTGCGCTATACAAATAGGGGGGAGTTGGCTATAACTGGCACATCATCCTGGCTTTCACTGCCGTAAACGGCCGCCTCTTGACGGCAGGCAGCTGAATGAATCTTGTTGTTCTGCCAAATAGATCTAAATGAAACAGGAACTGTTCCAGCGGAAACGCACCTGTCACCGCGTATGGTCAGCGGCTATTTTGATGCTGGCAGCGGCGGCTGGATTCGTCTGGCTGCACCTGGCGACGCCGTCAGATGGTGCCCGGCTGGAACCGGGAAGCGTGAGTATCTCCCCTCAGGGTGTTGTCGTAGAGGCGCTGCTGGAGGGGGCGGATAGGCTGCAGACAGGGGATATCATCACCGCGGTTGACGGCAGAAGCGTTGTCTCGTGGGCGGATCTTCTATTGACGCCGGGCGCGGATCGCCCTGATTGGCAGGTGGGGGAGGAGGTTCGCTACGGTTTGATCCGGGGCGGGCAGCCAGTGGAAAAGGTGATCACCCTGGTCCCGTACCCGCTGGCGGATATCGTGCGGCACAATTGGGGCAGCCTGCTGTTCGCCCTGGTCTACCAGCTGTTGGCGATGCTGGTCTTTTTCCGGCGGCGAGACAGTGTGCCGGCGACGGCCTTGTTTCTCTCAGCCTCCGGTTTCTTGAGTTCTATGACCTGGGCCCTGGGGCTTCAGGTGAGCGATTTCATCGGCGGGCTGGGATTCTGGCTGTACAAAGCGACGTCGGTGGGGGCGTATATGCTGTTCTGGATCGCCGGTCTCCATTTCGCCCTGACGTTTCCCCGCCCTCACCCGATCCTTTGGCGATACCCTAAACTGATACCACTGATGTACATTGCCCCCTACGGGCTGCAGCTGGTTAACTTCGGGCTGTTATGGGCGACGACGCCCAATGGGCTAGTGTGGGCCAGCCGGTTGACCTTCGGCGAAAGCGTCCATGCCGCGATCTTCCTGACATTGACCCTGATCGTGGTGGTATGGCAGTACCGGCTCAACGACAGCGGCGCCGTCCGGCAGCAGATGCGGTGGGTGCTGCTTGGGGCGATGCTGTCCGGTGGATCGGGTCTGCTGCTGTATATCCTGCCGCG
>JAHEEG010000249.1:1164-3584 GCA_024640825.1 Gammaproteobacteria bacterium
GTGCTGTGGGGCGGTTCCATCGACTCCAACCTGATGGGCGTCATCTTGCTGCCGTTCCCCATCTCTTTGGCAGTCGCGGTGATGCGTCACAATCTGTTTGATATCGACGTGCTGATCAACCGGGCGCTGGTGTACGGCGTGCTGAGCGGTATCACCATGGGGATCTACGTCCTATTGGTGGGGCTGGCGGCGGATCTGCTGCAAGTGGGCGATCGATCGTTCATCGCTTTCCTGGCCACAGGGGTGGTGGCGGTCTTGTTCCAGCCGGTGCGGGAGCGGCTGCAGCGCGCGGTCAATCAGCTGATGTACGGGGAGCGGGATGATCCTTATGCGGTGCTGTCACATCTGGGGCAGCGGCTGGAAGCGACCATCGTCCCGGAGGCGGTGCTGCCGGCGTTGGTGCGGGGGGTGGCTGAAGCGCTGCGGCTGCCTTACGTGGCGATCGGTATCAGCGGTGCCGGGGGGCAGCGGTTGGAGCTGGCGGCGGAGTATGGGAAACCAATCCCGGAACCGCTGCGGCTGCCGCTGATTTACCAGGCGCAGCCGCTGGGAGAGCTATTGGTAGGCGCCAGAGGGATGGGAGATGGCTTTGCCCAAGATGAACTGGCACTGCTGGAAAGTATCGCCCGGCAGGCAGGGCCAGCGGTGTACGCGGTGAAGCTGACGGCTGATCTGCGGCGCTCGCGCCAGCAGCTGGTGACCGCCCGGGAAGAGGAGCGGCGGCGGCTGCGCCGAGACCTTCATGACGGGCTGGGGCCAACCCTGGCGGCGAATCTGCTGAAGATCGGCTCGATGAGAGGGATGCTGGAACGGGATAAAGAGGCGGCTCTTCAGGTTCTAGGGCAGATCGAAAATGATATCGATTCGACATTGAGCGAGGTGCGGCGGCTGGTTTATGAGCTGCGTCCGCCGGAGCTGGACCAGCTGGGGTTGGTGGGGGCGGTCGAGGCATCGGCTGAGCGGTATGCCCCTTTATCGAGGGATAGCGGCGGCGCCGGGATGGGTATCAGCGTAAACGCGCAGGCAGCGCTGCCGCTGCTGCCGGCAGCAGTTGAGGTGGCCAGCTACCGGATCGTCCAGGAAGGATTAAACAATGCGGCCCGTCATGCACAAGCGGCCAACTGTGTGATCAGTTTCCAGTTGATAGGCGATGGCGGGGAAGCCGGGGGGACGCTGCAGCTGCAGATTTGTGATGATGGGGTGGGTATGGATGGGCAGGCGCCGGTCGGGGTGGGGCTTAGCTCGATGCGAGAGCGGGCAGAAGAGATCGGCGGCCATTTCTCGATAAAGTCCACACCGGGCAAGGGCACCTGCCTGACTGCTCGAATGCCATTGATGTTTGAAAGCCAGGCCGATGAATCCGAGCGGAGGAACTGAACATGAGTAAACCAACAGGTATTTTGATCGCTGATGATCACCAGCTGTTTCGCGACGGATTGCGGTTGCTGTTGGATGGGGCGCCGGACTGCCAGCTGTTGGGGGAAGCGACCACGGGGGAGGAGGCGGTCAGGCTGGCGGAACAATTGGCCCCCGATCTGATCTTAATGGATTTACAGATGCCGGGGATCAACGGCATTGAAGCGACCCGGCAGATCAAGCATAGGAACCCCCAGATCAAAGTGTTGATGGTAACGATGTTCGATGATGACAGCTCGGTGTTTTCGGCGATGCGGGCGGGGGCAAATGGGTATGTGCTCAAAGGGGCCCGACACAGTGAGATGATGCGGGCGATTGAAGCAGTGGCGCATGATGAGGCGATCTTCAGCCCGGCGGTAGCGACACGCATGATGGGGTTCTTCTCACAAATGAGGCCGGCTCAATCGCCGGAGGCGTTTCCGGAATTGAGCGAGCGGGAGCGTGAAGTGTTGGGGCTGATTGCTCAGAATTACAAAAACGCCGACATCGCCGCCGAGCTGGTGATCAGCCCAAAGACGGTGCGTAATCATGTCAGTAATGTGTTGAGCAAGCTGCAGGTGGCTGACCGGGCGGAGGCCGCCAGCAGGGCTCGAAACGCCGGGATGGGGTGAGGGAAGGGGTCATTATAGCGCTTTTCAGGAAGCGGCTGTTGGTATACCATGTAGAGATGGGTACGGTGTACCGCCTACACTTGTGTATTTACTAAAGCAAATAGCAAACTGCGGTCATGCACTGACCGCAGCCGATTTCCACAGCCCCGCACGTTATTTGCTATCTAAAACCTTAGGAGAGTTAACCGATGGATGAATTAGTAAAAGCAGTTGCTGAACAGACCGGCCTGCCTGAAGCACAGGCGAAAAAAGCGGCCGACGCGGTGATTAAATTCTTGAAGGAGAAGCTGCCGGCGCCGTTGGCCAGCCAGGTTGACGCGGCATTGGAAAGGCCGGATGTGGCTAAGGGGGCGGAAGATTTGCTGAAGAAAGGGATGGGGTTGTTCGGCAAGG
>JAHEEG010000101.1 GCA_024640825.1 Gammaproteobacteria bacterium
CTGCGCTTATCAACAGGCTTGCGGAAATCGTCAGCCGCGTTCGGCCGGTTGGACACCGAAGGTGAGACCCTGATAGTTGGCAATGGCGAGCCCGGCAGCAACGCTGGTGAAAGGATCGTGATCAACCACCTGGGTGGGAAATCGCGCTTCCAGGAGCCCGCGCACCGCCGGAATCAGGCTCGACCCGCCGGTTCGCAGCACGATGTCTATCTCACTGGCGGCCAGCCCGGCCCGTTGCAGCGTCATATCAAGCGCCTCTGCCACTTCCCCCAGCTGATCCCCGATGATCTTCTCGAACTCATCTCGCGTGAGCGTGATCTCGACGTCAATGTCCGGGATATCCAGGACAGCCCGCTCCGCATAGGAGAGTTCGGCTTTGAAATCTTTGATGGCCTGAAAGACCACGTAGCTGAGATTGCGTTGAATGAGCTCGTTCAGGCGCTGGAATTTTTCGGCGCCGGGCCCGCCCTGCGCCAGCCGCTCCATCACCGGGGTGGTGTAGCGATTCTGATTGAGGGTGTAAGTCACGGCCCAGTTGAGCAGCAGCGCTTCATAATCCTCGAATGGAAAACGTGTTTCGATCTCCCGGTCCATTCCGCGTCGCCGCCAGTATTCCCCCTGACCGAGCAGCGGGAACAGCAGCACCCGGAACAGTTGCTGGTCGATGTGATCGCCACCCAGAGCAATGCCGTAGGTCGTTACAACGTCGAATCGGGTTCCGTCGCGCTGCAGCACGCAAAAATCCAGCGTTCCACCCCCGAAATCCAGCGTCAGCAGGTAGCGGCCGGAAACGCCCGGATTGGCGGTGAGATAGCTCACTGCGGCGGCAATGGGTTCCGGATAGAAGTGAGGGGCCCTGATGCCCGCATATCGATACGCCTCCGCCAACCTCTGCAACGCGGTAGTGTTGCGAAGCGAATCGCGGCCCTCGAAGTTCACAGGGTGGCCAAGGTGCGCCTCCGAAAATCCACCTACCTGACCCTCAAGCGCTTTGCGGATGCGAAGCAGCAGCGGCGTGATCAGCGCGACGAGGCGAAAGGGGTGGCCAAACACCATGAGCCGGCGAACTCTAGGGTCGCCCAGCAACCGCTTCGTGCCCCGGAACAGCCTGCCTTGCAACCCGCTGTCGGTAAGCGGGAGGCCGTAGATCTTCTTCGTCACAGTCTCCACGGGCGCGGGGTTCTCGGAATCTCCGTGTTCCACGAAGGCGCTGGTCTCACCGATGACTTCCGGGATCATTTCAACCGTGCGCCCGGTGTTGTCCTGAATGTACCGATCAATGGCAGCCTGACCGGTCAGCGTCTGCAGATCCCGATCGATGTAGGTTGCGGAGGGCATGATAGGATCATCGCCCTCCAGCGGTATGAGTAGGACGCGATCGCCATCGTAGACGGCCGCCGTCGAATTGCTGGTACCGAAATCTACGCCAACTCCGTAACGCATCACTCAGGTCCGGGGAGTCATCTTTTCTTTCAGCAGGGCAGACCGCCAGCGCGCTCTGTCCTCGCTATCGGGTTGCAGCCAGTCGTCGAGCACGGCGTCGTTGTGCTCGCCCTGGTGAGGGGCGCCTCCGCGCACTTCGGACCGGGCGTCAGAAAACCGATACGGCGACTGCGTTACCTTGCGCACTCCGCCTGCGCGATCATCCACCTCGGCGAAAGTACCGCGGTGTGCAACGGTGGGCAGATTCAACGCCTCACTTGAAGTGCGAACATCCCCCCAGGCCAGGTTCATTCTGTCCAGGGCACCGATCACCGCAGCCCGATCAACACAGGTATGCAGAAAAAAGTTTCGCGCCGCAGCTCGGCGTGCAGCAATCTTCTCGCCGAGGCTGGCGCCGTCGGGCGTTGGATCCAGCACCCCGCAATGCTCAACGAGGCGGCGCCAGATAAAGCGGAAGTCACCGGCGATGATCATCAGGCCACCCGCTGTTTCCCAGACTTCGTTAGGCATTGGCTTGATATCGAATGCCTCGTCCAGGGCGTAGTGCACGTGGTCGTCGGTGACCAGCGTAGCATCGATCATGGCGATATCCACATGCTGTCCGCGGCCCGTCCGCTCGCGCAGATAAAGAGCAGACAGCAGGCCCACAAGGCCGTGTAGAGAGGCGTTGGTATCCGCAATCGACAGCGCCATGTCCACGGGATGCGAATCGGCACTCCGCGCCTGACGGTCCATGATTCCGGATTCGGCATGAATAATCGGAGCGTAGGCGGCCCGCCGCGACTCGGGACCATCCGCGCCGAAGCCGGAGATAGAGAGCATCACCAGACGCGGATTAATGGCACTCAGCACCTCGTAGGAAAGACCCAGGCGCCCCATCACGTCGGGGCGAAAGTTTTCAACAAGCACATCGGCCACTGCAGCAAGGGCGCGAACCAGTTCCACACCCTCCGGCAGGGAAAGGTCGACACAAAGCCCCCGCTTACCCGCATTCTGCTGGTTGAAATAACCGGATACCCCGTTGACGCTGGCGCCCCAGAGGCGAGTTATGTCGCCTTCCGGTGGCTCCAGCTTGACAACGTCCGCGCCCAGATCGCAGAGCATACGGCCGGCGAAAGGACCCGCCAGAACTCTAGACATATCCAGAACCTTCAGACCGGCAAGGGGCGAGGTCATGGCAGGACCTTGCATGCGCGCACGTAATCGGGCACATGGATGCCTGCCTTCAGATCGCCGCTGGGGACAGGTGACCCTAAAGTGGTAAGCAGAGGAATAACCCCAGCCCAGACATCGGCCTGCAGATCGTCAGGGTCATCGATGGGATCGCCCGTACGTATTTTTGCCGATGCCTCGTGCACCGGTATCCTCACCGCCAGAGTCGCAGCAAGCTCCTGAGACGTCGCTGGACGCACCTGCTTGACATGTCCGGGGATGAGCGCCTCGACAAACTGTTCCAGGACCCGCTCGTGATCCGCCTCAGGGACGGGCTCGCCGTGGCCAAACAACACCACGGAGTGGTAGTTCATGGAGCAGTGGAACCCGCTGCGGGCCACGACGATGCCCTCAACCGACACTACCGAAAGGGCGGCGACGCCGCCCGCGGCCAGATGCCGCAACAGCGCGCTCTGACGATTGCCGTGCAGATAGACGTACTCCCCCCTGCGCATATAAAGCGTGGGGATGATCCTGGGTTCGCCGCCGTCCACATAGGCGACGTGACAGATCCGATTCGCATCCAGAATGCCGTTGACGATGTCGGGTGCGTACTCTGCGCGGCGCGGATTACGATGCACCCGGCTGCGCTCACTTGGACTGGTCATGAACATCGACTCTTATGTACGCGCGCCTGTTGAAACGACCCGACAGCCTGGAAAGCAGATCGGCTATCCACATCTGAACACCATATTTCCCGCGCAAGGCCTGCAGAGCGCTGGAAACAGCCTGCGGGTCGCTGAGCAAGTGCGCGTTTGCAGGAATCCAGTCGCCAAGCAGGTTACCGCGGACGTCGCAAGCGGCGACCCGGGCCTGCGAGCTGCGGCGTAGCCGTTTAACCTTGCCGGCATCGCCCGCAGAGAACACGTAGTAAGTACCCCCTGTACCAGCGAACCACACGGGCGTGTCCACCGCACGACCATCCCGGCGATAGGTGGTCAGGTTGAAATAGCGTGCTGAATCCAACTCGCCGAGCATCGGAAATCCCGTTTCAAATGAGCGCACGAGTGTAACGCCGGGATCCGGGTTTGAGTAGAATGGCACTTTAGGTTGGCAAAATATCCATGCCCGAAGTCGTATCCATCGCAGAAGCCGCGCGGCGCCGTGCCAGACGGCAACGTACTGATGCCCGCGAAGGGGCGCGGGGAAAAACCCTGTGCAGACGGGGATTTCACAAATGGATCATCGACCAGCGCAAGCAGTTCGATGTGCGCGAGGGTAAACTGGTAACCGTTCGTCGCTGCGCTCGGTGCGACGTCGTTAAATCCAGCCTGGACTAAGGTCGTTCAGCTGGCTTTGACCAGCGTCGTTCAGCTGGCTTTGACCAGCGTCGTTCAGCTGGCTTTGACCAGCGTCGTTCAGCTGGCTTTGACCAGCCCCTCAACGTTACAACCCACGCCCGTGCCACCAAGCCCACAGTAGCCGTTGGGTACCTTGGCAAGGTACTGCTGGTGATAGGGCTCGGCATAGTAGAACTCAGTTGCGGGAAGGATCTCGGTGGTGATTACGCCATATCCGGCCGCCGTGAGCGCCTGCTGGTAGGCCTGACAGGACTCTTCAGCCTGAGCCAGCTGTGTCACATCACTGGCAAAGATAGCAGACCGGTACTGCGTACCTACGTCATTACCCTGCCGCATACCCTGGGTGGGATCATGAGATTCCCAAAACACCTTGAGCAGTGCCTGATAAGTCACCTGCAGCGGATCGAAAACAACCAGAACCACCTCGGTATGGCCGGTAAGCCCCGAACACACCTCTTCGTACGACGGATTGGGTGTGAGGCCGCCCGCATACCCCACAGCGGTGCTGAACACGCCCTGGATCTGCCAGAAGCAACGCTCCGCGCCCCAGAAGCAGCCAAGGCCAAATACCGCCTGAGCATAGCCATCGGGGAAAGGCGGTTGCAGCGGATTGCCGTTGACAAAATGCGCCGCGGGAACCGGCATCGCCTCCGCACGGCCGGGTAATGCCTGTTCTTGTGACGGCGTATGGAGCTTTTTCTGCCAACCCATGTCTTATCCTCTAGGAGTCTTATCCTTTATGCGTCCGATCCGAAAGATTACTCTGGCGGGTTTAAGGAATCTCTGATTAATGCTCTTTTGGTAAGCGCGTTACACGGGCCCTGCGGGAATTTCTCGCGCTTGCGGGCATTAACCAGGGGTTCCCCAGTCGTGTGAACTGGTTCACTACAACCTGCTTGCCAAGATTTTCTCCTCAGGCAGAACGATTGCCATTAATATAGGAAGCGATCAGATCATACCTTTCATCCGATTCCTGACAAGTGCCATAAGGACCCCAATGCGTCTGCTGCCGATCATACTCGCAGCCCTGTTTGCCGTCGGCTGCCAGACCGCGCCGGTCAGCTACACCGTGCTCAACGAGCAGATCGCCAGCGGCAAAGAGGTCTCCCCAGACGCGCTGCGCGAGAGTTTTCTAGCCACGGCTGATCTCGCATCGCGTCTCGAACGTCTTACCGATCTCGAGGAACAGGCTCTGGCAATCGTGGAGGATGAACCCCTGAAACTGGGCTCCATAGGCAGCGCCATACTCGACACCTACTACGGCAGCCTCACCGGCCACTATATTCTGGCGCGGTTCTACACGCATCTGGAGACGCCGGAAGCCGCGGCGCCACATGAGGCTTGGGTTGCGCGGATTCAGAGTTCGATGCAGGAACAGGCAGATGGCAGCCGCGAGCGACCCCTGCCGGCCATGACCACGGTTGAAGCCCGCATGTACGCGGTGAGCAAGGGTTGGAGCCCGGTGGGCGCCATCTACCAGACGTCCGACACGACGGTATTTTCCCTGCTGCTGCAGGCAAAGCCTGCGAGCGGTGCCATACGCGGCCTGAATTTCGATCTCACGCCTTACTATGAGAGCATTAGGCAGGAGTTCAGCGGCGGCGAAGAAAGCCGGGATTTCTCGCCGTTTACACTGATAGGGCTGCTTGCCAAACAGAATGACACGGCCGCACAGACGGCGGTAGGGGCGTTTCTTGCAACCCAGGATCGCCTGGACGACGCCGTCAACTGGCTGCGAGCTGCATCGCGAACGGGCAACCTGCTCGCCAATTCAATCCTGGCAAGAATCTACTGGGAGCAGGCGCGAAGCACGGAAGATCCGGACGCCAGAGTCGAACTGCTCGATGAGGTACTGGAAAACTATCTGCACGCGATCGCCCTGGGCTCGGCGGACGCCATGTATGCGCTCGGTGTCCTTTATCTGAACGGTCAGTACGGCGAAGACAACCTGGTTTCCGGGGTTTCCCTGCTGCAGCAGGCGGCCGCGCTCGACAACAGTGACGCCGAAATGTTTCTCGCCCATCTGTACTACGCAGGCGAGGTAGTGGAGCAGAACTACGCCACGGCAAGAACCTACTACGCCAAAGCTTCCTCCGCGGGCAACCCATTCGCGCGGCGCGCCTACGCCAGGTTTCTTCTGGACCCGTCTACCATGCAGAACGGGGATCCGGATCTGCTCGACGCCTTGAAAGACCAGGCAAAAGACGGAGATCCGGAGTCCATGGTGCTGGTTGGCAATCTGTACGCGCGGGGACTGGGTACCAACCCCAGCGTTCGACAGGCCGTTCGCTGGTTCAAAAAGGCCGTCAACCACGATTCCGAAAACGCCAGCATCGTCAACGAGGTCGCCTGGACCCTCGCCGTCAGCAACAACCAACAGCTGCGCCAACCGAAGTACGCTCGTCGCATCATGGACCACTTGATGACGGCTAATGCCGAAGCTCGGATGCGCCCAGAGTATCTGGATACCTGGGCGGCAACCTATGCAGCCAACGGCGAATTCGAACGCGCAGCGGAGTTGCAGAAGGAGGCGCTGCAGATCGCCGACTCCGAGGAGTTTCAGGACGTGCGTGACGTACTGCAGGCGCATCTCGAGGACTTCCAATCCGGAAGAACAATTACCGAACCGGTACCGTGACACGGCCCTCCGCGAGAGACCTGTTGAGGTGCGGCACCCCGTTTCTCGACGTGAGGGCGCCGGTGGAAGCTGAGCGGGGTACGATACCAGGCGCGGTCAACCTGCCCATTCTCGACGACGACGAGCGCAGCCGGATCGGGCAAACCTACAAGCAATCAGGACACGATGCCGCTGAGCGTCTCGGCTATCAGCTGGTCAGTGGCCCAGTGCGCGAAGCCCGCGTCGAGGCCTGGCTGGAATTTGCGCAGCGACATCCGGCGGCTTGGATCTTCTGCTGGCGCGGTGGCCAGCGGTCAGAAATCGCCCAACGCTGGCTTGCCGAGGCCGACTTGCGGCTGCCCAGGGTCCCCGGAGGGTTCAAGGCCCTGCGACGGGTCTGCCTGGACATTCTCGAGGAAGCCCCTTCCCGAATGCGCTGGTTCGTTCTCGGAGGGCGAACCGGATCCGGTAAGACCCGACTGCTGAACACGCTGGACAACAGCATCGATCTCGAAGGGCTTGCCGGGCACAGAGGCTCAGCCTTTGGCGCCCTGGAAGCCGCTCAGCCCTCGCCCGTTACTTTCCAGAACACGCTGGCAACAACGGTTCTTCGCAGCCTCCCGGTGCAACCGGATGACGAGCGCCGGCTGGTCCTGGAGGACGAGGGGCGAACCATTGGTCGTCTGGCCCTGCCCGAATCCTGGCACGAGCAGATGCAGCGCTCACCTCTGGTCATTCTGGAGGCTCCACTGGAAGCGCGCTGCGCCAATATCGTCCAGGAGTACGTCACCGAGCCTCTGTCCCAGGGCGTGCGGCCGCAGCAGCTTCAAGCCCGCTACAGCGACGCGCTGCTGCGTATCGAGCGGCGCCTGGGCGGCGAGCGGCGGCGGCAGGTACAGGCGGCATTGGAAACGGGGTTTGCCCGCGAGGATCATCAGCCTTGGGTCGAGATGCTGTTGAACTGGTACTACGATCCCATGTATGACTATCAGCTTTCGCGCAAGGGGGAACGGATCGTACTCCGCGGCGACTGGAAGGCTGTACGGGCGTTCCTCACCGCCTGCTGAGCGACTACCACCGGGGCCGGCCCTAAGCTTTCCGCGTCAGTGATCGTGCCCGCGTGGCCGCGATTTAAAGACTTCGAACCGAGCGGTCAGATGCGCGGGTTCGACGACGTCCTTTTGCGCCAGAACTTTTTCCAGGGCACCGAGAAAAAGTTCGTAATAAGGATACTCTCCCTGACTCAGCCCTTCCCAACCGGCAACCTCGGCTATCAGGCAGGCACGAAATTCGTCCCAGGTGTAAAGGCCAGCGTCCGCCAGCGACTTCGCCATGCCAAAAACCCGGCCTTGCCAGGGCGCATCGAAGACAACCTCGCCGTTGACCATGGGTGGCGACAGCTCGCCGTTAAGTTCTTCGCTCACAGTATTTCGACCCCGATCATTGAATCGCGGGTGACCCGTTCTGCCAGCGCCGCCTCAGACAGGCCCCTGCCGTCGGCGGGCGGCTCGGGCAGAACCATGTAACGAACCTCGGCGCTCGAATCCCAAACCCTGATGGCTTTGTCCCCGGCCAGTGCCACGCCAAACTCTTCCAGAACTTTGCGCGGCTCGCGCACCACCCGGGAGCGATACGCGGGATCCTTGTACCACTTCGGCGGCAACCCGAGAACGGCCCACGGATAGCACGAACACAGGGTGCAGACCACCAGGTTATGAACATCAGAGGTGTTTTCAACAACTACCAGCTTGTCGGTTTGAGCACCTTCGAGACCCAGTTCGGCGATCGCCGACGTGCCGTCCGCCAGCAGTCGCTTCCTGAATTCCGGGTTCGTCCAGGCCTTCGCAACGACCCTGGCACCATTCATCGGCCCGACCCGCTCGTTGTACTGCACGATGACTTGGTCCACCGTCGCCGGATCGAGCAGCCCCTTCTCCACCAGGAGCGACTCTAGCGCTTCCGCACGCAGCGCCTGCGGTGTCGTTTCAGTCACGGCCCCTCCAGGTAGCTTTCGAAGAGATCCAGATGGACAGTAAGACCAGGTTCCGCTTCAGCGCCCCAGAGCGTTTCCCCGGCAAACGCCACGGTGTAAAGATGCTGGGGATTCTCGCCTCGGCCATGGGCATTGCTATCGGGAAAGACCCAGCCGTCATGCGATCGGGCAATCCAACCTGTATGACCTCGGGCGTAGGCGGGCAGGCGGGTGTGTCCCCCGATCGGGGTCGCTCTGGTGCGAGCCCTGTCCCCCACCCTGAAGCGCGGAGGCGCCTGCAACGACCGGTAGCTGTGAGCCGCAAGAGGCTCATAAGCGACGATGTCGGGATGCTTGGCAGGCCTCGCGGCAATCCCTGCGGCGGGGTCGCCGCCAAGCTCAGCCACACGACTGCCGATATTGGCCTGGCTGACCAGACCGGCCTCAACCAGCAGCGTCTCCAAACCACCGAGCCAGCGCCCGTAATATCCGTGCGTCAGATAAGCCACCGGGTCGATGCGTTCTACGGCGTGGCGGAACTGATCCGTATTCTTGACAGCTCCGGCAGCGCTTGCTCCCCGCATTATGGCGAAGACTTTGGCCTCCCAGCGGTCGTGGAAAACGGGTTCCCGGGTCTCCCGGATCACCGGTCCGTAGCCATACTTGCCGCCGAGGTCGTGGATACCGTCCATCAGGAAGCCTGCGACACTTCGCGCAGAATCGGAATACCGTCCCCGGCCTGATCAAAACGCAGGGCGAATTCGTGCGCTCCGGCCATCACCTGGTGCTCCGCCTCGTCGGGCATGATTACCCGAGCGCTGCAGTTGCAGGGGACCCGGACTTTCAGTACGAAGGCCTGATCGCCCAGCTCCCAGGTAGATTCATAGCGCCCGTTGATTGTATCCATGGCAGCTGCCACCCGGCGTACCGGCGGACCGGCGGCAAACCCTATGCCAAGCGGCGGATGCGGTCGAATGATTACTGCTCGATAGGCGTTCTGCTCAGGGGTCAGATCCGGATCCAACTCGATACCTGCCAGATAGGTATACAGCCATTCAGCAACGCTGCCAGCGGCTGGCCGGCTGAGCTCGCCTGTCATCTCGTCCCAACAGGATGTGGCATTTTCCAGCACGGGGTGCAGCCAGCTCGGCGCGCTGGTCTGCAGCAACAGCTGATACGCGAGATCCGATCGACCTTCCAGCGTCAGCACCTCCAGCAGAAGCGCTCCTTCCCGACTGTCTACCCCGGAATGGAAACCATCGCGGCGCAGCTGTCCTTCCAGCCGCTGCAAAGCGCTAGCTCGTTCAGCCCCCTCGAGCAACTCGAGGTGAAGGGCCAGCAGATACGCGAGCTGGCTGTCACCGGTCAACAAACCGCTTGGGGTGACAAACCTCTCACGAAATCGATCTCGCAGTCTCTGCCGCAACGCTTCGTAGGCCTCGAGGTCACCAAGGCGCCCCAGAACGCCCGAGATTCGGGCAGCAAGGGTCAATGCGAAGCAGTACCACGCTGCATCCAGCAGGGCCTCATAGGGATCCTCGCCGGCAGCATCCTGTTCCTGGATGAGGTCCGGACGACGCTCTCGCAGCCCGGCTAGATAGCGTTGAATCGCCGGGTACACGGCCTCGAGGCCTCGACGATCTCCATAACGCCGATACAGCGACCAGGCACATACCAGCAGGGCTACCTCGCCGCTGGATTCCGCGTTCTCTGACGGTCCAGGTATTGGGGGTACCACCGCCGGAAAGCTGCCGTCAGGACGCTGGGCGTCAACCATATCCGACAGCCAGCTGCGATACAGCGCTGCCACGTCAAACAGGCAGGACGCGACCCCCATCTGCGCTCTCGCATCAGCGCACACGGCCATTCGGCGCCTGGCACCGAATCCGGCCACGGGTTGGCCAAGGAACGTATGGCGCAGGGTATTGTGAACATTCTGGTGAAAGCGGTTCAGCAACAGGTGATCGCTGCTGAACTCACCAACCAGCGCAGCGGCGGAGGTCACCTCCAGAGCCGCAATATCGACTATCGCTTCCCGCTCCAGCAGGCCGCTGACCTCTACGTGCCGGAACGCGTGCAGTCCGAAGATCCCTTGAAACTCTTCCCACGGCTCGCCGCCGGCACCCGCATAGTGATCCACCGCCAGCGGATCCGACCCCGGAGAATCCTCGAGTTCCCCATTGCTGAGTGCCGCTTCTGCATAGCGCACCTGAACTGCGGTACCTCGAGGCACTTTGAGGCGCAGCCTGAGGCGTCCCACCAGGTTACAGCCAAAATCGTAGAGCAGTCGCGTCTGGCCTTGGCCGTCTACCCGACGCACCGGTTCAGAAGCCGGCCGTCGCTCGCTGCCGATGCGCAGCGGCGTCGCCATGTCAGCGCACAATCGGGGCGAAAGCTGGTGGTTCACGGCTACCGGATACCAGTCGCCGTAGACACCGGCAACGCTCCACTCGCGAAGAAACTGTCGGCCATCAATGCTTTCCCCCAGGAACGGATCGGACCGCAACAACCAGGACGGTCGCCACTGCCAGTTCTCATCGCTGACAATGATGCGGGTTTCCCCGCCGGCAAAACGCAGTACCAGCTGCGCATACAACCAGGGACGATCTCCGAACCGCTGCCGCGGACCACCGCCCAGCGCGCCGCAGTAAAACCCGTCTCCGAGCAGCACGCCGATACGATTGTTGCCCGTCTGCAGCCGATCACAGACATCGAGGACCTGATAGCTGACTCGCTTTCTATAGTCCTGCCATGCCGGAGTCAGCGGTTGCTCTCCTACCCGCTGACCGTTCAGCTCAGCTGCGTAAGCACCAAGCGCGGTGATGTAAAGGTGCGCCTCGCTTACCTGAGCGTGCAGCTGAAAATCTCGAGCCATGACCACCGCGGGAACCGGGGTCGAAGGGCTGCCCGTGAGCTGCCCGCCGATCCACTGTGCCTGCCAGTCTTCCGCCCTCAGAATGCCCATCCGAAAGCAGCCAGGCTCACTCCACCGGCTGGGCATGCCGTCGCTGTCATAACTGCGCACGCGCCACCACGCAGATTGCGATGAGTCGAGCTGCCGTCCGCGATATTCGATGTTGCAGGTCTGACGGCTGGAAACGTGGCCGCTGTCCCAGAGGTCGGGATCACCCGCGCCAAGCTTTGCCTCAGTTGAGGCCGCCTGAATCTGATAGGCCGTCTGGATCTCTGCAGCACGATCATCGTCCACCCACCAGGAAAGGCGCGGTCGTCGTACATCTATGCCTGCGGGATTTTCGAGATACTCACAGCGAAGCCTGATGGGCGCCCCCGGCATGATCCGTCCAGCCGATAAAGTTCGTTTAGTGTGCGGTCTGTACCCGGACCTGACAAGGCCGGTTTGACGCCGGCCTGGTAACGAACATCCGATTACTCGAGGGCGCCATGAAAGAGTTGCTGTAGAAAGCCCGACAGCGCCTGCACCCGGGCTACGGGTCGAAGATCAGGGTGGCTGAGCAACCAGAGCTCACCGACATCCAGGGGTTCAGCCGGGGCACGAACCAACTCGGGATAGAAGTCTCCGACCAGACAGGGCAAGGGACCAATGCCCAATCCAAGACGCAGCGCCGCAAGTCGTATTGACGCGTTGTCGCTTGCCAACAGTTGCTCCGCAACCGGGTAGAATTTGCGCTTCAGCTCGCTGGCGCCGGCATGCGGCTGCACCGAGTCGATCCAGCGAAGCCGTTCACCCACCGCCGCGGACTCGCTCTTATTCAACAAAGCGGGAATGCCGTAAATCCCAAAGGTGTACCGTCCGAGGTTTCTACCGATGAGATCCGGTGGCGGGCTGTTGGTGACGCGAATGGTGAGATCCGCAGGCGTTGATTGCGCAACGCTGGCCTGCTCGCCGGGACGAAGCTCCAGGCTGAGGTCGGGATATTCCGTCTTGAAGGTTCCGAGCCTGGAGACCAGCAGGTTCAGCAGCAGCTCGGGCGCGGACAGCGATACGGCACCTGAGAGGCTTGCATCTCTGGCTCGAAGACGCCGGGTTATCGTCTCCATCTCAAGGGCTACCCGATTCAGAGCTTCCAACACTTCCTGTCCTGCCGGGGCGAGTTGCATCCCATTCCGCGTGCGAGAGAAGAGTTTGACACCCAGATTTCGTTCCAGGGCATCGAGGCGGCGGACCACGGTAGAGGCGTGCACGCCAAGCACTGCGCCTGCCTGACGAACTGTCCCGGCACGAGCGAGCGTGTGCACAAACTTGAAGTCATCCCAATCCATATCTGCCCCAAACCCATCGGAAAGATGCAAACGGAAAATCGAACGGCTCGAACGGCTCGAACGGCTCGAACGGCTCGAACGGCTCGAACGGCTCGAACATCGAACCCAACCATGCCGTCATGAACAATTCGAACAACACGACGACGACCACAATCGGTC
>JAHEEG010000102.1:0-3398 GCA_024640825.1 Gammaproteobacteria bacterium
AACGCGCTGAAGTTTTACTCCTCGGTCCGCTTGGACATCCGGCGCATTGGTGCCGTTAAGGAGGGGGACGAAGTCGTTGGCAACGAAACCCGCGTAAAGGTGGTGAAGAACAAGGTTGCGCCACCCTTTCGGCAGACGGAATTTCAGATTCTCTACGGCAAGGGCATCAACCGCATGGGGGAAATACTGGATCTGGGCGTGCAGCAGGGCATCATTGACAAGTCTGGTGCCTGGTATTCGTACAAAGAGGACCGCATCGGCCAGGGCCGCAAAAATGCTGCTGATTTTCTCCAGGACAACCCGGAGATCTGCGAGGAGATAGAATCTCAGGTCCGCGAGCAGCTGCTGCCCCAGCACAACCCCGTCAAAGAAGTTGTTGTCCCCGAGCCGGTCCAGGACGCGCTCTGACAGTTTTTCGCGGAGTTAGTGACGACTCATGCCAATCAAGGAGGACGCCGTTTCAAGTCGCGCTCCCGGGGGCCACGCTTCCATGGATAGAACATCCGGCGATGAAGACAACGCGATATCGCAATTGGCGGGGGGGAACCGGCGTGAAGCCTTCGGCGCGCTTAAGCAGGCTCTGGAAAATCCGGACGCAGTGATTCGGGTGGACGAGGGCGGGCCCGGTGTGTGTCAGGAATCGCTGCAGACCGTAGCCGGGCATCGTGCTTACCGGCAGGCTTACGATCGCGCGCTGAGGTACCTCGGTCACCGGGAACACTCCGAGAAAGAGCTCCTATCGAAACTCTGTGCCCGGGAGACGACTGTGTCTCTCGCACAGCAGGTGCTTGAAGAGCTCAAGACTTTGGACCTGCAGTCGGATCATCGCTTTGCTGAGAGCCTTGTGCGAAGCCGGGTCGGTCGTGGCAAGGGTCCCGTGCTCATCCGCCAGGAACTCGTGCGTAAGGGAATTGGCGATGAACTGGTGGACGAGGTAATGACCCTGCCCGGTGAATACTGGATAGAGATAGCCACCCAGGCTCGCGAGAAGCGTTTCGGTGCCAGTCTTCCCGAAGATCGAGGTGACTGGAGCCGGCAGGCTCGGTTTCTGGCGCGACGCGGCTTTCCCTCGGATCTCATCTATCGGGTGCTCGGCAATCTGGGCTGACCGAGCCTGGACGCCAGACGAACCCAAAGTTGTATTGCGAGCCGCGGTGATACCCTCGAACGGAAGGTCCTTACGCCTGTCAAAGCTGCGCCGTTAATTTATACTTGCCGCCCATTTACGGGCAGGGCTAGCGATGAAAACCGCTGATGTGCGCTCGGCATATCTGACGTTCTTCGAAGAGCGGGGGCACCGCGTGGTGCCTTCCAGCTCGCTGGTGCCACACGACGACCCGACGCTGTTGTTTACCAATGCCGGGATGAACCAGTTTAAAGACGCTCTGCTTGGGCGCGAAGATCTGGGGTATAGGCGCGCGACCAGCTCACAGCGCTGCGTCCGCGCCGGAGGCAAGCACAACGACCTGGAAAATGTCGGTTACACGGCAAGGCATCACACTTTTTTCGAGATGCTCGGCAACTTCAGTTTCGGTGACTACTTCAAGGACGAAACCATTGCATGGGCCTGGGAGTTTGTCACCGGGGTTCTGGCCCTGCCCAGAGACAAGCTCTGGGTGACCGTGCACCCCACGGATGACGAGTCCCGCCGAATCTGGGTGAATGACATCGGCGTTTCCAGCGAACGGGTGATTGATCTCGAGGAAAACTTCTGGGCCATGGGTGACACCGGTCCGTGCGGGCCCTGTACGGAAATTTTCTTCGATCATGGCCCCGAGGTTGCCGGGGGTCCTCCGGGATCTCCGGACGAAGATGGTGATCGCTACATCGAGTTCTGGAATCTGGTGTTTCCCCAGTTCGACCGCCAGCCGGATGGCGAGTTGACCCCGTTACCACAGCCCGGGGTTGATACGGGTATGGGCCTGGAGCGCATTACGGCCATCATGCAGGGGGTGCACAGCAATTATGAGATTGACCTGTTTAAAAATCTGATGGCCGCGGTCGGGCGTCTGGTCGGCATTTCGGACCCGGCGGCGCAGCTGGCGAACGCATCCGTTCGGGTGATTGCCGATCACATACGCGCCAGCGCCTTTCTTATTTGCGACGGCGTCCTACCGGGCAACGAGGAACGCAGCTACGTGCTGCGTCGGATCATCCGGCGGGCGCTGCGTCACGGGCATATGCTGGACGTTCGCGAGCCCTTCTTTCACAAGCTGGTTGCGCCACTGGCCGATGAGATGGGCGATGCCTATCCGGAAATCCGGGGCAAAGCGGCAGACGTATCCGCGGCGCTGCTGCGCGAGGAAGAACGTTTTGCGGAGACGTTGAGTCAGGGCATGGCGTTGCTCAACCGCACCATCAGCGGTCTAGATGCCTCGGAGATTCCTGGCGAAATTGTTTTCCAACTCTACGATACCTTCGGCTTTCCCACAGATCTCACTGCCGATGTGGCGCGGGAACGTGGTCTCAGTATCGACATGGCAGGATTTGAGACCGCCATGGAAGTGCAGCGCGATCGCGGCCGGGCGGCTGCGCGATTTTCTGCCACTCTGGGCCAGCGGGTTCACACCGTCGGCAAGGTAGAGTTTCTTGGTTACGAGGGCGTCGAAAATCGGGGAACCGTCACCGGTCTGTTCGAAGCGGACGGCAAAGCGGTCGCCCGTCTGGATTCCGGAGACCGCGGGCTCATCATTCTGGATCGAACGCCCTTTTACGCGGAGTCCGGTGGTCAGGTAGGAGACGCGGGAACGCTGGTGTCATCCGGTGCGTCCTTTCAGGTAGAGGATACCCAGACCAGCGGAGACCAGCACCTGCACATCGGTGTTGTCAGCGGCGGCAGCTTTGATATCGGTGACGAGGTGTCTGCCACCGTGGACGCCGAGCGTCGTCGGCGTATCAGGCTGAATCACTCTGCTACCCACCTCATGCACGCGGCGCTGCGCGAGACGCTGGGCGACCACGTGCAACAGAAGGGGTCTCTGGTCGCTGCGGACAGACTGCGATTCGACTTTTCTCATCCCGAACCGGTCAGCCGCGAACAGCTGGCGGCTATCGAGAAGGCGGTGAACGCACAGGTGCAGGCCAACACCGAAGTTAGTGTGGAACGCCTGGCGTATGACGACGCCATCGGTCGAGGCGCAATGGCGCTGTTTGGTGAGAAATACGGCGACGAGGTCAGAGTGCTCACCATGGGCGGTGGGTACTCGGTGGAGCTGTGCGGTGGAACCCATGTTTCCCGCACGGGAGACATCGGATTGTTTCAGATCCTCAGCGAAACCGGTGTCGCCGCAGGCGTTCGCCGGATAGAGGCGGTAACCGGACCAGGCGCGCTGGCGCGGGTTGAAGAGGCGGAAAACCTGCTGGGCGGCGTGGCCGCACTGGTAAAGTCTGGACGAGCC
>JAHEEG010000102.1:3408-12752 GCA_024640825.1 Gammaproteobacteria bacterium
GAGAAAAAGTGGGCGCGCTGGTAGAAGAGAATCGGCGCATGGCGCGGGCGCTGGAGCAACTGCAGAATAAGCTGGCAGCATCCCAGGGCTCCGATCTTGCCGGCCAGGCGGAGGAAGTCTCCGGAGTCAAGGTGCTTGCCGCAGCCGTCGAGGGGGATCCCAAGTCCCTGTTGCAGACGCTCGACTCGCTGAAATCCAAACTGGGCAACGTCGTCGTTGTGCTCGGCAACGTCAGCGAGGGCAAGGTGAGCCTGATCGCCGGTGTCAGCAAAGATCTGACGGATCGAATCAAGGCCCCGGATCTGATTTCCCTGGTTGGTCCGAAGGTTGGCGCCAAAGGCGGAGGAAGGCCTGACATGGCACGGGCGGGTGGCGGCGACAATCCCGATGCCCTGCGCGAAGCTCTGGCCGGCGTCGCGCCCTGGGTTGCAGAGCGGCTGAGCTGAGGGGAAACATGGCAACTCTGGTTCAGAAGTACGGTGGTACCAGCGTTGGCAGCGTCGAACGTATTCAGGCGGTAGCTGCGCGGGTCTGCGGTTATATCGACCAGGGCCACCGCGTCGTGGTTGTTGTTTCCGCTATGAGCGGCGAGACCAATCGTCTGGTTGGGCTTGGTCGGGGCGTTTCCGCTCAGCCCGTGCCTCGAGAGATGGATGTGCTGCAGGCCGCCGGAGAACAGGTATCCATAGCCCTGACCGCCATGGCAATCAAAGCGGCCGGGCACGAGTCGAGATCGTACCTTGCGGATCAGGTGGCAATCCGCACCGACAGCAGTTTCGGTAAAGCGCGCATCAGTCACATCGACGTAGAACGCCTGAACGCAGATCTCGACCAAGGCGTGGTTCCCGTCGTTGCCGGCTTTCAAGGCGTCGACGTGGATGGCAATGTAACGACCCTCGGCCGCGGCGGATCGGACACCACGGCCGTGGCAATTGCCGCGGCCCTGAGTGCGGACGAGTGTCAGATCTGCACCGATGTCGACGGCGTCTATACCGCAGATCCGCGCATCGTCGACGACGCACAACGCCTCGAACGGATTACCTTTGAAGAAATGCTCGAGTTGGCGAGTCTCGGCTCAAAGGTCCTGCACCCGCGTTCGGTGGAATTCGCGGGTAAGTATCAGGTTCCCCTCAGGGTCATGTCGTCTTTCGAAGAAGGGCCAGGCACCCTGATTACAACGGAGAGCAAACGCATGGAGCAGCCCATCGTCGCAGGCATCGCCTATTCCAGAGACGAGGCCAAACTCACCATGTCCGGCGTTCCGGACGTACCTGGCGTCGCGTCGCGCATTCTCGGGCCGGTGGGGCGAGCGCCCATCGAGGTGGATATGATCGTGCAGAATACGGGCGCCGACGGCACCACGGATTTCACCTTCACCGTGAAGCGTGACGACTATGATCACGCGCTGGACTTGCTCGGGCCCGTGCAGCGGGAGCTTGGCGCCCGGGAGCTGTCCGGCGACAACAAGATCGCCAAGGTGTCTGTGGTTGGCGTCGGCATGCGGTCGCATGCCGGGGTCGCCAGCCAGATGTTCGACGCGCTGGCTGCCGAGAATATCAACATCCTGATGATCTCAACCTCGGAAATAAAAATATCCGTGGTGGTCGCCGAGCGCTATCTGGAGCTGGCCGTTCGGTGCATGCACGAGGCGTTCGGTCTCGGTGCCGAGGTGGTGAGCGAGGAGTAGCCACCGGGGGGTACGCTTGCCGGCATACATTTGATCCTGACCGGAGTTGCTGACCGATGACCGAGTCGCATCTTCGAGCGTCCGCTTTGACGTTTACCGACGTTCCCGATCCCGCCAGCGGGCGGGGATATCGCTACCTGACAGATGCGGTTCTGACCTTTAGGGAAGGACGTATTTCTGCGCTGGTGAGTGCTGAGGATTTCTTACAGGCGGGCGGAGACCTGGCACGCTGCGAGCATTTCCCCGGCGGTCTTATGCTCCCTGGCTTCATCGACGCTCACGTTCATGCGCCCCAGCTGGGTGTCATGGCCAGTTATGGTCGTCAGCTTCTGGACTGGCTGGAGAGCTACACGTTTCCGGAGGAGGCGCGTTTCGCCGACGAGGCTTATGCCGGTCAGCAGATGGAGCGCTTCCTCCAGGCATTGCTTGCGCACGGTACCACCGCCGCAATGGTTTTTTCGACGGTCCATACCCATGCGGCGGACGCGCTGTTCGAAGCCGCGGCCAGGCGTAATATGTGTCTCATTGGGGGCAAGGTGATCACGGACCGCAACGTGCCCGCCGTGCTTTCGGAAACGCTCGATGAAGGCTTGCGGGCTACTCGGGATCTGATCGAGCGGTGGCACGGCCAGGGCAGGTTGCGCTACGCGGTCACGCCGAGATTTGCGATCACGTCCACTGCAGCTCAGCTGCAGCTGGCCGGCGAGTTGCTCTCTGCGCGAACGGACGTTTACCTGCAGACCCATCTCTCGGAGAACCTGCTCGAGGTCCAGAAAACCGGCTTGCTGTTTCCGGAAGCGAAGGATTATGTGGACGTCTACGATCGCCACGGTCTTTGCGGCCCCAGGAGTATTTTCGCCCACGGCATTCATCTGAGCGAGCGCGAGTTGGATTTGCTGGCGACCAGGGGTTGCTCGGTAGCTTTCTGTCCGACCAGCAATCTTTTCCTCGGCAGCGGCCTGCTGGACGTGGCTCGCCTGCGGCGGCACGGCGTCTCCATGGCTGTCGCAACCGACGTGGGCGCGGGTACCAGTGTGTCCATGCTCAGAACCCTGGCGGAAGGCTACAAGGTGCTACAGCTCCAAGGGCAGAGCTGGCACCCCCTGGACGCGCTGTACTCGATCACCCTGGGTAATGCCCGCGTCCTGCAGCTCGATGCCCATATCGGGTCGCTTTGCCCGGGCAAGGATGCGGATCTGGTGATTGTCGATCCTTCCCGTTCGTCACTGCTTGCAGGGCGCCTGGAAACCTGCGCGGGCATTGATGAGCGTCTGTTCGCGATGATCATGCTGGGGGACGACAGGATCATCCGACGCACTTACGTGGCCGGCGTGCCTGTGTTCGACGGCCCGGCGCCGATCTGAATACCCAGGGAGCACGCATGGCGAATTCGACATCAAACCCGCCCGAGACATTCACCGCCGCATTCGAACGCGCCCGTGCTCTGGGTTTGCGGGCCGTGGCGCACGGGGGAGAAGTGGGGCCGCCAGCGTATGTTTGGCGCGCGCTGGATGCACGCCACGTAGAGCGCATCGACCACGGCGTGCGATCCGCCGAAGACGAAGGGCTGATCGCGGCCAAGAAAGGGTAGACTCCGGGTCTCGGCACAGGCTCAACAGAGGGAATTCCATGCTCGATCCATCCGGTTTCGAAACCATACGCATAGAAAAACGCGACAACGGTGTGGCGCTGGCCACGCTGAACCGCCCCGAGCGGCTGAACGCGGTTAACGGGCGCATGCACACCGAGCTGGCCAATATCGCTCGGGAAGCTGACAGCGACGATGACGTGAAAGTGCTGGTGCTTACCGGCGCCGGACGCGCGTTCTGCGCCGGTGGAGACTTCGGCCCTGACAGCGACGTCATGGGGGGTGGGCGGCGGACGATGAAAGAACCGCTGGAGATCGTCAACTTGATGCTCGACTGCAGCATCCCCATCGTCAGCGCGGTGAAAGGCTACGCCATGGGGTTGGGGGCAACGGTGGCGCTGCTGGCGGACGTGGTTGTGGCGGGGCGGTCCACGACGTTTGCGGACACCCACGTGAAGATGGGGGTGGGCGCGGGGGACGGTGGGCAGGTGATCTGGCCGCTGCTCATGGGGGTGAACCGTGCGAAATACCATCTGATGACTGGTGAGCCGATTACCGGTCAGGACGCCTTGGACGCTGGCCTGGTCAATTTTCTGGTAGACGACGACGAGATTCTGAACAAGGCCATGGAGATAGCGGACAAGCTGGCGGCGGGTCCGACGCTCGCCATCTCGGCATCGAAGATGGCCATCAACCAGTACGTCAAGATGGTCTCCAATCTGGTGCTGCCGTACTCCTTTGCCCTGGAGATGCAGACGTTTCGGAGTGCCGACGCGGCGGAAGCGGCTGCAGCCTTTCAGGAGAAACGCGAGCCCCGGTTCAGCGGGCGCTAGCTTTCGTCACGTTTCAGCAGTTCGTATTTCTTCAGGTAGCCACGCAGCTGATGGTAGGTGAGGCTCAGCAGCTCGGCTGCCTTGCGCTGGTTGTGTCGAGCCGATTTCATGGCCTGTTCAATCATTTCGATCTCGAAAGCCTGCACCTCCGCTTTCAGATCGGTGGGCGTCGACGACCTGGTGGCTGTTGCGCTCTTGCCTTTGCTGGTTCTGCGCGGCTGAAAAGGGTCACTGCTCGGTCGGAACGGCGACTCGAAAGGGTCAAAGGTGATGTCGTCCACGGGCGTATCGAACGGGTTGCGGTAGACGGCCCGTTCCACGACGTTCTTCAGCTCCCGAACATTGCCCGGCCAGGGGTGTGCCAGCAGGGCTTCTCTCGCGTTCATGGAGAAGCCGGGAAAGTATTCCCGCCCCAACTCGTTTGCCATGGTGATGGCGAAGTGTTCCGCCAGCAGGAGAATGTCTTCCTCCCGCTCCCGCAACGGCGGCAGGGTGATCACGTCGAAGGCGAGCCTGTCCAACAGGTCGTAGCGGAACCGCCCCTGGTCTGCCAGAGTCGGCAGGTCTTCGTTGGTCGCAGCCACCAGCCGCACGTCGCAGGTTAGGGTGCGATTGCCGCCCACGCGTTCGAACTCGCCGTATTCGATGACCCGCAGAAGTTTTTCCTGCACCAGCGGTGAGGTAGTGGCCACCTCGTCGAGGAACAGGGTTCCCCCGTCAGCTCGCTCGAAGCGGCCATGATGGGTTTTGGTGGCGCCGGTGAAGGCACCAGCCTCGTGCCCGAACAGTTCGGTTTCCAGCAGAGTTTCGCTGATGGCGGCGCAGTTCATCTTGACGAATTGACCCTCCCAGCGGTTGGACAGGAAGTGCACCCGCGAGGCGATCAGCTCTTTGCCGGTACCGCGCTCGCCGACGATGAGGACCGGTTTCTCGAGCGGTGCCACCTGGGAAACCTCTTCCAGTACTCTGAGTATCGCCGGAGACTCACCGAGCAGTCGGTCTTGATCCTTATTCATACGGTGAATTCTGCCAACTGTTGGCGATGTCTACCAAATCCTTTTGAGGGGCACGTTGCCGGGAAGAAAAGTAAATTTTTAAAAAACATATAGTTAGAGAAGTTATCTAGACTGGCATGAATTGTGTAACTGTAGGGTAACGGCTGCAGAACAGCCATCAGGCCCGACGCCGGGGAAACCCAGGGTGAATCGGGCAAGCCACAACACGGAGGCAGCAGGACGATGGGTATCTTTTCTCGCATGACGGACATCATCAACTCCAATATCAACTCGATACTGGATAAGGCCGAAGATCCGGAGAAGATGGTTCGCCTGATTATTCAGGAAATGGAAGAGACGCTGGTAGAAGTTCGCAGCACGTCGGCTCGCGCTATCGCAGATCGCAAAGAACTGCAGCGCAAGCAGGAGTGGCTGCTCAGAGATGCTGGTGAGTGGGAGCGCAAGGCGGAAGTAGCCATCGGCAAGGGGCGCGACGACCTTGCCAAAGGGGCTCTGGTTGAGCGCAACAAGGCTCAGGAGGCAGCTGACCTGGTCAGCCAGGACCTGCAGCTACTCGAAGAAACGTTGCATAAGCTCAACTCGGACGTCGGAGCGCTGCAGGCGAAGATCAAGGATGCGAAAACGCGGCAGAACGCGATCATCATGCGGGGGAAAACGGCGCAGACGCGTCTGGGCGTTCGCAAGCAACTGTCTGACCACAGCATCGACGACGCCATGCAGCGTTTTGAAACCTACGAGCGCAAAATGGATGATCTGGAAGGTCAGGTCGAGTCCTACGATATGGGACAGAAGACGCTGGCGGACGAGATTGCCGATCTGGAGACCGATGAGCAGATGAACCGGGAGCTCGAGGCGCTGAAAGCGCGCCTGCGCGGCGAGCCGAGGACGCAGACCGGACCCGGCGAGGATGCCGGGGGTGGCCAGAACATCAGCGTCTAGCACTGAGCGGTTTAAGAGACACCCTCATTAGGAGAAAAAATGGACGGTATGGTAGTCGCCTTCTTTGTGCCCACGGTCATATTTCTATGCTTCGTGGCGCCGGTGTGGATCTTCATGCACTATCGCAGCAAGCAGAAGGCGCAGTCGGCGCTGTCAGATGATGAGCGGCTGGAGCTGGAAAATCTGACGGTGAATGCAGAGAGAATGCTGCAGCGAATCGAGACGCTTGAGTCCATCCTCGATGATGAAACGCCAGCGTGGCGGCAGCGGTTGCGTGCGGAGTACAGTCATGAATGACGAGCGGCAAAACAACTCGCGAGCATCGGCCGGTGCGAACGCCAGGCCCGGCAGCGATTTTCAGTCGGCGGTGGAGCGGCTCGAGAAAGCCGTGGACAATCTTGTGGGAACGGCGAGAGATCAGCTTTCCGACAAGGCCACGGCCTTCATAGACGAGACTACGACGCGTCTGGAGATGGAGGTCAATCGGCGCAGGGACGGTGGAGCAAGAAGGTCTCCCGGGTTCCCCGGGGCGGATCCCCAGGCGGGGCGCCATGCGCGGTCGCAGATACCGCCCGTGTCCGCGCGGACCCGAAAGCTCTATCGAGACCCTCAGCGCCGCTGGATAGGCGGCGTGTGCGCAGGGATAGGCGCCTATTACGGCGTGGAACCCTGGGTGGTGCGCTGCATTGCCGTTACCGGCCTGCTGTTTATGGGAAGCATCGTCTTTCCCGCCTACTTGATAGCCTGGTTTTTGATGGAGAAGCCCCCAGCGGGAAACGGTGAGGCGCGTCGGCGCAGGCATCGACACCATCATCAACACAATCACAGCTCGCCTGCCCCGGAACTGGGCTCCCAGCTGTCCCCGCGCAACAGCCTGCGGGATGTGCAGGCGGACCTGGAGGAAGCGGAATTACGTCTGCGGCGCATGGAGAGCCACGTGACCTCTGGGCAGTTCGAACTGCACCGGGAACTGAATAAGATCGACGGCACTGATAAGGTTCCGCAGCCTCAAGGCTCATAATCGATTGGAATGACGTTGGTCAGGGAGGCTAGCAGTGGAAGTGTTTACCATGGTCGTGCTCATTGTGCTGATTTCCTGTGGCGCGGGGGTGCTCAACAACTACCTGAAAAACCGGCGACTGATGCTCACGCGGTTGCCCGAACAGGATCTTGCTGCCGAGTTGGAAACGCTCCGGGCGCGTATCTCGGTGTTGGAAGAAATCGTCACTGAGCCCGGCTATCACCTCAATCAGGAATTGAAGCAGCTAGAGCGTCAGGCGTGATACGGTCCGGAAAGTCGGTGAACAGTCCGGCCGCGCCCCAGGATACCAGTTGCGTTGCTTCGGCAAGATCGTTCACGGTATAGATAAGCGTGCCCAGCCCGCGCTGTCGAGCCTGGGCGATCCGCCGTTTGCTCGCAGTCCGTCGGCTCAGGTTGATGAATCTGGCGCTCACCCCCTCAGCTATCCCCCACGCCGCCGGCTTCCAGCTGCCGAACAGCGGCGCCGCGGGGATATCGGGTGCCAGGTTGTGAAAGCGTTGAAGTTCCGCGTGGTCAAACGCGGAGACCAGCACGTCGAGCCGCCGCTGGCCGGCCAGGAAGCGGGCCACCGGTGCAGCGGTTCCCGGACCCTTGAGCTCGATGTTGATGCCGGTGCTTTCTGGCAGCTCGGCCGTTACTTCCTCGAGGAAGGGAATGGGTTCGCCGTTGCCCGCGTCGAGCGCCCGCAGTTCCGCCACCGCGCGCGCCATGACCGGGCCCTGACCGTTGGTTGTTCGATCCAGCGTATCGTCATGGATCACCAGCAGTCGGCCTTCCAGCGTATAGACGTCCAGCTCCACGGCAGACACGCCGCTTTTCCAGGCCCGGCGGAAACTCGGCAGGGTGTTCTCCGGCAGGAGGCCGGCTGCGCCCCGATGGCCTATCACGATTACCGGGTCCTGGAAGCTCATTTGTACATTCCTAGAGCTTAAGCTACTACAATGCCGAATCATGAGTTACCAGGTTCTGGCACGCAAACTGCGCCCGGGCACGTTCGATGCCCTGGTGGGACAGGCGCACGTCGTGCGCGCGCTTCGGCACGCCCTCGACAACGACCGGCTGCACCACGCTTACCTGTTTACTGGCACCCGGGGGGTCGGTAAGACCACCATCGCCCGGGTGCTGGCCAAATGCCTGAACTGCGAGCAGGGCGTGTCGTCGACACCCTGTGGCGAATGCTCGATCTGTCGCGAGGTCGCGGAAAACCGGTTCGTGGATCTGATAGAGGTGGACGCAGCGTCCCGCACCAAAGTCGACGACACCCGGGAGCTGCTGGAGAATGCCCAGTATCTGCCTACTCGAGGACGGTACAAGGTGTACCTGATTGACGAAGTCCACATGCTGTCGGCATCGAGCTTCAACGCGCTGCTGAAAACCCTTGAAGAGCCGCCGGAACACGTGAAGTTTCTGCTGGCCACCACCGACCCGAAGAAAGTTCCAGTGACGGTTCTCTCCCGTTGTCTGCAGTTTCAACTCAAGAACATCTCCGCGGAGAGAATCTCGGCCTATGTCGGTCAGGCGCTCGACGAAGAGAACATCGCCTTCGAGTCGGAAGCCCTGGACGCCATTGCGCATGCTGCCAGAGGCAGCATGCGCGACGCGCTGTCCATTACGGATCAGGCAATAGCCTACGGTCAGGGATCCGTCAGTGCTCACGATGTGTCAGATATGCTGGGGCTGGTCGGGCGCGACGAGGTGGCAGGTCTGCTGCAGGCGATAGAGACCGGTGACGCTGCTCAGGTGCTCAACGTCACTGCGGAGCTGGCCGAGCGGGCGGTGGATTTTGCTGATGTTCTCGCGGAACTCATCAGCGCTTTCCATCGTCTGGCGGTAGCGCAGGCGCTCGCCGGAAACCAGCCCGACAATGGACCTTCGACCGGTGGTGGCGGGGTTGGTGACGGCGCCGACGATGGTCCCGGGTCCTTCACGCCTGAGGTCGTTCAGCTCTACTACCAGATTGCTCTGATGGGCTTGCGCGATCTGCAGATCGCACCCGATCCCCGCAGCGGTCTGGAGATGACACTGCTGCGCATGCTGGCTTTTGCGCCGGATGAAGCGCTTGCGGCGCGGGTGCCGCGCAGCAAGCCGGATGGAGCCGCCGAGAGAACAGAGACCGCCGACTCGTCGGAACCTGTCCCAGCCGCACTGGCCAGGCCGTCAGCCGAGCCGTCAGCGGATCTTGCAGCCATCCCTCGTGTTTTCGTTGACCAGGCGGCCGGTGCATCGGCTGCCTGGCATG
>JAHEEG010000250.1 GCA_024640825.1 Gammaproteobacteria bacterium
CAGGGCGTGAATGCCAACCTTATTCTGCCGGTCATCCAACAGACTCTCGACCGCAAAATTCCGCTTCTCGGTAAATTCATTGGCCGGCTCACCGTGCGGTTTTTCAACGCTGTGAATTCCCGGCTCGGGAGACGCCTGAGGAAGCTGGACGCCAATGAGCAACCACCTTCGCAAGCCAGCCCTGCCGAGATCGCTGCGTGGCTCCAGGCGGCGGAACAACTGGTTCATTCGGCCAGAAATCAGATTTCGAAGGTGGTGGATGCAGTATCCAGGGTGGTCGCCATCCCGTTCCTGGGCATTTTCAGTTTCGTGTTCTTAATGTCGTTCGCCATTCTCTATGGGGGTTATGTTCTGATGGGTTAGCACGTTAATATCGAGTCAAGTAGCACTCCGCCATTTTACAGCTACCGAACTCGAGTTAGAGTCATTGCAGGCGTAGGAATGGATTCCGTCATGTGCGAACCAGGCCAGTCCACTCGACCGCACCAATTGCAGACCAGGCACTTTTCCCATCAGCATCGCCATCGTACTCATTGCCCCAGCCAGTAGACAACTGGGCGCCGCCACGGAAACGGATGCCAGGCCTGCGACCGGCCAGCCCGTGAGGGGATTGATGAGGTGGCTGTAGCGTTGGCCGTCGATGATCGAACAGCGTTCATAATCGCCACTCGTGGCCAGACCGCCCTTGTGCATTTCCATGCTGGCCAGGGCGCCAGGACCTCGCGGGTTCCGGATACCGATTTTCCAGGGACGGCCGTCAGGGTGTGGGCCCATCACGTAGAGATCGCCACCCAGGTCTATATAGCCGGATTCGAAACCGTCCGATCTCAGCAAAATCGCGGCCCGGTCAGCAGCGTATTCCTTTACGATACCGCCCAGGTCGAGACTCATCCCTCGTGGTAGTCGCAGACGGATACCATCCCATGCCACCTGATGCCAGCCGGTAAGAGATTTCGCTGAAGCCAATTCTTCCATTCCGGGCAAGGTGGTTCGACGTTCCCACAAGGCCGCCAGCAAGCCGGCTGTAATGTCAAACTGTCCCCTGCTTTCCTCGAACTGGGTAGCGGCCACGTTGAGGAGCGACGCGGTTTCTTTGTCCACCCGCACGCCTTCAGTACCGGCGGCGGTTTCCAGCAATTCGGAAAGGTAGCTGTCAGCCCGGTAGTGCGAGTACTTACTGTCCAGCCTTTGGCACTCTCGCTCTACGATTGTAAAAGCGGTCCGGGCCGATCCGTGGTCCGGTGCATAAACGCACAATTCGGCCGGGCAGCCCATTGTGCTGAATTGCAGGTGGTGTTTTTGAAGACGCATGGCCCGATTCAAAGATCAATCGTCAGCCTGGCAGTGAAACGCCAGAAGTCCACCAGTGCCGGCGTGTCACGGGGCGTGCCAAACAACGCCAGGCCAGTTTTGCTGTCGTAATATTCTGCAAACAGTGACAGCGACCAGGTTTCTTTTCGAAGCACCGCGTTCAGGCGATAGCTCACTGCACCATAGGTCGCGAGGCGATAATCGCTGCTCCAGAAACCATCGATAGGCACGTGGTCGAACACCGGGCCGTAAAAATCGGGTGCAACCTGGGTGTAGTAACGGATTCCGGGCGCAACCTCCCAGTCCTCACCCGCGGGCTGGCGCCAGGCCATGTCCAGCGTGAGCGAGCGGATACCCCAGTCGTCTCCAAAATAGCGGCCGTCCAGGTGAAGTGCCGCCCTGGAGCGCTCGAGGTACTGCCGGAAGCGGGTCGTCCAGGCCCAGGTAAAGCGCCGGTCCGGGCGGCTGTCGTTGACGACGAGCCCATCCACCCAGACGAGTTTGTACGGGTCTGACAGGTAACCGGAAAGCTGCGTGAGAACGATGCCAGTCTGGATCACCGAATCGGGATTGATGATACGTGCGTATCCGGCGGAAGCAGAAAACCGCTGTTTCGTTACCCTTTGCACGCGGCCGTAAAGCTCCGCATCGGTCGGCTCTATCACGTCATGCGAGTAGCTGGCTCCCCACGTGACAGTATTGAGCGCGTCGGTGCTCTCTTTCTGCCCGGCATAGCTGCCGTATACCGCTTCGTAATCATCTTCGCTGGAATAACCCAGGGCCCCGGTGTGCGTGTAGCGGTCTCCGCGCCGCGATACGCTGACATCGATCTGGCGGCGGCGATCCCGAATGGTGGCTCCGCTCATCGCCTGCAAAGGACCCGTCTCCGGATCGGGGATAACGTACCATGGAGACGATCCACTCATCGATTCATACAGCCCGTCAACCGTCAGTGAGTAACTGTCGTCAGGGTTCTTTACCCAGTGAAGTTGCTGTGAAGTGACCGAATAGCGCTCCGGGCTGCCAAACGCCAGCTTGTCCGCGGGCAAAGGCGCTTCGTCATAGCGGGTGAACTGGTAACTGATCCCTTCATCCGGCGCCTCCAGCGCGAGCAGGTCCTGCATTCCGGGCAGTCCCAGGCTGGAGGCGATCAGGGAACGAACCGTGCTGGAAAATACTCTCACGTGAATCGCGCCGGACCCTTCTCAAGACTCAATTACAGCCACAGCCACCGCCGGCCGGGCTGATGCTTCCGGAAGAGGCTTCCTTGCTCTCGTATATGTGTTGATTGATGGACGCAAGCATCGGATCTTCGTCCAGGGCCATGACATCCAGCGCCAGGTGGCCTCGCTGCCAGGGTTGTACCGGAGCGCAGGCGCCGAGCACCAATGTTGCCAGGCAAATCGGGGTCAGTAGCATAATGGATTTAGCGTGGTGCGAGCAGTGCTTCGATGTCACGTCGGATTTCCTCCATGTGCGAAGTTTTGAAGCCCGGATACGCTCTGACGACCTGGCCGGAAGAGTCCAGCAGATAAGACGTAGGCATGACCTTCAACCCCCAGGCTTCCGCAGTTGCTCCGGATGGGTCCGCGAGGACCGGGTAGCTGACCGGGTGCGTCGCCAGGAATTTCCGGGCGTCCTCGCGGTCCTCGTCAAGGTTTATCGCCACGATCTCGAATTGTTCCGAACCGATTTCGCGGTACATGGACTCATAAAGTGGCATGGCTTCGCGGCACGGCCCGCACCAGGACGCCCAGAAATCGACATAGACTGCTTTGCCGCGATAGTCGTCCAGGGAAAATTGTCCTTCCTCGATCAGCCCGGGAAGAACGAAGTCCCTCGCCACACTGCTGGCCGACGAAGTCGCGAAGGGTACGCCCACCAGCAAGGCGACCAGAAGAACATTCAATGAACGAATAACGAACCGTCCCGGACTTTTCACCATTCGACCGATCACTCTTGCTGTTTGGGCAGACATTCGAACTCCGCTGTGCGAGCTTTCGCCCTGCTGTCAGGGCGCCAGTAAAGCCTCGCACAGCAGCACGTTGTCATCGACAATGCGCTGTATGGGGATTACGCCCGAGCGTCCCACCGAGGTGATGTTGTAAGTCACCTCCCCGTGCATACAGTCGCTGAACCGGATAGTGATGGTTCCGTCCGGCTGGTGTGTGGGAACAGGCTCACCGG
>JAHEEG010000103.1 GCA_024640825.1 Gammaproteobacteria bacterium
GGTGCAGGAGGTCTCTACAACGGACGCTCGTGCGCTGGCGGATAAGGTTCTGAATGCCGTGCGCGGCGAGCGATTTGAGTGGGACGGCCGAGAATATGCACAGTCCGCCAGCATGGGGCTGGTATTCATGGATCAGTCCACCGAGAGCGTCGACGCTGTCATGCAGCACGCGGATGAAGCCTGCTATGCAGCCAAAGATGCTGGGCGCAATCGGGTCCAGGAGTATGAGCTTGGCGACGCTGCCATACGCAACCGCCACGGCATTATGGAATGGGTGACTCAGCTCGACAAAGCGCTCAATGAAGACCGGCTGGTTCTAAACTGCCAGCGCATCTCGGCTGTAGGGAGCAACCGGCAAGCTGAAGATCATTATGAAATTCTGCTGACCATGATCGATGAGATGGGGGACGCCATGCCGCCGGCGGAATTCATCCTCGCCGCGGAGACCTACCAGCGCATGTCAATCGTAGACCGCTGGGTCATCCAGCGGGTGCTGCAGTGGATGTCCGAGAACCGTGACGCGCTGGATCACTTCGGCGGCTTCTCCATCAACGTTTCCGGACACAGCGTGAATGATGAAACCTTCCCTGACTTCGTGCTGGAACAGTTCTCCCGCAGCCAGGCGCCTACCAGCAAAATCTGCTTTGAAATTACCGAAACAGCGGCCATCGCGAATCTGGAAAACGCTCGGGATTTCATGAGCCGAATGAAGATCATCGGCTGCCGGTTCTCGCTGGATGATTTCGGTACCGGTCTGTCTTCTTATTCTTACCTGCGCAATCTGCCGGTGGATTACGTCAAGATCGACGGTGTCTTCGTGAAGGATATCGTGGACAATCCCGGCGATTATGCTGTGGTGCGTTCCATCAACGAGATCGGCCACTACATGGGCAAGCAGACCATCGCCGAGTACGTAGAGAACGAAGGCGTCATGAAGTGCATTCGCGAAATCGGTGTCGACTACATGCAGGGGTATCACATCGCCAAACCGTGCCGGCTGGATGAGCTCAGGGTTTGATGAGCCAGCGACGTCGATCCGTCGCTGGGGCTGCAAACGCCAGCCAGGAATCAGGTCAGCAGGAATTCCAGCAGGGCCTTCTGCGTATGCAAGCGGTTGCCCGCCTCCTGCCAGACGGCTGAACGGGGGTCATCCAGCAGCGTCTCGCTGACCTCCTCACCGCGATGAGCAGGCAGGCAGTGCAGGAACACCACGTCCCGTGAGGCTTGATCGAGCAGGGCCTCATTCACCTGATAGGGCGCGAACCGCGCCTTGCGCCCGGCCTGCTCCTCCTCGTGACCCATCGACGACCACACGTCTGTGACCACGAGATCCGCCTGATCCACAGCTTCCCTGGCAGACTCCACCAACACCGCGCTGTTGCAGCTCGCCAGTATCTGCGGGTCGGGTTCGTGGCCCTCGGGGCAGGCGATCTTCAGCTGAAATCCCCACTGCCGGGCGGCGTTGATGTAGGAATGACACATGTTGTACCCATCGCCAACGAAGGCCACGGCGCGACCGGCAATGGGGCCACGCAGCTCTGCGAATGTCTGCATGTCGGCGAGCAGCTGACACGGATGAAACCGAGAGGTCATGGCATTGATGACCGGAACGGATGCCGCTTCCGCAAACGTGATCAGGTCTTCATGGGATGGGGTCCGGATGACCACGGCGTCCACCATCTCCGAGAGCACGCGGGCGGTGTCTGAGATGGGTTCGCCTCGCCCGAGCTGGGTATCGCCCGGGCTCAGGAATACGGCGTGGCCCCCCAGCTGAGTCATTCCAGCTTCGAATCCCATTCGAGTGCGGGTACTGTTCTGCTGGAAGATCATCGCCAGGGTCCTGCCGGAAAGGCTCTGGTGCAGCTTGTGGTCCCGCTGCAGTGTCTTCAGCTCGCACGCTCGTGCGACGATCTCTCCGAGTTCTTCCGGGGACTTGTCGAGCAGTGTCAGAAAGTCACGTTTGGCCATGTGTTTCGATCGCCATAGATTTAGTGGGCATTAATGGGTGTTCCGGTTCAAGGGCCCCGGGGCGGTGGTTCAGTGTTGTCTGGCAGGCTCAGCGCTGAATCAGTCCGGAAACCCGGGACACGATCTCGTCGGCTTCCTGGTCGCTCATGGTCAGCGCGGGCAGAAGCCTGATCACGTTGTCCTGAGCGACGTTGATCAGAATGCCTGCCTCAAGCGCCGCTGCCACCAGCTCGCCGCAGGGTTCTTCCAGCTCTACTGCGATCATCAGGCCTTTGCCACGGACGTCTCGCACCATGTTGTTGCCTTTCAGGCTGTCCCGGAGTCCCTGGGTGATTCGATCGCCCAGAACTGCGGCGCGCTCGATCAGACCGTCCCGATCCAGAGTATCCAGCACGGCGAGCGCCGCCGCGCATACCAGCGGGTTGCCGCCAAAAGTAGAGCCATGGTTACCTGGCTGGAACGTGGTAGCGGCGTCGCCGCGAGCCAGGCAAGCGCCGATGGGCACGCCGTTGCCAAGGCCTTTCGCCGTCGTTACGACGTCCGGGAGGATATCCGTGTGTTGATAAGCAAAATAGGCCCCGGTCCGACCGTTGCCAGTCTGCACCTCGTCCAGCATAAGCAGCCAGCCGTTGTCATCGCAGATCTTTCGCAGACCGGGAAGATACTCATCCTTCGGAATGATGATGCCGCCCTCGCCGAGCACAGGCTCCACCAGAACCGCGCAGATTTCGTTCGTGTTGTTGGCGATCTGCCTGATGGCCTGAAGATCGTTGAAGGGCGCCCTGACGAAACCGGACAGCAGCGGCTCGAACCCAGCCTGCACTTTGCGGTTGCCGGTGGCAGTGAGCGTGGCCATGGTTCGACCGTGAAAGCTGCCGTCTACCACGATGGTTGCCGGCCGGGACAGCCCCGCCTTGTGGCCGTGCAGGCGAGCTATCTTGATCGCCGCTTCATTGGCCTCAGCGCCGGAATTGGCGAAGAATACTCGATCCATGCCTGAAAGCTCGCACAGGCGGTCCGCCAAGCGTGACTGCAGCGGCAATTCGTAGAGGTTGGAGGTGTGCAGCAGGGTTCCTGCCTGATCAGAAATCGCTTTGGTGACTGCCGGGTGCGCGTGCCCCAGACCGCACACCGCGATGCCGGTCAGCGCGTCCAGGTAGCGCTTGCCATCGGCGTCTTCCAGCCAGCAGCCGGAACCTCGGGTAAAGGCGACCGGCAGGCGCTTATAGGTTTCCATCAGATGGTTCATTGCCAGATCCCTACGTCATGAGGCCCAGTGGCGGGTAACCAGTGGCGGGCAGATCGGACCCGCGTTGCTGAACCCCTAAACGACAACAGGCAGCGGGAGCTGCCTGGGAGAACCGAAGATCGTACTTTAGGCCCCTGGGGAGATCAATGCCTCCTTGTCGGGTTTGCCGGGCCTGCCATGGTATCGAGGCGACTCGCGGGGCTGGCCGGCTGCCTCCGGTGGGTCACGCTGGCCGCAACGCCTTCTGCAGTCGCCGGAGTCCGCGCTCGAGCAGTGGCCGAGGGCAGGCGAAGTTGAATCGCACGTAGCCGGGAGCCCCGAACGCGGCACCGTCGGACAGACCCAGACCGCGCTGCTCGAAATAGTCGCCCGGGTCCTCGAGGTTGAGATCCCGGACATCCAGCCAGGCAAGGTAGGTTGCCTCAACGGGGGTCATACGCTTACCGACGACTGCCCGCAACTGGGTGTGGTTGTCATTCAGATAGTCCAGCAAGCCAGGCAGCCAGGGGCCGCTGTCCCGATAGGCCGCCAGAGAAGCGGCGTAGGCCAGGGGCCCGACGCCGGGTACCAGACCCGCCTGAGCCCTTCGAAAGGCGCGCCGCAGGTCCGGATCGGCGATCACAGCAATCGCGCAGCTTAGACCGGGCATGTTGTACGTCTTGGTGGCGGCAAACAGGCTGATGGTGCGGGTGCCGATCTCCGGGGACAGGCTGGCAATGGGGATATGAGATGCATCGGGGTCGAGGATGAGGCTGCAGTGGATTTCGTCTGAGCACAGGATCAGATCCTGCTCGATGCAGAACTCTGCAAGCGTGTTTAACTCTGCGCGGGTGTACGCGCGGCCGGTCGGATTCTGCGGGTTGCTCAGCATGAACAGACGGCTTTGCGGGCGCACGGCGGCGCGCAGCGCGTCGAAATCCATCACCCAGCGCGAGCGCCCGCTTTCCAGCACCAGCGGCACCTGCAGGCCCTCCTGGCCGGCGTTCCGCGGCGTGTGCAGGAAAGGATAGTACACGGGGGTAGGTATGATGATGGAGCCGCCTGGCTCAGCGAGCGCCCTGGCCGCGAGGTTGAAGCCCGTGACTACGCCGGGCAGCCAGACCAGCCATTCCTCTGGAACCCGCCAGCCGTAGCTGCGCTCGAGCCAATCCAGAAATGCCTCGACGAGGGGCGGCGGCGTGCGGGTGTAGCCCAGAATCTCATGGTCCAGTCGCTCGGATACGGCCTGCTTGATGAAGTCCGGCATCGCGAAGTCCATGTCGGCTACCCAGAAAGGCAGGATGTCCTGCCCCTGGTACTTGTCCCACTTGCTGCTCCAGGTGCCTGTGCGATCTATCAGGCGGTCGAAGACCTCCGGGCCGAAGGCTGTCATGCGCGCTCCTTATTGCGATTGCGGCCGCGGGGCACCGTCTATGCGCCGGTTCCTCGTACCGGTACAATCTGCCCGCGTCAATTTACTCAGGTAGTACGGAGTTTCGCATGAGCGAAGATATTCTCGACACCATTAAAGAGCAGATCGAAGCGAACCCGATCATTCTCTACATGAAGGGTTCGCCCGCAGCGCCTCAGTGTGGGTTCTCAGCACAGACCGTGCAGTGTCTGGTCGCGTGCGGTCAGCGGTTCGCCTATGTCGACATCCTGTCGAATCCGGAGATTCGTGCAACGCTTCCGCAATATGCCAACTGGCCCACGTTCCCCCAGCTTTATGTCAGCGGAGAACTCGTCGGCGGGTGTGACATCATTACCGAGATGTTTGAAAGTGGTGAGCTCGAACCCCTCATCAAGTCGGCGGTCGAAGCCGCCTGAGACGCCACCCCGGCGGTGATCAGCTTGCCCCTTCCGAGTTTGCGTTTTCGTTGCCTGCTGGATCCGCGGGCGAAACCGGCGGGGCTCTGTACCGCCACGCATTGACCACCGCGCAGAACAGTTCCGCAGTACGTTGCGCATCGTACAGAGCGCTGTGCGCGCGGCTTGCATCGAAAGCAATGTCGGCGCGGCTGCAGGCTTCGCTCAGCACGGTGTGACCGTAGGTGACTGCGGCGAGAGAGGCTGTATCGATGAATGTGAAGGGGTGAAAGGGACTGCGTTTGGCCTGGGTCCTGTCGATCGCCCGATGCAGGAACTGCTGATCGAATGCCGCGTTGTGCGCCACCATGATGGCCCGGTGGCAGCCTTCGCGCTTCAGGGCGCGTCGGACCCCGGCGAACATCTGCTTCAGGGCTTCCGCCTCGCTCAGGGCCTGGCGTTTGGGATCCGCCGGATCAATGCCGGTTATCTTAAGGGCCGCCGGTTCGATCATACCGCCGGGGAAAGGGTGGATGGCCCGTACCCAGCCATCACCGGGGATCAGCTGACCGCCCTCGAAGCGTACTTCGACCGCCGCCATCTCCAGAATCGGGTTCACGTGGGGGTTGAAGCCCCCGGTTTCCAGGTCTATTACCACCGGCAGGAAGCCGCGGAATCGTTCAGACATGCGCATCCCGGCACGTTAACACAGGGCTGTTGGTTGCGGGCCGGTCGGTTGCCGTGCGCCCGGAGCGGGAATGGTCCAGCGAAGCAGGTGAGCTAGCGACGCGCTGATCGCCTCTGACTTGCTGGCGTTTTCTTTAGGGTCGGTCGCTGGCGCGTTACCAGTCGATCTCTTAGTATGGCGCCCCGTTTTTTTCAGGGTGTGAGGGTCTCATGACCAAGAAAGTCGTGTTGGCATATTCCGGCGGCCTCGATACGTCGGTTATTTGTCGCTGGCTTCAGGAAACCTATCAGGCCGAAGTGGTGACCTTCACAGCGGACATCGGCCAGGGGGAGGAAGTGGAGCCTGCCCGGACGAAAGCTCAGGCAATGGGCGTGAATGAGATCTACATAGAAGACCTTCGTGAGGAGTTCGTTCGGGATTTCGTTTACCCGATGTTCCGTGCGAACACCCTTTATGAAGGCGAATACCTGCTCGGCACCAGCATTGCCCGGCCGCTCATTGCCAAGCGGCTGGTAGAGATAGCCCGGCAGACCGGAGCCGACGCCATCTCCCACGGCGCTACCGGCAAAGGCAACGATCAGGTGCGCTTCGAGCTGGGTGCCTACGCGCTGGAACCGGACATTCAGGTCATCGCCCCCTGGCGCGAGTGGAATCTGACCTCCCGCGAAGCGCTGATGGATTTCTGCGAGCAGCACCAGATTCCCGTGGATTATCAGCGCGGGCAGAAGTCTCCGTATTCCATGGACGCCAACCTGCTTCACATATCTTATGAAGGCGATAACCTCGAAGATCCCTGGCAGGCTGCCGATGAGGAGATGTGGCGCTGGACGGTGGCTCCCGAACAGGCCCCTGATCAGGCGCAGATTATCGAGATCGAGTTCCGCGCCGGCGATGCGGTGGCCATTGACGGCGAACCCCTCGGCGCGGCGGCGCTCCTGACCCGGCTCAACGAGATCGGCGGCTCGCACGGAATCGGTCGGTCGGATTTGGTGGAAAACCGCTTTGTTGGCATGAAATCCAGGGGCTGTTACGAAACCCCCGGCGGTACCATCCTGCTCAAGGCCCATCGGGCCGTGGAGTCCATCACTCTGGATCGGGAAGTCGCTCATCTCAAGGACGAGCTGATGCCGCGCTACGCCAGCATGATTTACAACGGCTACTGGTGGTCGCCTGAGCGCAAGGTCCTCCAGGCTCTGATAGACGAATCACAGAAAACGGTCAATGGACGGGCTAAACTCAAACTGTACAAAGGGTCTGTCTCGGTTGTCGGGCGGCAATCCGATGGCGACAGCCTGTACGATGCGCACGTCGTCACGTTTGAGGACGATGGCGGGGCGTATCATCAGCGTGACGCAGAGGGATTCATTCGTTTGAACGCGCTGCGTTTGCGTCTGGGAGCCAAACAGGGACGTAAGCTTTTGGAGTAAATGATGGGCGACTATCAGGTGCTTTTCAGCGGTGAGGTTGTAGGCGAGGCGGACGCGGACGCGGTTCGCGTTCGGCTGGCTGATGCGCTGGGCATCGACGACCGTAAGGCGCGGCAGCTTTTCTCCGGCCGCACCGTCGTGATCAAGAGCCAGTTGAGTCAGGAAGAGGCAGAAGAGGTCCAGGCCCGGCTGGGAGAACTTGGTGCGCGCTGCCGGGTAAAGAATCTGGCGGTCCCCACGACGACGTCCAGCGGCCTCAGCCTCGACAAAGATGCGCCGCGCCTGGAGGCCAAGCAGGATCACACGCTCAAGGACATCACGGCGGCCCACATAGAGTGCCCACGCTGCGGACATCTGCAGCTGGAATCCAGCCACTGCGTGACTTGCGGTGTGGATATCGTTGCGGCCGTGGCACTGAAGCGCAAGGAGGATCTTCTGATAGAGAAGAAGATCCGGGATCTCCGCGCTAAGCAGGGTGGCCCTCACCAGGGTGGCCCTCACCAGGGTGGCCCTCACCAGGGTGGCCCTCACGACGTTGGCCGCCGAGCGGAAGCGTCTGCGTCCGCCGGTTTGCAGACCGCAGAAGCCGAGCCGGTCGTGTCCGAGTCCAGAGTGCTCGATGCCAAGCGCTCGGGCTTCATTCGCAGCCTGTTCAAGAAAACCTCCTGATCTTCGCGCCCATCCGCCGTCGATGAACACGGACTCATCCCCCATCGGCGTGTTCGATTCGGGAATGGGCGGGCTTACCGTTCTGCGCGCGCTGAGAAACCAGCTGCCTGGAGAAAGCTTCCTTTATCTTGGAGACACTGCTCGTCTCCCGTATGGAACCAAGAGTTCGACGACGGTTCAGCGCTACGCACTGCAGGCGGCGCGCATTCTTGTCGATCGCGGCGTCAAAGCCCTCGTTGTTGCCTGCAACACGGCTTCGGCGGTGGCCCTGGCGTCGTTGCAGCAGCAGTTCGCACCGCTTCCGGTTTTGGGGGTAGTTGAACCAGGGGCTCAGGTGGCGGCCGCAACCTGTCGCGGTCGCATCCTGGTGCTGGCGACCGAGAGTACCGTTAGCGGCGGCGCCTACCAGCGTCGCCTGCTGACGCTCCGCCCAGACCTGCGGGTTTTCGCCCGCCCCTGTCCGCTGCTGGTTGCCCTTGCCGAAGAAGGGCGGCATCAGGGTCCTCTGGTGACGCTGGCTCTGCAGCAGTACCTGCAGGGCTATGCTGATCTGCGGCGCCCTGGCGAGCCGCGCTCCGGTGAGCGAGGCTCAGTATCCGGGTCCTTCGATACCTTGCTGCTGGGCTGCACCCATTTTCCGGTATTTCGGGACGCCCTTCGCGAAGTGCTCGATGAGACGGAAAATCCTGAAGTTGCCCTGGTGGATTCCGCAGAAACAACCGCGAGGGCGCTGGCAGACCAGCTGAGTTCCGGGAATTTGGCGGCCGCGTCTGCGGACATCGAACCTACGCTGGCGCTGATGGCGACTGACGGGATTGACCGCTTCCGCCGCGTGGGCGGTTATTTTCTCGGCGAACGCCTGAGCGCGGTTGAGCTGGTAGACCTCTGACTCGTTGGCGCTATGACATGGTCAGGTGTCAGATATCCACCTTGTCGCGGTACTCGCAGAGATCTTCGATAATGCAGCTGCCGCATCTGGGCTTGCGGGCGGTGCACACGTAACGCCCGTGGAGGATCAGCCAGTGGTGTGCGTCCCTCTTGAATTCCCGGGGCACCAGACGCGCCAGACGGTCCTCGACCTGCCGGACGGTCTTTCCCGATGCAACACGGGTCCTGTTGCAGACCCGGAATATGTGGGTATCCACAGCGATAGTGGGATGGCCGAAAGCGGTGTTTAACACTACGTTTGCGGTTTTTCTGCCTACCCCGGGTAGCGCCTCCAGAGCCCCGCGATCTTCAGGGACCTGGCCGCCGTGTTCCCGCAGCAGTATGTCGCAGGTGCGGATGATGTTCTCCGCCTTGGTGTTGAACAGACCGATGCTCTTTATGTAGCGCTTTAGCCCGGTTACGCCAAGCCCTTTGAGCCCCTCGGGGGTGTTGGCTCGGGCGAACAGGGGGCCGGTGGCTTTGTTTACGCTCACGTCCGTGGCCTGGGCTGATAGTATTACGGCGACCAGAAGCTCGAATGGACTGTCATAGTTCAGCTCTGTAGTGGGGGTGGGGTTGGCGTCTCTGAGCCGGGCGAAGATCAGGCTCCGTTTGTCTCGATTCATGGTTGACCCTTGTTCGTCAATGCCCGTCCGGCACCCAGCAGCAGCCCTGCGAGGATGAAAGCACCCGGTGGCAGCAGGGCGATCAGCAGCCCACCGGGGTCGCCAGGCAGAGTGAGCTGCCATGTCGCCGCGGACGGTCCGAAAAGCAGATCCATGTTCGCGAACAGGGTGCCCCGACCCATCAGTTCGCGCGCCGCACCCATCGCCAGCAGAGCCAGCGCGAAACCGCCGGCGGTGGCCAACGCATCGGCGCCGGCCCGCCCCGGTGACGTGCGGCTGGCAAAACTCTCAACGCGGCCCAGAATCATGCAGTTGGTGACAATGATCTGCACGAACAGCGCGATGCGCAGGTAGAGGTCGAAGGCGTAGGCCTCCAGCAGCAGCACGGCGCAGGTGGTGAAGGTGGCGATGATCAGTACAAATCCCGGCAGCCGCGCGAAGTCCGGTATCCACCGGCGCAACAGCGAGACGCTTATGTTTGCACCGAGCAGGACGCCGCCGCTGGCCAGGGCGAGCGCCAGAGCGTTGACGACGCTGGTGCTTACCGCCAGCAGCGGGCAGAGCCCCAGGAGCTGTACCCAGGCGGGGTTGCGGGCCGCAATGCCGTCCCGGAACAGGCCGCTTACCGGTGGTTCACTCAGGATTCGCATTGGACGTTCTGCAGATCGGGATGCGCCAGCGCGTCGGCCACGGCCGCCAGCACGGCCCGGCTGGTGATGGTAGCGCCGGTGAGCGTGGCGACCTGCGCCATGTTCTGACTGTTACGTCCTCGGAGCTGCTGCAACCAGGGGTCATCCTTGCGGGTCAGAAAATCGGCGATGCCCGGGGTTTCCTGATGCCCGGAGGTCTGGAATCCCAACAGTTGAGGGGCTCCCGGTTCGAGATCTACGGCGACCAGCCAGCTGATGGGGCCGCCGTAGCCTCTGGTTTGTCCGCGAATCAGCGCCTTGCCATTGCACAGATGCCAGAGATCATCCCGCCAGCGCATGGTGGGTAGAGGTTCTTGCTGGCCGACGAGTGCGTTTACCGAATCCACAAACTGGCGCGCCCGGTTCTGCTCGATGCGTCCGCGGGTGGCGCTGTGAGTAAGGGCGAGAACCAGGGCACAGAGCGCCACCAGCAGTACGAAGACGGAAACCGGCTTAACCACGGCGGGCCGCCCAGTACTTGTCCATGAACGGCGCCGCCGCGTTGCCCAGCAGAATGCCAAAGGCAATGCCGTCGGGATAGTTGCCGAAAGACCGGACGATGAAAGCCATGGCGCCCACCAGGCAGCCGAACGCCAGCTGTCCTCTGGCGGAAGCGGGATGGGTCACAGGATCGGTTGCAAAGAAGAAGGCCGCGAGCATGGTCCCTCCCGAGAACCAGTGGAAGACCGGGGATCCAAGGCTCGAGGAGCTGCCGTTGTCGTAACCCAGGGCGCTCAGCGCGCCCAAAGTGGCCAGCAGGGAGAGCGGCACCCGCCAGCTGGCCAGGCGCAGAACGATGAGCATGAGACCGCCCGCCAGAAAAGCCGCGTTAACCCATTCCCAGCCGTAGCCGCCCAGGGCGCCGAATGCGGGGTTCGCCTGCCAGATATCTGCAACGGTCAGGCCCTCGCGATAGCGGAAGCTGGTGAGCACCGTCGCGCCGGTCAGGGAGTCAGCCGCGCTTGCACCCGCGCTTGCACCAACGGCAGGCCAGCTTGCCATGGCGGCCGGAAAAGACACCAGTGCAACCACGTAACCCACGATGGCGGGATTGAACGGGTTGTTGCCGAGCCCGCCGTAAAGGTGTTTCGCCAGCCCCACTGCCGCAAACACCGCCAGGGCAATAACGCCGTATGGCGTGTGGGGTGGCATGGCCAGTACCAGCAGCAGACAGGTCAGCGTCGAACTGCCATCCAGCAACGCGCTGCGTATCGGTCTCCGTTGCAGGCGTAGCGCCGCAGCCTCGACTGCCAGCCCCAGGGCAACGGCAAACGCCATGCGCGGAAGGTACGCGGGACCGTAGAGCCAGCCCAGCACGGCGCCCCCGGGAAGCAGAGCGACCAGCACGCATGCCATGATATTGGGTGTGCGCAATTGTGCGGACAAGGCTGTTTGCAGGCGCGCGAGACGAGTCAACGCAACCACGGTCGGTCTCCGGATTCGTCGAGCCGGTGGCGACGCCGGCTATCCTGTTCCGCCTCTCGCGCCAGCATTCTGGTCTGATGCTTGTCGAACCGGACCTTTGCGGCCTGCGCTTGCGCGCGGTTTTCTTCCTGCGCCTTGACCGCAAGACGGCCTCGGCTGAAGTGCCTCAGGAGATCGATGTTGCTTGGGCAGACCTGGTTGCACAGGCCGCACTCGATACAATCGTTCAGACCATGGTCTTGAGCCTGGTCCCATGCGGCGTCTTTTGCGTACCAGAGCAGCTCCTGAGGGATCAGCACTTCCGGGCACGCCGCCGCGCATTGGCCGCAGCGTATGCAGGGCAGCTCCGCCGACTGTGGGTTGCGGTTGCGCGGACGGGCGATGATACGTAATGGTCGTTCGTCGTCCTGAGCTGGTTTGCTGACCAGCTCGATGCAGTCTACGGGGCAGGGTTCCAGACACAGCTCGCATCCTGTGCACCGGTCGGCCAGAACCGTATGCACGAGCTGCGGGGCACCCACGATGGCGTCCACGGGACAGGCCTGTATGCACCGATAGCAGCCTATGCAGAGGCTTTCGTCGATCCGTGCAAGCCAGGCCCTTGCAAGCAAAGCCTCGGTATTCAACCCGACTGACGATTCGACCTGGTCGACGCTCGCGGTGTTGGTCTCCCTGCCCAGCAGCGTGCCGAGAGATCGAATCGTTTCCTGTCCGCCCGGGGGGCACAGGTCAATGGGTGCGCCCGCAGCAACGGCCTCCGCGTAGGGGCGGCAGCCGGGATAGCCGCACTGGGCACACTGGGTCTGAGGCAACAGCGCGTCTATGGCATCGGCCACACTGTCGGTGTCAGGCCGCAGGCGCCTGTCGGCCCAGGCCAGACCGGTTCCTAGCACGGCGCCGAGCAAGCCGAGGACGCCCAGGATGCCAAGCAGTTCGCTCATTCAGCCGGCCAGGCCGGTGAAGCCCATGAATGCGAGCGAGAGGATGCCGGCAGTGACAAGGGCGATGGGCGGTCCTTCGAAGGCACGGGGAATTCGTGCGTGCTCCAGACGCTCCCGCAGTGCAGCGAACAGCGCCATCACCAGCGAGAAACCGGCGGCGGCACCGATGCTGAAGACGATTGTTTCTACGAACGTCATGCTCTGTCCGGTTGCCAGCAGGGCCACCCCGAGCACGGCGCAGTTGGTGGTGATGAGTGGAAGGTAGATGCCCAGGATCTGGTGTAGCAGCGGGCTGGCACTGCGCAACGCCCGCTCGGTGAGCTGTACGACAGCTGCAATAACG
>JAHEEG010000104.1 GCA_024640825.1 Gammaproteobacteria bacterium
AAGAAGGTAGCGGCCCCAGTTATCGAACCAGGGTTGCTGCTGGCCCAGACCCCAAAGAACGCCGATAGCCAGTGAGCCGGCGATATTAATCACTAAGGTCGCCCAGGGAAACCTGTCAGGAACAAATAGCCAGGTTGAGACCAGAAACCGACCGACCGCGCCGATGCTACCGCCCAGCGCGACCCAGAGCAGGGCCTTACTCAGCATTCCCGCCGCCTTTCCCGATGCTTAGAGCTTTCAATCGGTTCAGCCTTGCCCGAATCTTAGATTCAAGCCCCCGGTCTTCCGGTCGATAGTAATTTTGCGGAGCGAGTTCTTCTGGCCAATAGGAGACCCCGGCTGCGTAGGCATCCGGCTCGTCATGGGCATAGCGATACCCAACGCCGTATCCCAGCTCTTTCATGAGATCCGTCGGGGCGTTGCGCAGATGCGTTGGAACCGGGTGAGACGGCGTCCGGCGGACGTGCTCGCTGGCAGCGCCGAAGGCCAGGTAAGCCGCGTTGCTCTTCGGCACGCTGGCCAGATACAGCACTGCCTGTGCCAGCGCCAGCTCACCCTCGGGTGAACCCAGCCGCTCAAAGACGTCCCAGGCGGCCAACGCCAGCTGCAGGGCACGAGGATCAGCATTACCAATATCCTCGCTTGCCATGCGAACCATCCGCCGAGCCACGTACAGCGGATCACAGCCGCCGTCCAGCATGCGGCATAGCCAATAGAGGGCCGCGTCCGGATCGCTGCCGCGCACCGATTTATGCAAGGCAGAAATCTGTTCGTAGAAGAGATCCCCACCCTTGTCGAAACGACGATACCGGGTACCAGCCGCTTCCATGACCAAGGTCTCGTCCACGGGGCCGTCCGCCAGTTGGGCCGTCACCTCCAGCAGATTCAGCAGACGGCGCGCATCGCCATCGGCAAGATCTGTCAACAGCCGTCGCGCTTCAGGAGTAACCGTGACGTCCAGCGCCTCGTCCAGCGCACGATCGATCACGGCGGACAGATCAGCTTCGCTCAAGGGCCGGAGCACGTAAACCCGGGCCCGCGACAGCAGCGCCGGGTTTACCTCGAAGGAGGGGTTTTCCGTGGTCGCGCCTATGAACGTGACGGTGCCTTTTTCAACGTGCGGCAGAAAGGCATCCTGCTGTGCCTTGTTGAACCTGTGCACCTCGTCGACAAAGAGCACCGTTGACCGGCCCTGTGCGCGCGCGGCTTCTGCGTCTGCAATTGCGGCACGAACTTCCTTAACCCCCGACAACACGGCAGAAAGGCTGAGGCAGCGGGCACCCGAACCAGCGGCAAGCAGTCGGGCCAGGGTAGTCTTACCGGTGCCTGGGGGCCCCCACAAGAGCATGGAGTGCAGGCGCCCGGACGACGCCAGCCGAGCCAGTGGTTTTTCCGGGCCCAGCAGGTGACGCTGGCCGATGAAAGATTCCAGGGTTTTCGGGCGCAGACGCTCGGCGAGAGGGCCTTCAAAGGCTGTGTCTCCAAACAGAGACGGTGCCTCATCCTCCAATGACATCGGTACCGGGTGGAACCTCTAGGGCGAATTCGGCGGATTCTATCACCGACACGGATGGATCCGGAGCAAATCGGATCTGCGTCCTCTGGCCAAGATGATCCAGAATGTCCAGGCCGCTGAGACCGGCGGCGTCGAAATGGAGACGGATTTCCTTATACAGGGTCTCCTCTGACGCTGGCTCGATCACAAAAGACTCTCCGGATTCATCGACAGTCCGGGCCACTCGGAACCGATCGCCGAGAATCACATCGTCCCGAGTGAGCAAGGAGACCGGCGTATCGGCCAGAGCCTCATCCAGCGGCCTAAGGGTAAGCTGTTCGAGATCGGGATCGTAGACCTTGAGCTGATCGCCCTGAATGACGATGACCTGAGGATACGGATCGTCCACAACCCACTTGAAATCAGGCCGCTGCAGTCGGACTTGACCCTCTGACCGTTCAAGAATCTCGCCGCGGGAGCCAAAGACGTCCTGTGTGAACGCTGCGGAATAAACGGCCATCTCGCGCAGCCTTCCTGCCAGCTTCTGTCGGCTTTCAGCCAGATAGATCTGTCGCGACTCGATTACCCGCGGATCCTCACCACCCTGCAGATCCTCGCCACCTGCCAAAGCCGCCGATGAACAGACGACAATAGAGAAAATCCAGGCGTTAATCGCGGTGCGGAACCAGTACTTCACGGCTGCCATTGCTGTTCATTGGAGTAACGACCCCGGCCTCCTCCATCGCTTCTATCAGGCGCGCCGCACGGTTATAACCGATACGAAGCTTTCGTTGGACGCCGGAGATGGAGGCGCGTCTGGATTCGAGCACATGGGCCACGGCTTCATCATAGAGAGCGTCATCCTGCTCCGCTCCATCTTTAGACTCCAGAACCAGAAAGGGTTCATCGTCACCACCGGTGAGCACGTCACTTCGGTAATCCGGGTCTCCACGCTGTTTCCAGTCTGAAACGACGCGATGAACCTCATCGTCAGACACGAAGGCGCCATGGACCCGGGTAGGCATAGAGGTTCCCGGCGGCAGGTAAAGCATGTCGCCATGCCCCAGCAGCTGCTCGGCACCGCCCTGATCGAGAATAGTACGAGAATCGATCTTAGAGGAAACCTGAAAGCTGATCCGAGTTGGAATGTTGGCTTTGATCAGGCCAGTGATCACATCCACCGATGGACGCTGCGTAGCCAGAATGAGGTGTATGCCAGCCGCCCTGGCCTTCTGGGCGATGCGTGCTATCAGTTGTTCCACTTTCTTGCCGACGATCATCATCATGTCGGCAAATTCGTCGATGACAACCACAATTGCGGGCAGCTTTTCCAAGGGCGGCGCCTCGGCGTCGGCCTCGGAATCCGAACTCCACAGTGGATCCGGTATGGGCGCGCCTTTCTTCTGTGCGTCTTCGACCTGTCGGTTATAGCCAGCCAGGTTGCGAACACCCAGCGCCGCCATCAGCCGATAGCGACGCTCCATTTCCGCCACGCACCAGTTGAGCGCCTGAGCGGCGTCCGTCATGTCCGTAACGACGGGGGTAAGAAGATGAGGAATACCCTCGTAGACCGAAAGCTCAAGCATTTTCGGGTCCACGAGAATCAGGCGCACCTCCTCCGGCGTCGACTTGTAAAGCACGCTCAGAATCATGGCGTTCACGCCAACGGACTTGCCCGATCCGGTGGTGCCCGCCACCAGCAGGTGTGGCATTCGCGCCACATCGGCCACCACGGATTGACCGGATATGTCCTTACCCAGAGCCAGCGTCACCGGCGACTTGGAGTCGAGGAACACACGGCTGGTAAGTACCTCTTTTAGGCGGACTACTTCCCGATCCTCGTTTGGAATCTCGATACCCACGTATGGCTTGTTGGGAATCACCTCAACGATCCGCACGCTTATTACCGCCAGCGAGCGCGCCAGGTCCTTGGCCAGTGAGCTGATTTTCTGAACTTTCACGCCTGGCGCAGGCTGCATTTCGAATCGAGTGACAACGGGGCCCGGCAGTACCGAAACCACCTCAGCTTCCACACCGAAATCTCTGAGTTTGGACTCCAGCAGCTGGGACAGCTTGTCGAGAGAGGCCTCGGAGTAGCCGCCGCCATCTTCCGGTCGCGGTTCATCCAACAAATCGACATCCGGCAGGTCCCCGGTAGTAGAAGCAGAAAAAAGCCGCTTCTGGCGCGCGGGCGCTGGCGTCGAAGGCGCCGGTGGTTGAATTTCTGGCGCTTTTCGATTTGCTCGCTTCTCTTGATCCTCGTTGAATTTCACCTGACGGGTTTCCTTGAGACGCGCCGCCGTTGCTTTCGCTTCTCGACGGCCCCGCCAGACGTCCAGGCGCCCGTCGATCCAGGTCACGGCGCCCTCAAATACCCGGTGCAGCAGCTTGCCCGTGACTTCAGCCATCGTAAGCCACGAAAACCCGGCTGCAGCCTGGGCGCCAATAAGGCATCCGGTGACAGCCAGGAGTGTCAAACCTACCCAGCCAAAAACCGGCGTTCCCGCCTGTGCCAGCCACTGACCAAACACACCGCCCACGCCAGCGGGGAGCGCACTTTCGGCCACAAAATGCAGCTGCGCCAGCGTGCAACTGCACAGCAGAACGGCGACCCATCCAAGTCCCCGCACCGACAGCAATTGCCAGCTGAAGGGATCCGCCCGATGACGTATCAGCCGCACGCCCACAAACAGCATTGCCGCCGGCAAGACGTAGGCGATCCAGCCGAACAGACAAAGCACTACGTCGGCGAACCAGGCTCCGCTGCGGCCAACGAGATTGCTGACTTCCACACCGCTGCCGCCATAACCAGTGAAACTGCCCGTATAGCTGAACGCGGGATCTGCCGGCGAATAGGAAATCATGGCCAGCAGCGCGAAGGCTGCGGCTGCCGTCAGACCAATGAGACCGATCTCCCGTATCGGCACGAACGTCGACGTCACGAATTTCTCCTTAAACTCCCGCAGAGAGTGTAGCCCGATTAGGATGGCCACACAAATATCTATTCATTTCAGTCTGTTATCGAAAGTATCTCGAATAGAATCCTGCTGTCCACACAGAGTCGCCGCGGGTATGATTGGGTTCTTCATCAGAGGACGCGCAAAGTAGCGCGCAAGGTAGACCGTGCGACCCGACAAGAAAAAAGTCATCGACGAACAGTGGGATGACGAACGTATTCGCAGCTTTCTGGAGAAGCCTCCTCTCGGCGAGGGTGAAAATCCGGACTACAGCGCGGTTCTTTATGCCTACCGCAGCATGCGAGCCGAGGACTTTGGCCGTTTCATTGACATGTTCGTTACCGCGGGTCGAGACCCCCATGCCAGGGGGGTAGCCGGTGAAACGGTTCTTGAAACCATTGCCGATCACCGCCGCGCCGATGCCTTCCGCGAGATTCTCAGCGCTGCCGCAGGACGCGCCTGAGATCTGAGGCGACCGGAGATGTCAGACATAGCGCTGCTCGCCCCAGATGATGTGGCGTTTCCAGCGCCTGAACGCGCGCTCCAGCAACCCAACGGGCTGCTGGCCGTAGGCGGCGACCTTAACCCCGACTGGCTCCTGACCGCGTATGCCGAGGGCATCTTCCCCTGGTACGAAAATGATGAAGGGCCGATATTATGGTGGTCGCCTGATCCGAGAGCCGTCGTAACGCCGGGAGGCTTACATATCAGCCGTAGCCTGGCCAAGCGCATACGCAACTGCGGATTCAACGTCACCATGGACAACAGCTTCAGCGAAGTGGTCGCTCAGTGTGCGGCGCCGCGCCGCTCGGGTCCGGGAACCTGGATCACTCCACGCATGCAAAGTGCCTACACGCAACTGCATCGTCTGGGATACGCACATTCCGTCGAAGTGTGGATGGGTGAGCGACTCGTTGGAGGACTTTACGGCGTCTCTCTGGGCCTGATGTTCTTCGCCGAAAGTATGTTTTTCAAAGAGCGGGATGCCTCCAAGATAGCGCTGTATCACCTGTCGCGTCAGCTCGAATGCTGGCGGTTTACCCTGATAGACTGCCAGGTCATGAACGAACACCTGCGGTCGCTCGGTGTGATCGATATGCCTCGGTCAACTTTTCTCGGACTGGTACGGGCAAACGAGCTCGGGGTCACCCGCCGGGGCCCGTGGCGGCTGGAGGCCTGCCATGCAGGATGAGTTGGGAAACAAGCAGTTCTACATAACGCCCTCCCATCCCTGCAGTTACCTGCCTCACCGAGATGCAAACACCCTGTTTCTGGATCCGCGAGAAACCATAACGCCCGGCGTCTATCAGGCATTAACCGAACAGGGCTTCCGTCGCAGTGGCGGACACCTCTATCGACCACACTGCCGCACCTGCCAGGCGTGCATTCCCAGCAGGGTACCGGTAGCCAGCTTCAAGGCAAAGCGGCGTCAGAAACGCGTACTCACTCGCAATGAAGACCTGCGAATCGAGATCAAACCGGCAGCGTTCAGCGCGGCGACTTACCGCCTCTATGCCCGATACATAGCCGGGCGCCATGGCGATGGCGATATGTATCCACCCTCCGAGGATCAGTTCCGCTCGTTTCTGCTCTCTCAGTGGTCGGACACGCTTTTTATCTGCAGCTACCAGGATCAGGATCTTATTGCGGTTGCCGTAACGGACCGACAGCCTAGCGGCCTGTCTGCCATCTACACGTTTTTCGAACCCACTGAGTCCCGTCGCAGCCTGGGGGTCTGGAGCATTCTGCAACAGATCGAGCTGTCTAGGCAGTGTGGCTTACCCTACCTGTATCTTGGTTACTGGATTCGGGATTCAGCAAAGATGCGCTACAAAACCGACTACCGTCCGGTAGAGTTGTTCGTTAACAGCCGCTGGATCACCGTCACCTGAACGCGCCTCTATTGGCACTGAGGGACGGCCCCAGCCCCTCAAATCTTGGTCCGTGAGAATTTCGCGCTGGCTCGTCGGGGACAGATTCAGGTTTGAGCTTTTGCCTTTCCCGAGAGCTTCGGGCAGAATCCTGCCCGCATTGAAACCGGCGACTGGAGCCTATGGCCAAAGAAGAGCAGATCGAGATGGAGGGAACCGTGGTGGACACCCTTCCCAATACCATGTTTCGAGTGGAGCTGGACAACGGTCACGTCGTAACCGCACACATATCAGGAAAGATGCGGAAAAACTACATCCGCATTCTCACCGGTGACAAGGTCAAAGTGGAGCTGACGCCTTACGACCTCACGAAGGGACGTATCACCTTCCGAAAGTAACCGAACGACCACAACGCCTGCAGCCCCTAGGGTAATGGACCCTTAAGCCTGGGCTTCCGCTGCTTCGTCTTCAGGCGACCCGTCAGGCGACTCACAGCGGACTTTCAGATCGCCGTCTTCGACTGTCACGTAAACCGTGCCGCCATTTTTGGCAAGCGGTCCAAACAATACCTCTTCAGCAAGTTGGCGCTTTATCTTCTCCTGTATGATCCGCTGCATGGGTCGAGCGCCCATCTTCTCGTCGTAACCCTCTCGACACAGCCAGTCCCTTGCGGCTTCGTCCACTTCGAGCTGCACTTTCTTGTCATCCAGCTGAGCCTGAAGCTCCGTGAGAAACTTGTCCACCACCGTCTTGATGACTTCGGTATCCAGAGCACCAAACTGGATGACCGAGTCCAGACGGTTGCGGAATTCCGGGGTGAAAAGTTTCTTGATCGCTTCCATCGCGTCTGGCGAATGGTCCTGCTCGGTAAATCCGATGGAGCGCCGACTGGCCTCCTGAGCACCCGCATTGGTGGTCATGATCAGAACCACATTGCGAAAATCCGCTTTGCGGCCATTGTTGTCCGTCAACGTTCCGTGATCCATCACCTGCAACAGCAGGTTGAACACTTCCGGGTGCGCCTTCTCAACCTCGTCCAGCAACACCACGCTGTGCGGATGCTTTGTCACCGCTTCGGTGAGAAGCCCACCCTGATCGAACCCGACATACCCAGGAGGTGCACCAATGAGCCGAGACACGGTGTGACGCTCCATGTACTCAGACATGTCGTAGCGCAAAAGCTCAACGCCCATGATGTTTGCCAACTGCTTGCAGACCTCGGTCTTGCCCACACCTGTGGGGCCGGCAAACAGGAACGAGCCGATCGGTTTCTCGCCCGCCTTAAGACCCGCCCGAGAAAGCTTGATGGCCGATGCGAGCGCGTCTATCGCCTGGTCCTGCCCAAAAACAACCATCTTGAGCTTCCTGTCCAGGTCTCGCAGCGCTTCCTTGTCGGAGTTTGTTACCTGGGTGGACGGAATTCGAGCGATCTTGGCCACTACCTGCTCGATATCGGAAGGCGTGATGCTCTTTTTGCGCCGACTGGGAGCCAGCAGCTGTTGAGCGGCGCCAGCCTCATCAATGACATCAATCGCCTTGTCAGGCATGAAGCGGTCGGTGATGTACCGGCTGGCAAGCTCGGAAGCGCTGCGCAGCGATTTATCAGTGTAGCGAAGTCCGTAATGGTCTTCGTATCGGGATTTCAGACCTTTCAAAATCCTATACGTGTCTTCGATATCCGGCTCGATGATGTCGATTTTCTGGAAACGGCGGGACAGCGCGCGATCCTTATCGAATATCCCACGGTACTCCTGATAGGTCGTAGAACCCATGCAGCGGATCTCGCCAGAGGTCAACAGAGGCTTAAGCAGATTCGATGCGTCCTTCACCCCGCCAGACGCCGCGCCTGCACCGATAATGGTATGTATTTCGTCGATGAAGAGGATTGAGCCTTCCTGTTTCTTCAGCTCTGCAAGTATCATCTTGAAGCGCTTTTCGAAGTCTCCTCTGTATTTGGTTCCCGCCAACAGAGCGCCCATATCCAGCGCATAGATCGTACTCTCGGACACCACCTCGGGAACCTGGCCGTCGACGATGCGTTTTGCTAGCCCTTCAGCTATCGCCGTTTTGCCCACGCCGGACTCGCCGACCAGCAACGGGTTGTTCTTCCGCCGTCGACACAATACCTGGATAACACGCTCGAGTTCCACATCGCGACCGACCAGAGGGTCTATGCGCCCCGATTTCGCCTGCTCGTTAAGGTTGGTGGCGAACGCTTCCAGCGCGCTCTGCTGGCCACCCTCGCCCTGAAGGGCCTCCTCTTCGCCCTCTGTCCCCGCCGGATCAGAAGGTTCGCCGTCGCCGCCGACCTTCGAGATCCCGTGCGCGATGTAATTCACCACATCAATGCGGGCGATATTCTGCTGTTTGAGGAAGAATACTGCCTGACTTTCCTGCTCGCTGAAGATCGCTACCAGCACGTTGCCGCCGGTAACCTCTTTCCGACCCGACGACTGAACATGAAAAACCGCCCGCTGCAGCACACGCTGGAAGCCCAGCGTTGGCTGCGTATCACGATCGGAATCACCGGCCGGAATGAGGGGCGTGGTGGATTCGATGAACTCTTTCAGATCGCTACGCAGTTTGTCCACATCTGCGCCAATCTTCTGTAGCACGTCCAGAGCGACGTCGTTGTCGAGCAGCGCCAACAGCAGATGCTCGACTGTCATGAATTCGTGACGCTTAGCCTTTGCCTCGCGGAAGGCTGCGTTGAGGGTGACTTCCAGATCTTTGCTTAACATATGGCCCTTTGAACTTGTGTTGATCGATACCCGCCGGCATCGGTTAGCAGCCCCCTGCGTCCTCCTTCAGACTTTCTCAATCGGTAATCTCTACCGTTGAAACAAGCGGATGCTGGTTCTCCTGAGCATATTGATTCACTTGCTCGGATTTAGTTTCGGCGATGTCTCGAGGAAATGTTCCCACTACCGCGCTGCCCTCGGTATGCACCGCCAGCATGATCTGGGTGGCCTTCTCCCGGTTCATTGTGAAAAACACCTCCAGCACATGGACAACGAATTCCATGGGCGTGTAGTCGTCATTCAGCAGAATGACCTTGTACAGGGGCGGCCGCTCGAGCTTGGGCTTAGCCGTCGCTGTGGCAAGCCCACCCTCGCGTTCCGGATCTTGCTCGTCGCCATCCTGAGCGCGCCAGCGAGTGTCAATCATACGCTGATAATACCTAAGATTAGTTCATCTACCGACTCGCCTCCTTTTACATGGGGGCGCAATCACATAATACAAGGATGCAGCATGGCTGGGGAGACCAAGTTGCCCCTGCAAAGCCTTGACTGAGCGCGATTTTCCATGGAAAGTGGTTAATGGGCACAGTATGGCTGGGGATCGTTGTCAATAGACTATTCGCGCCAGCACACCTGAAACGAAGCAAGGTAAGTGCTGCAACATCAGCCTGGCTATTTCCTAGGGGATAGGAGGACGTTTGCCATGGCGGCCGGTAAAGTGAAATGGTTCAACAATGCCAAAGGCTACGGGTTCATCCTGCCCGAAGGTGGCGGTGAAGACCTTTTTGCCCACTATTCCTCTATCGAGATGGAGGGGTATAGAACGTTAAAAGCCGGGCAGGACGTGGAGTACGAGCGCCAGGAAGGCCCGAAGGGTTTTCACGCGGTAAACATCCGTCCGCTGGGAGCCGTCGCCGAAGTCAGGCAGTTTCACGAAGTTGGCGAGCCCGCCCTTGAAGAGGAATCCTTTAGCGATCAAGAGCATGATCGAGAGACCGTGGAGCAGGCACCGAACTGACCCGCAACCGCGAACCCTCCCGTCTAGTTGCATCGGCTGAAGCTACCAGGCGTAGATTTATTCGCAGGCGTAGATTTATTCGCCAGAGGCATATCCACCCCGGTCCCCTCCCCCTCGATTTAGGGGATCAGGCATGGCGCAAATGAAGACGCTGATTCGCTTCTACAAGCCCTATGGCGTCCTCAGCCAGTTCCGGGATCCCTCGCGTCCCACGCTTGGCGACTATATCCAGCGGCCGGGCGTCTATCCAGCCGGTAGGCTCGATATGGATTCAGAAGGTCTTATGCTGCTCACGGATGATGGAAAGCTGCAGGCGAGAATCAGCCAGCCGGCGCATAAAACCGTAAAGGTCTACTGGGTGCAGGTTGAGGGCCAGCCGGACGTGGTCGGATTTCAAACCGTCCGGTCCGCCCTGCTCCACGGCATCGACCTGAAAGACGGCAGGGCCCGCGCCGTGGATGTGCGCCACCGCGAACCTCCCACGCTGGCGCAGCGACAGCCACCTGTCACCCCGCACCGTGCAGCCCGGTCTTCGTGGCTGGAGGTAGATCTCGATTCCGGTCGCAACCGACAGGTAAGACGAATGATGGCGGCAGTTGGGCTGCCTGTCCTACGCTTGCTGCGCTACCAGATCGGGCCCGTTACCCTGGATGGCCTGGCTCCGGGAGAGTGGGAGGCGCTTCCGCGGCAGATCAGCGATCAGATTCTTTCATCTCCCACGCGGAGGCGCGTTCGCGGTCCTCGTCGGTAACCTCTACCCAGCGCCTGCCCGCTGCCGTATCTTCGCGCTTCCAAAAGATGGCGGCAGTCTTAAGGTAGTCCATGATGAACTCGCAGGCGGCGAAGGCGGCTGACCGATGTCCGGATGCTACCTGAACGAAGACAATCTGAGCGAGCGGCGCCAATTCGCCAACCCTGTGGATCACTACCGCATCGTTCAGCGGCCAGCGCTCGGCAGCCTGCTTCACAATGTTGCCTATGCTGCGTTCGGTCATGCCCGGATAATGCTCCAGATACAGCGTCTGCACCTCAGCTACCCGAGTATCGGCGGCAGGCCCCGCATCCCTGACAAGGCCCGCAAAGCTCGCCACGGCCCCGGTATTTCCAGACATTCGCTGGCGCAGCGCCAGGTACTCGTCAGCGACTGAGAAGTCCTCGGCTTGCACCCTGATATCGACGAACATCTCAACCACCTGTTACGGGCGGTAGAAACGCGATTTCATCGCCATCCTGCAGCACGCCGGCACGAGAGATCAGCTTCTGATTCAGAGCCATCCGCACGTTTTCGGCCTGCAATGCAGCAATGGCTGCCGAGCCGAGTTCCTGCTGGAGACGCTGCATCAGCGCCGTAAGATCGGAATCGTCGGGCAGACTCACTTCCATGCCGCCGGTGCAGGTTGCGTCCCGCAGCGAGGCGAAAAAAAGCACGGACACAGTGATCATGTGGGGCGCTGCCAGGTGCCGCTTTTGCCGCCCTCCTTTCGGACGAGCTGCACAGATTCGATCGTCATGGCCTTATCCAGAGCCTTGCACATATCGTAAACGGTTAGCGCCGCGACGCTCACGCCCGTCAGCGCCTCCATTTCAACACCCGTGGGTCCGGCAACGCGACATTCCACGGTGATCTCTAGACAGTCAACCCCCTGCGCCGCGAACGTTACTGCAACCTTTGACAGAGGCAGTGGGTGGCACAGCGGTATGAGATCCGAACAACGCTTAGCGCCCTGGATACCGGCAACTCGGGCAACCGCCAGAACGTCCCCCTTAGGTATGCCATTGTGGAGAATTTCTTCCAGTGTTGCGGGCGCCATGCGAAGACGCCCCGTGGCAACAGCGATGCGCCGGGTTTCGGCCTTCGTGGACACATCCACCATGTTGGCCTCGCCCGCTTCGTTGATGTGACTGAGTTTCGACATGGCGCAGATTATAGAAGAAGCGTCGCCGGTTAAGGCAACGCCCACGCATGAATCTGCGAAAACCACTAAAATAGAGCGTTTAGTCACTTTCAGAACCCATGAATCCAGCCAGCACAGGTCCGCCCGAGAAACGCGCCTCCAACGGTATCCGTGTAATCGTCGGCATGTCTGGCGGCGTAGATTCGTCGGTGACCGCGCTGCTGCTCAAACGTGCCGGCTACGAAGTTCAGGGCTTGTTCATGAAAAACTGGGACGAGGACGACGGAACCGAGTACTGCACTGCAAAAGCGGATCTGGCTGATGCCGAACGGGTGTCTGAGCAACTGGATATCGAGCTTCACACCGCCAACTTCGCAGCCGAATACTGGGACAATGTTTTCGAAGAGTTCCTTCGCGAATATCGTCTGGGTCGGACGCCGAACCCCGATATCCTGTGTAATCGGGAAATCAAGTTCAAACAGTTCGCCGATTATGCGTCGGTTCTGGGAGGAGACCTCATCGCCACTGGTCACTACGCGCGTGGTCGCTGGTTGGCGGCAGGCTCTCCAGCCGAAGATGACCGTTCCGCAGCCCTGGTCAAAGACCCTGAAGCCCACGACTTCCGGCTGCTCAAAGGCGTCGACTGCAACAAGGATCAGACCTATTTTCTTCAGGCCGTACCTCGAGCTCAGCTAGCGCGTTGTCTTTTC
>JAHEEG010000251.1 GCA_024640825.1 Gammaproteobacteria bacterium
CGGACCACGCCATCATCAGCCTACACGAACGGCGAAGGATGGCACTCGGACGTGAGCTGCGAACTCGTTCCTCCCATGGCCTCGATCCTCTACGTGCGCGAAATGCCTGGAACCAGCGGCGGCGATACGCTTTTCGCCAACATGTACAAAGCCTACGAGGCGTTGTCGCTACCCGTCCGCCGGCTGCTCGAGACGCTCACCGCGGTGCACGACGGCCGAAAAGACCTGGCAGCGTACAACTTCACCCTGAAACCCGGGCAAAGCTATCCGGTGGCAGAGCATCCGGTCGTGGTGCGTCACCCGGAAACCGGACGCAAACTGCTGTTCGTCAACAGCAGCTTCACCTCGCACATTCCCCAGCTCAACCGCCAAGAGAGCGATGCGCTGCTCGCCATGCTCTACGGGCACATCGAAACGGGCGCGCGTTTTCAGTGCCGCGTTCGCTGGTCTCCGGGATCCATCACGCTTTGGGACAACCGCTGCACCCAGCATCACGCCATCTGGGATTACTATCCGAACACACCCTGCGCCGAACGCGTGACCGTGGCGGGCACCGTCCGGCCCACTCGCTGACCGGTGTATGCTGTCCATCATCCATGAAAGAACGATTCAAGACCGCACGCTGCATACTTTACCGCGACGACGAGTATCTGCTCGCGGTTCACAGCAGCTTCTGGTACCGCCGGGACAAGCGCTGGGGTTTACCCGGGGGACAAATCGAGTGGGGCGAGACGCCACGCAAAACCGCGCAGCGAGAGCTAAAAGAAGAGCTTCACGTGATCGTACCGGAACTTCTGGAGGTGGGCGCCTATTCCTACAAGCGCGCCCTGCACATGGTTTACGCGGCACCTTTGACGGATGATATCGTCAGGTATGACGAGACGGAACTTCTGGACATCGGCTGGTTCAGCGAGCCCGCCATTGAAAGCATGAAAGCGGACCGCGCGCTACACGCCGATTACGAGTTGGAAGCCATCCGCAAGCTGCGGGCAGAACTAGGACGCTGAGCCAGCCGTCACTCCTGGCTGTTGGCTCGGGCGGTGAAATCTTCGGTTGTGTTGACCCGTGGATAAGGTTCATCGGGCACCGGACAATTCAGAAACTCGCACAGCGGGCCCCAGCCCTGAACGGACTCGAACACCAGCAGCTTTTCCGCCGGCACTTCCGCTCTAACCCGTTCGTTGTGCGCCAGATAGACGCCGATTACATGATCCTTATCCTCCATGCGGCCGTCAAAGGTGCCGTCCCAAATCACCTCGAAGACCATCTCCATCTGTGCCTTCACATCCGGGTCCTCAGACTGCCGCGCCGCCTGGCTGAAAGGATATATGGTATTCATGATGCTCTCGTACCAGCGCTCCGGATCGCGCTGGGAAAGGATGACGTGGGCGTCCGGATACTGGGCCATCTGCTCTCTCCAGAAGGTGCACGAAGGCCAGTCTACCGACGACTGATAGCCCTCGAACAGGCGATCCCAGTCTACGGGCTTGCCGCGCGCGACATCCTGCCAGATCGCCGCATGGCCAGGGTTCTCCCTGACCTCGAACATGTGATAGCACTTATCGAACCCGAGGGCTTCCAATGCAAGCTTGAGGGACATGGTTCCGTTGCGCCCGAATCCGGCGCCTATAACCTTTAACGTCATTACTCATTCCTTCCTGGATGTTCCGCTCGGACTCGACGGATTCCACCGTCGAGGAAAGTCTGCGCAGCAAAAACAGGGGAATCAAGCGCTGAGCGCGCTGCGCGTATTCAAGGTATCCGGGATAAACCGCAGTCACCCGCCGCCAGGCGTCATCTCGGCTCTGGCCCGTCAGCTCTTCGGCGAGGAAGCGTGAGGTCTCTCCTTTCATCAGGCACTCGACCTCGGGTCGACCACGCAGGTTGTAGCACCAGGCGGGGGCCCGGGTCTGCCCGCCGTTGGAAGCCACCACCAGGACATCGTCACCAACGGGGACGTACAGCAGCGGCACCTCACGCAGGATACCCGTGTGAGCGCCCTGGCAGCGCAGCAACAACACGGGGATCACGAAGCTCAGCCGCAGACGTCCGCGGGACAGGCGCATGAGCGGACGATCTACCCAGGTGGCGAGATGCATGAGCGCCAGCGTCACCCGGGGGATGGCGACGAAGCGGGAAAAACCCCGCCAGAGCGGATTGGCCGCCGAGGGCATCAGTGCTGGGCTACCAAATCAGATGCGGTAGGCGGCGCAGGCGGAGTCGTGAAACAGCCACTGCTTTTCGGCATCCGAAGCGTCCGCCACCAGCTTCTTGAAAGCATTCCACAGCACCGGGTAGGAGCAGCTCTGCTTATCCACCGGGAAGTTGCTCTCGAACATGCAGCGCTCGACGCCGAAACAGTCGATGGCATGCCGGTAGTACCGGGCCGTCGCCGAAACGACCTCGTCCGACGTTGGCGGCGTGTCCCGCTTGTGAAACCCGAAGCCATTGATAGGCATCACCAGGCCGCCCAGCTTCGCATAGACGTTCCTGCACTCGGCAAGCGCCGCGATGTCCCGCTGCCACTGAGTGAAGATTTCCTCCCGCTGGCCCTGGTAGGGGCCAATACCCAAAGGGCCACCGAAGTGATCGAAGATGATCACCGTGTCAGGGAAGGCTCGCGCAAGATCCGTCAGCTGACCGATCTGAGGGTGATAGAGCCAGGCGTCGAAAGACAGGCCGCGCTTTCCAAGCTCTGCGAAACCCTTTCGGAAAGCTTCGTCAAGCAAAAGCCCCCCGGTAGGATTCGTATGCGAGTTGCGCACCCGGTCGTCAGCGTCCCAGCCCGCCGCGTGGCGTATGCCGCGAAACCGAGGGCTCGCCGCCATGTGCGCATCGAGGACCTCTCCCACCTGCGCGCCGAGGCAGAGATCAGCGAAGCTGACGATGCCCGCGCACGCGCGGGTCGCTCCATAGCCACCGCTGGCGCTCATGGCCGCTACGCCGTTGACGAATTCCGTTTCTCCAACCGGGCGCATTGCCTCAGGCCCTTCCGCCCGATACATGCTCGCGCATTCCACAAACACCGTGGAGACCACATTGTGTCCACTTCCGGTATCCGCCAGCAGCTCGTCGAGCAGATAGCGGCTGTCCGGGTGGTCCCAGAGGTGATGATGGGGATCACAGATAGGTCGGTCGGGCTCGATGATGGGTTCCTGAACCTGGGCGAGCCAGTCTTCGCGGACCATCAGTAAACCACCACCGAGCGGATGCTCTCGCCGGCATGCATGAGATCGAACGCCTCGTTGATCTGCTCCAGAGGCAGCGTGTGGGTTATCAGATCATCAATATTGATCTTGCCATTCATGTACCAGTCGACGATTTTCGGCACGTCGGTGCGGCCTTTGGCACCGCCAAACGCGGTACCGCGCCAGACCCTGCCAGTAACCAGCTGGAACGGCCGGGTGCTGATTTCCTGGCCGGACGCCGCCACGCCGATGATGATGCTCTCACCCCAGCCTT
>JAHEEG010000252.1:0-2560 GCA_024640825.1 Gammaproteobacteria bacterium
GGGCAACGGAGCGGATAGCCGCCGATGGCAGTATCGTAACGCCGCTGGATGAAGCCGGCCTGCGCGACAGCCTGGCAGCACTGCATGCCCGGGGAGGGATCGAGGCCCTCACCATCTGTTTCATCAATGCCTACATCAATGATGCCCATGAACGCAGGGCACGGGAAATCGCCGAGGAAATATTCACCGGCACACCGGTGTCGATCTCCAGCGAGGTTGTACCGGAAATGCAGGAGTACGAGCGCACCGAAACCACGGTGGTGAACTCCTACGTGCGCCCCGAAGTCGAGAAGTACGTCAACAACCTGCAGCAGGCACTGGTGGATCGCATGGGCGAGGACCTGCAATTGTCGATCCTGCGCTCCGACGGCGGCCTGGCTTCGGCCCGCGCGTCCGCTGCCTCACCGGTCAACCTGCTGATGTCCGGTCCTGCGGGCGGCGTATCGGGCGCGATCTACTTCTGCAGCCGCGCGGGCTTCGATAACATCCTGACCTTCGACATGGGCGGCACCTCTACCGACGTGGCCCTGATCCAGAACTCCCGCGCGAGAGTGCGGCGGGAAACTATCGTTGGCGACGTGCGCGTGCGTGCGCCCTCGGTCGATGTGCGCACCGTGGGTGCCGGTGGCGGCTCCATCGCCTTCGTGCCCGAATTGACCCGCGCACTGCGGGTGGGCCCGGAGTCTGCAGGAGCGGTGCCCGGGCCCGCCTGTTACATGAAAGGCGGCAACCTGCCCACCGTGTGTGACGCCAACGTGGTGCTGGGCTACCTGCCCTCCGATGTGCAGCTCGGCGGCAAGATGGAAATCAACCGCGAGGCCTCGGTAAAGGCCGTACAACAGGTGGCTGACGCGATTGGCATCGACCTGATGGCGGCGGCGGAGGGTATCATCAAGATCGTCAACGAATCGATGTTCGGCGCCCTGCGCCTGGTTTCGGTGGAACAGGGCTACGACCCCCGCGATTTCGCCCTGGTCGGGTTTGGCGGCGCCGGCCCACTGCACGCCAACGCGCTGGGCATACTGACCGACGCCTGGCCGGTGGTGGTGCCACCGGGCCCGGGCGTACTCTGCGCCTATGGCGATGCCACCACCCAGGTCCAGGATGAAGCGGCGCGCACTTACCTGACCATGGCCGGCGAGCTCAGCGACAAACAGCTGCTCGACGACTTGCGTGAATTGCAGACCCGCGCCGGCGAGTCGCTGGTAGCAGACGGCATTCCGGTCGCGGAACACGAGGTGAGCTTTCAGGCCGACCTGCGCTACGCGGGCCAGGCCTTCCAGATCACCGTGGACTTCACCGAAGAAGAACTGCTCCGCCGGGGTGTGGCATTGTTGACCGACCAGTTTGACGCCGAGCACGAGCAGCTATTTACCTTCAAGCTAGGCGACGGTCACGAGATACTGATGATTCGCGCGGTGGCAAAAGCGCGAGCCAGGGCGATTGCCGAACTGAGGACGGGAGAGGCGGGAACTACGCTGGAAGAGTGCCGTGTGCACGAGAGCCGGTTTTATCACGAAGGCGCGTGGCACGACATTTTCCTCTACGATCGCAACCGGCTGCATGAAGGGCTGGTGATTCCCGGCCCGGCAATTGTCAGCGAGATGGATTCCACCACCGTGGTACTGCCGGGCTTCGAAGCCAGGGTAGACGCGGTAGGCAACCTGTTGATCACACCCGTGGCAGAGGGAGGGCAATAATATGGCCGCAACGTTGAGGCAGCGTAATGCAACGCCCCTGCAAACTGTCGAAGTGGACGGGGTCACCGTGGACATCATCGAAAACGCCCTGCGCAATGCCCGCGAAGAGATGGACGCCGTGCTGTTCCGCACGGCCATGAGCCCGGGCATTCGCGAACAGGGTGACTGTTTCCCGATGATCGCCAACCGCGAGGGCAAGATGGTGGTCGGCCAGTTCGGCTCATTCATCGGCCCCTTCCTGGAAGCCTATGATGCTGAAATAGAAGAAGGCGACGTCATCCTCACCAATGACCCCTACATGTGTAACGCTGCGGTGTCTCACCTGCCCGACTGGGTGGTGCTGGTGCCGGTCTTCAAGGACGGACGGCACATTGCCTGGTCCGCCATGTTCGGGCACATGTCCGATAACGGCGGGATGGTGCCCGGCTCCATCCCCATCGAAGCGACCAGCATCTACCAGGAAGGCATTCGCATTCCGCCCACCAAGCTGTACAAGCGTGGCGAATTGCAGGCCGACCTGCTCGAGTTGATCCTGCACAACGTGCGCACCCCGCAATGGAACCGTTTTGACCTCAATGCCCTGGTCGCCGCCTGCAACACCGCCGCCAAACGCTGTGTCGAACTGGCGCAGCGCTTCGGTGACGACGTGTTGGCATCCACCATGGATATCATGCTGCAGCGCAACTACGATGCCATGAAGCACATTATCGAGATGTTCATTCCCGAACAGCCCCGGGAGTTCGAGGACTACCTGTGCGATGACGGCATGGGCGAGGGCCCCTACCGGATCAAGTGCCGGATGTGGCGCGAGGGGTCTACGGCAATCTTCGATTTCGCCGGCACCGACCCGCAGGCCCGGA
>JAHEEG010000252.1:2570-3458 GCA_024640825.1 Gammaproteobacteria bacterium
CAATGAAGACATGTTCAAGATGTTCTTCGGCTCCTTCACTATCAACGTGGTAGACCCGCAGATCGTCTTCAATGACGGCTTCTACGACCTGGTGGACGTGCGCATACCCCAGGGCACCCTGTTGAAACCCAACTTCCCCGCAGCGCTATCCGGCCGGACCCACGCCCTGGGTCGCATCTTCGACCTGCTGGGTGCACTGCTGGGCATGGGTGCGCCGGAACAGATGCTGAACGCGGCGGGATTCTCAGACTCGCCGCACCTGTTTTACTCCGGCTACGACGACAATGGCGAGTGGTTCCAGCTGTTCCAGATCGGCTTTGGCGGTGTGCCGGGGCGGCCGGTGGGCGACGGGCCGGACGGGCATTCACTGTGGCCCGGCTTCACCAACGTACCGAACGAATTCATCGAGTCTTACTTCCCGCTCCGCATCGAACGCTACGCCACCATTCCCGATTCCGGCGGTGCGGGCCTGCACCGGGGCGGCAATGGCCTCTCGGTCGCCTACCGCTTCCTGTGCGACGGGCACATCGGCATTCACGATGAGCGCTGGCTGACCTACCCGTGGGGCGTGCTGGGCGGTGACACCGGGCAACGCTCCAGCAAGCGCATCGTGCGCACCGATGGCAGCGAAGAGTGGCTTCCCGCAAAGGCCGAAGGCATCCAGGTGCAGGCCGGGGATGTGCTGTACTTCAACACCTGGGGTGGCGGCGGCTGGGGCGATCCGCTGGAGCGCGATGCCGAACTGGTGCGGCAGGACGTCGCGCGCAGACTGGTCACCGCCGATGGCGCCCGTCGCTACGGTGTCGTGATGGCCGATGATGGCAGCGTGGACCAGCAGGCGACCACCGCCCTGCGCGCGCAAATGCGGGAAACGCGCGGCGAAACGGC
>JAHEEG010000253.1 GCA_024640825.1 Gammaproteobacteria bacterium
AAGCTGACCAAAAACCTGCGCCGGGCGCTGCTGGACCGTCCACTGAAGCCTTATGCACCGCAGAAACAGTTTCTGAGCCTGGTGAGCACAGGCAACCGCTACGCTATCGCCTCCCGTTCCAGCTGGGCGCTGGAAGGGGTGGCGATCTGGCGTTTGAAGAACTGGATCGATCAACGCTTCATGGCAAACTACTGCGATCTCCCGGAGATGCCGGAATCAGGCGGTGCGGACATTCTCAGGGGTCTGGCGGATCAGGAGGCAATAAAAGAGATTTCCGCCCTGGCCATGCGCTGCGGCGGATGCGGCGCCAAAGTCGGCAGCACGCTGCTCACCCGGGCGCTGAGCCAGCTCACACCGGTAGCGCGGGAGGATGTGCTGGTCGGGCTGCATGCCCCGGACGACGCGGCGGTGGTGACCGTACCGCCTGGCAAGGTCATGGTGCACACCGTGGATTTCTTTCGAGCTATCGTAGACGACCCCTATCTGTTCGGTAAGATCGCCGCCAACCACAGCCTCGGGGATATCTTCGCCATGGGCGCCGAACCTCAGACGGCCCTGGCCATCGCCACCTTGCCTTACGGGCTTGAGATCAAGGTGGAAGACACACTGACCCAACTGCTGACCGGGGCGCTGGAGGTGCTTCAGGATGCCGGAACGGCATTGGTGGGCGGTCACACGGGCGAGGGGGCGGAACTGGCGCTGGGCTTTGCAGTGAACGGACTGGTGGAGCGAGATCGGGTGTTGAGTAAAGGCGGCATGCAACCCGGCGACCAGCTGATTCTCACAAAACCCTTGGGAACCGGCACGCTGTTTGCCGCCGACATGCGCCACAGAGCCAAAGGGCCTTGGATTCAAGCCGCTTTGACCTCCATGCTGCAATCCAACCAGAAAGCCGCGCGTTGCCTGCACCGCTATCGGGCCAGTGCATGCACCGACGTGACCGGTTTCGGGCTGTTGGGACATCTGATGGAAATGGTCAAGCCCGCGGGCGTGGAGGTGAAGCTGGATCTACGAGCGATTCCTGTACTCGAGGGGGCTCTGGAGACCGTGGCGTTGGGCATCGTAAGCTCGCTACAGCCCCAGAATGTGAGGCTGCGGCGGGCGATTCGCGATCTGGAGACGGTGGCCGGTGACCCGCGATACCCGCTGTTGTTCGATCCGCAGACGGCGGGTGGGTTGCTGGCGAGCGTCACCGCGGATGCGGCAGAGGCGTGTGTCGCCGAGTTACGGCAATCGGGGTATGAGCAAGCTGCAATTATCGGGGACGTGCGGCCCCAGGGCGAGCACCTGGAGCCCGTTTTCGTATCGCGTTGAGCACTCCGAGCAACACCAACGAGACGCGACGACTGTCCTGGTCCAGCGAATCTTTCGATTCACCGTCCGGGCCGATCGGGTCGGAGGCGGGGTCACCCCCGCCGTCCGCCCACACCACCGTGCGTACGGGACCGTACACGGCGGTTCAAGAGAGCCGCTGTCGAGCCTGAAGTTGATCGAGTAAGCTCAGGAGTCCCCATTGCGCCAATCGCCGATTGGTGATGGCCGCGTGCATATGTGAGGCCCCCGCGTTCCACCAAGCCCCAAGGCCGGTGGCGGTTGCCTTGCGAGCACGCGCCGCGTTCAAGCCCAGTGCAACGAGCCGCCGATACCGGGTTTTGGGCTTCTTCCACTGCTCCCACAAGATCTTGCGGAGTCGTCGTCGAAGCCATTGATCCAAGTCGTCGAAAGCCTGTTTCACCGTAGCAAGCCGAAAGTAACCGACCCATCCTCGCGTAAATTGGTTGACTTCCTTGATCACCTGCAAGATGTTTCGCCCCCGCCCCTTGTGCGTAATCGCTCGTATCCGGTCCTTGGCCCGCTTCACCGATTGCGGTGCTGGCTTCAGACGTGGCGAGCGGTGATTGGTCACCGTGTAGCCCAGAAACTTCCGTTTCCAGGGCCGGTCCACGGCGCTCTTGGCGCGATTCACCTTCAGTCGCAGCTTGGACTCCAGGAAGTGCGTCAGCGACGCCATGACCCGTTCGCCTGCCCGCCGGCTTCGCACGTAGACATTCGCGTCGTCGGCATAACGGCAGAAACAATGTCCTCTGCGTTCCAGTTCCTTGTCGAAGTCATCGAGTAAGATGTTCGACAGCAAAGGTGACAGCGGTGACCCTTGCGGGGTACCCGCCTCGCGAATACTCACCAACCCGCCTTGCATGATGCCCGCCGTCAGATAACGTCGGATCAGCTTCAGGAGCCGTTTGTCCTTGATCTTCCGGGCCACCCGGCTCATCAGCAGATCATGATTGACTTGGTCGAAGAATTTTTCCAAATCCAAATCTACAACCCAACGGCTTCCTTCCGCCATATAGCGGCGCGCCTGCTCGATGGCTTGGTGCGCACTGCGTCCCGGTCGAAAACCGTAACTGTGGGCTGAGAAATCCTGATCGAAGATCGGGCTCATGACCTGCGTGATCGCTTGGGTGATCAGTCGATCAAGCACGGTGGGGATACCGAGCATCCGTGTCCCTCCGCCTGGTTTCGGTAGGCGGACCTCCCGGACCGGTGAGGGCACATAGGTTTCGCTCAGTAGTTGCTCTCGGATCGCGGGCCAGGCCTCACGGAGATACTCCGGTAATTCGTCGACGCTCATGCCGTCCACGCCGGGCGCCCCTTTATTGGCTTTGACCCGCTTCAAAGCGGAAAATAGGTTCTCTCTGCGCAGTACCTCCTCCATCAACGTTTCAGTCGGTGGTCCGATGGTCTCCGCGGCCGCCGTCACCGTTTGACGCGCAACGCCGGGCTCATAGTGGCTGCCGGCCACCTCCTTCCCAGGTCGCTGGTGCTTCTCAACACGCATATCGGCGTCTCCTTCGGTGAGCGAGGTTACGGCATCGGGCCGGATTCTCTTGTTCGGGCCTCGGATCGCTGCAACGACCCTTATTGCCCTCTGCTGACTTCTGCCCACCCATCGAACGACCTCTCGGCCGTCCTAGCACAATGCAGGTAGACAGATCTCCCAGGGTAAGGCGCGTGGCTTTCCTCCCATCCCCGCCGCATATACACCGTAGCGTTCCGAATGACATAGGGCTTCGGACACCGACGCTTCCTCGCCCACGATACAATGCCTCACATGCGGTTCGTGTGCCTCGGGTCAGGAGTTTGCTTACAGCTTCCTTCAGATCCCGCCTCGCGGCGGGCACCCTTGCTGTTCGGCTAGAAGTTCCTGTCATCAAGGTCTCCAAGGGACTTTCACCCTCTAGTCACTTCCCGGTCGGCTTTCGCCTTCCGGTTGCCAGCGCCAGTCATTGGCGCTACGCGCCATGCCTGGCGCACGTCGGGATAAGCAGGGGGAGCCCCCCTGCAACGCACGCAGTAATTATTGCTTGGATTGTTGTACCAATGGGTATGACCCTACCTGTCTCTCCCGTCTGTGAAGGCC
>JAHEEG010000105.1 GCA_024640825.1 Gammaproteobacteria bacterium
TCATAGCTTTCCCAAATGCGCGACCCGCAACAGCGACCCGCAACAGCGACCCGCATCAGCGACCCGCATCAGCTGACACCTCAGGCTTGAAACATCTTCGTCAACACATACCCGCTGAACGCGAAAAGCAGCACTAAGGCTTCACCTCGCTGCAAACCTCGATGACGCAAGAAGAACACCATCACCAGCACGGTCAGCAGAAAGAGCGCGGGCAGATCGAAAAACAGCAGCCCGACGTCGAAGCCGAGAGGCGCGATGAAGCTGGCCAGGCCGATGGGCAACAGCACGTCGAGAACGTTGCTGCCGACGAGGTTGCCAACGGACATCGAGGCACGCGATTTCAGCATGGCGCCGATAGATATGCTGAGTTCGGGAAGGCTGGTCCCGACGCCAACGATGACGATGCCGACGAAGGACTGGTCCACGTTCCAATGCTCCGCCAGACCAAGGGCAGAGCGCACGATGACTTCTGAACCCCCGACAATTACCGCCAGACCCCCGACCAGGCCGAGCCAGATCTTCCATCCGTCCCCCAGCGCGCGGGCGCGGGTTTTGGCCATGGCGCCTTCTTCGCTGAACAGAAAGAACACGTAAAGGCCAAACGTCGCTACCAGCACCACGCCTTCCACCCGAGAGACCCGACCGTCCAGGCCGATGACGAACAGCAGCAGCATGCTGGCCAGCAGCATGATGCCGTGACGCTTGACGTAGCGCTGCGGCATCGTCAGATGACCCATGAGTCCGGCGACGCCCATCACCAGGCCAAACTGACCGAAACAGCTGCCCAGGGCATTGCCAACGATGAAATTGGAGGTGTCGCCACCGGTCAGGTTGCGCAACGCCGCGTTGACAGACACCACAATCTCGGGGAGGTCGCTGCCCACCGCCAGCAGAGCAACGCCGATGAAAAAGTCAGAAACCCGATAGTGCCGGGCAATCTTGATCGCGTTGTCCAGGGCCCACCGCGTCGCCCAGACGACGCCAGCAAGACCCAGCAGTAGAAAGGCGAGATAGTCCAAGCGGCCCTCCGCGCCTCAGTCGTGTGACTCGCAGACCGCAACGTCCGCCGACGGGTGTTCGCGATTCCAGAACTCGATCAGAGCATCCGATAATCGGCGGGATCGGGCTCTCGGGTTCGGGTCCAGTATTCCAGCAGCGAGAACGGCCAGTTCTGAGTTACCCGGCCCTTCTCGTTCTTGTACCAGCTGCTGACGTTGGGAGCACCCCAGGCCATGTTGGCGTTACCCGCATCCACCTGCCGGTTGTAGGCTTCATGTACCTCCTCCTTACAGTCGAGGGCCGCTCGACCTTCCTGCAGGAGCAGCTTTATGCATCCAAGGACGTAGCGAATCTCGCACTCCGAAAAGAAAATGATGCTGCCGTTTACCACGATGTTGGTGTTCGGCCCGTAGCACAGGAAAAGGTTGGGGAAGCCGGGAACGGTGATCCCCAGATAGGCGCGCGGGTCTCCGTCCCAGTGGGTCTGCAGATCGATTCCGCCGCGACCCTTGACCTTCATCGGCCACAGGAAGCGGTTGGCCTGAAAGCCGGTGCCGTAAATCAGCACGTCCGCTTCGTAGGAGCGGCCGCTCTCCGTTACCACACCGGTCGGCGTGATCTCACGAATGCGGTCCGTCACCAGGTGCACGTCGTCGCGTTTCAGGGTCTGCAGATAGCGCCCGTCATCCCTAAGCATGCGCTTGCCGGCTACCGGGTAATCGGGAATTGCCTTGCTGAGCAGATCCTGATCGTCCGCACAGAGTTCAGCCATGTAGGCGGTCAAAAGCTGGCGCAGCTCGTCGTTGGCTTCACTCACCGAGCGTTCCTGGTCGTTCCACGAGGGGTCTTTGGTTACCGACGAAAGCAGGCCCTCGGCCGTGCGCCAGAACATCCAGAAGCGGAACCACTTGGCGTAATAAGGCACATGGTTCAACAGCCAGTGCTTGCCCGCGGGAATTTCCTGAAAATATTCAGGCGTCGGGCTCATCCACGGCGGGGTACGCTGAAAGACGGTGACGTCCGCCGCCTGTTCGGCTATCACCGGAACAAACTGAAAAGCACTGGCCCCGGTGCCGATCACGATGACGCGCTTACCCGTCAGGTCGCAGTCATGGTCCCACTGCGCGGAGTGGAAAGCGGCGCCCTGAAAACTTTCCTGCCCGGGGATATCCGGCCAGCGCGGCCTATTCAGCTGGCCCACCGCGCTGATGACGGCGTTCGATTCCAGAATTTCTTCACTGCCCCCGGAGGTTTTGACCCTGAGTCGCCAGTTACCGGACGCTTCGTCGAATACGGCCTGGTCGACCTCGGTATTGAAGCGGATGCCCTCGCGAATGCCATAGGTGTCAGCGACCCGGCGGAAGTAGTTCAGCAGGGTCTGCTGATCGGAAAAATGCTGGGGCCAGTCGTTAGGCTCGAACGAGTAGGAGTAGGTGTGATTCGGACTGTCTACCCGGCAGCCGGGATAGGTATTCTCGAGCCAGGTGCCACCTACGTCGCTGTTCTTCTCGACGATCTGCCAGGGTATGCCCGCCTCCTGAAGGCGGATCGCCGCCAGGATGCCAGACATGCCAGCGCCGATGATGATGACCTTGAACGCTCCCCGCGCGGCCGCAGGGAGTTCCATCAGTCCCGGCTGGCCGTAAGGGTCCTCCCCGCGCAGCGACAGCTCCGATATCAGAAACCCCACATAGTCGGCCGACAGCGTCTCGCCGGTGATGAAGTCGACCATTTCCTGCACGGTATGGTCGCCGGGCGTTGGCGGACGCGGACACCCGCCATCGCGATAGGTACGCAGAACATCGAGCGCCATGGCCCGAACGCGATCCTGGTCCTCCTCGGAAATCCCGCCCTGGGGGTCACCAAAGAAATCCGACGTAGGCCGGATATCACCGCGAATCAGGGTGACGTCACCGGTCAGATGCACCAGCGACGCCAGCAGTGTGGGAACATGCGCCTCTTTCAACGCCGCCACAATTTCAGCGTCGCTTTCGGAAATGCTCTGCCACCTATCGAACGGGTTGTTACTCATGGCAATGTATCCGCAAACTCTCAGCCGCCGGCATTCATCGCCTGAGAGAGGACTGCAAAGCCCTCCGTCGCCGCCAGCCGCTTACCCACAACGGCCTGGTAGCCTTCGGAGTTATACCATTCCTTGGCCTTATCCGCGGACTCGAACTTGATGATCACGGTCTGGGCCCCCGGCGGGTTGCCTTCCATGGTCTCGGCAGCGACGTCGAAGCAGATCACCTCACCACCGTGCGCGGCGACCGTGGGCCCGGCGCCTTGCGCATACTCACCGTAGAGCGCTGGATCGTTAACCACATATTGAGCGACAAAGTAAACGGACATGGATTCCCCCTTCTCCCGTTTGATATGAAAATGGAGCCCTTGTACGGAAGTACCTTCCGCCGCCGACCCCCACGGTATCCCCCGAGTTTAACCGGCAAGCTCCCAGAACGAAAAGCCGTGAATGGCGCATTCGTAAAATTCACCTATCTTCGGATCCTCCGGCACTGCCCATGGGCTTGGGTCCGTAGGGTACGATGGCCCCTACAAGGACGGAGCATCAGCATGGATCTGGAATTGACAGATAGGGTTGTCTTCATCGCCGGCGCCAGCCGCGGCATCGGCTACGGGATCGCTGAAGCTTTTCTGGAGGAAGGCGCCCGGGTAGCCATCACCGGGCGCTCTGCCGACACGTTGAAAGCGGCTGAACGCGCCCTCTCGGCGCAGTTTCCGGATGCCCGTCTGCTTGCGTTCTCCGGCGACATGACCGTGACCGGCGATATTCGACGCGCGTTGGACGCCGCAGAAGCGGCCCTGGGGGCAATCGACATCACCGTCGCCAACGTCGGGGGTGGCCAGCAGGCCATGGGATATGATTTCGACGACGACGCCTGGGACGCCGTCATTCAGGAGAACCTTACCGGATCCGTGCGACTGATGCGCGAGATGGCCCAGCGTCTCAGGAAACGGCATGCCGACGAACGCCAGGACGCCAACATCATTGCAATCTCGTCCATCGCCGGCGTAGACGCCATGGGAGGCCTGCTCGCCTACGGCGCCAGCAAAGCGGCCATCAACCACTTCGCGTGCAATCTGGCAAAAGAACTCGGCCGCTACGATCTGAGGGTCAACGTGGTGGCGCCCGGAAATATCCTATTCGAAGGCGGGTCCTGGGCCCGAGCCATCGAGACGCGGCCAGACATCTGGCAACCCTGGGTGGAGCGGGAGGTGGCTCTGCGACGCTTCGGCACGGTTCGGGAAATCGCTGACGCGGTGCTGTTTGTGGCCAGCCCCCGCGCCAGCTTCGCCACCGGGGCAGTTTTCGTCGTCGACGGCGGCCAGGTGCGCTGAATCATAGCGAAGCAGCCGTGCCGCAAGCGGGCCCGGTGGGTCAGTCGCCCATCAGGCCGCCGAGCACCTGCCTGCTGCGCATGCGGCCGGCAAACTCCGCTTCGTACGCCTGTTCCGGTTCCGCCCTGACCATTTCATCGAGCCGGTGGGCATCGTCGCCCACCAGAATCCGCCAGCGATCGTTGCGCAGACCGTCCAGAATGATCTCCGCCGCCTGTTCTGCCGAGGTTGGCGCCTTGTCGCGGAAATCCACCCCGAACTGGTGAACGGCTGCTCGGATGTGGTCGTCGGGCACGTTGTCAACGGGCAGGCCGCGCCTGAGCATCTCGGCTCTCGCCTCCGCCACTTCACCCGCCGTCATTTCAAGCGCGCCGTGCCCGCGCAGCACTTTGGCCGAGTTGATGGCGATCCCCGTGCCGATATGCCCTGGCATCACTACCGAGACCTTGACGTGCGGGGCGTTCAGGCGAAGATCGGTCACCAGGGCTTCGCTGAAGCCTTTGACGGCAAACTTCGCCGCCGCGTAAGCGGTGTGCGAACGGTCCGGGCCCATGCTGGCCCAGAAGCCGTTGACGCTGGAGGTATTCACCAGGTGCGCTTCTTCGGCAGCAACCAGATGCGGCATGAAAGCCCTTGAGCAGAAATAGACACCGAACCAGCAGACGTTAAAGGTGCGTTCCCACTCCGTCCTTTCTGCAAGTAGAAAACTGCCGCCGCCGCCAATGCCCGCGTTGTTGAACAGCAGATTCACCTGGCTTGTACCGTGGGCATCCAGAACCGCGTCCCGGAAGGCAAGGACCTGCTCCTCATCCGATACATCACACCGGTGCAGGCTGATACGGGGCTCGCTGCCAGCATCTTTCTCAGCCGCAGACCTTTGCGACTGCGCCCGCGCTTGCAGCCGCGTCTCTTCGAGGTTCTCCATAGACACATCGCACAGCGCCAGGTGACAGCCTTCTCCAGTCAGCCGCAGGGCCAGCGCGCGACCCATCCCGCTGCCGGCGCCGGTGATTACCGCCAGCCGATCGTGAAATTCTTCCATGCTTCAGGCACCCCTCTTCGATTGGTGATTGTGCCTCACGGACGGGCCGGGAGGCGCCCGGCACGCAGTGCCGGGACAGCGGTAGAGTCTTACAACTGATGTATGATGCGTCCAGTTCAAAGCACGGCCATCGGCGCGGCTCAGAACGCCTGACCATTCAGCTCGGAGATACGCATCATGATCGGCTATACCACTCTCGGTACCAACAATCTGGCAGCCGCTGGCGCCTTTTACGACGACCTTCTGGGCCTGCTGGGTGCGAGCCGCATCATGGCAGACGAGCGAATGATCATCTGGGGCAGCGGACCAGGACAGCCCATGTTCGCGGTGTGCAGACCTTACGATGAGCAACCTGCCAGCGTCGGGAACGGGACCATGATCGCCCTCAACGCCGGAACGCAGGAATTGGTCAACCAGCTTCATGCTGAGGCGCTAGCGCTCGGCGGCACCGACGAAGGTGCGCCCGGCCCACGCGCCGGCAGTTTCTACGGGGGCTATTTTCGAGATCTGGACGGCAACAAGCTGGTCGCTTTCGTAATGGGTTGAGGCGTTTCCGACATCCCCCACATTCCATCATCAGGCATATATAGGCTGTAAATGACCATTCGCGTAGCTCTGCATCATGAGACCCGCTATCAGTACGATCGACGGGTGCAGATGGGCCCGCAGGTGATACGCCTGCGACCGGCACCGCACAGCCGCACGCCGGTGGTGAGCTACGCCCTGCATATCGAACCCCGGGAACATTTCATCAACTGGCAGCAGGACCCCTTCGGCAACTATCAGGCGCGGGTGGTGATGCCCGACAGATTGACCGCATTCAAGGTCCGGGTGGATCTGGTGGCGGAGATGGCCGTCTTCAACCCGTTCGATTTCTTTCTCGAGGAAGACGCCGAAGATTACCCGTTCAACTACGACGCGTTGACCCGGAAAGATCTTGGCCCGTATCTGGAAATGACTGCCATGGGACCGCGGCTTGCGGACTGGCTCAAGACCCTGGGCACGCCGCCCAGACAGCCGCTGGTAAACTTTCTGGTGGACCTCAACCAGCGCTTGTCCAATGAGATTCAGTACGTCATCCGCATGGAACCCGGCGTGCAGACACCGGACGAAACCCTGACCCTGGGAAAGGGTTCCTGCCGCGATACCGCGTGGCTGCTCGCGCAGACGCTGCGCCATTTCGGCATTGCCGCCCGCTTCGTCTCCGGCTATCTGATTCAGCTGAAGGCCGATCAGAAGTCCCTCGATGGCCCGTCTGGTACCGACGTCGACTTCACCGATCTTCACGCCTGGACCGAGGCCTATCTTCCCGGCGCCGGCTGGGTAGGCATGGATCCCACCTCCGGCCTGTTCGCCGGTGAAGGCCACATTCCGCTGGCGGCAACCCCCCACCCCTCGACCGCGGCCCCGATCAGCGGGCTGGTCGAGCCCAGCGAGTGCGAATTCAGCTTCGAGATGTCGGTGGCGCGCATCAGAGAAACACCTCGCGTCACCAGACCTTACACAGACGAAACCTGGGCAGAGGTCGAGAACCTGGGGCGCCAGATCGATGCGGAACTGAAGGCCAACGACGTACGCCTGACCGTGGGCGGAGAGCCGACTTTCGTCGCCATCGACTATCCCGATGGCGAGGAGTGGAACACGGCCGCCACGGGGCCCCACAAAAAGCGCCTGGCCGTAGACCTGATAAGGCGCCTGGCAGCACGCTTCGCGCCCGGTGGGGTCGTGCATTTCGGCCAGGGCAAGTGGTATCCGGGGGAACAGCTGCCGCGCTGGGCGCTGACGCTGATCTGGCGCCAGGATGGCCAGCCCATCTGCCACGATCTCGACTTCCTGGCCAGACCCAGCGCCGAAGCCGATTCCGAAGGCACATCGACTGCCGGAGACGCCCACCGGCTCGCTGCCAGAGTGGCGGAGACTCTGGTAGAAGATTCTGCCGCCGTAGTGCCGGCTTACGAGGATCCCTGGCACTTTCTGGCCGAGGAGCGAAGCCTGCCGGAGAACCTCACACCCGAGACGAACGAGCTGGACGATCCGCTGGCCCGGGATCGCCTGGCCCGGGTCTTCGAGCGCGGCCTCGGTGATCCCAGCGGATATGTGCTGCCCATCCAGCGCTGGAACGCTCGCAGCAGCAGTGGGCGCTGGATGACCGAACGCTGGCGCACGCGCAGCAACAAGCTGTTTCTGATACCCGGAGATTCCCCCGTCGGCTATCGATTGCGTTTAGGGTCGCTGCCACATCTGCGTCCCGTCGCCTATCCCCACGTCCACCCTCGGGACCCTTTCGAAATGGTGGGTGAGCTACCCCCGGGCCCGCTGACGCTGCAGTCCCGGCAAGCCAGTGACGGCACCGATCAGGCAGCCGCACCACTGGAGCAGATGCAGCTGCCACAACCGGTTCCGGGAAGCGGACTCGTGCGTACCGCCATGTCGTTCGAAGTACGCGATGGCTATCTCTGCGTCTTCATGCCGCCCACGGAAACCGTTGAAGACTATCTGGAGCTTCTGGCCGCCGTAGAGGGGTCCGCCAGGGAACTCGGCCTGATAATTCAGCTGGAGGGCTACCTGCCACCTTCTGATGCTCGCCTTAACATCGTCAAGGTCACGCCGGACCCCGGCGTGATCGAGGTGAATATTCAGCCCGCCGCCGGCTGGCAGGACATGGTGGACATCACCACAACGCTCTACGAGGAAGCACGCCTGGCCCGCCTGGACACTCAGAAATTCATGCTGGACGGGCGCCATACGGGAACAGGCGGCGGCAATCACGTCGTTCTGGGCGGGCCAACGCCCGCCGACAGCCCGTTCATCCGCCGGCCGGATATGCTGCGCAGCCTTGTCGCCTACTGGCAGCAGCATCCGTCCCTGTCCTTCCTGTTCTCCGGGCTGTTCATCGGGCCGACCAGCCAGGCGCCGCGCATCGACGAGGCGCGCCAGGACAGTCTTTACGAAATGGAGTTGGCGTTCACCGAGGTGCCGGACCCCGCTGATCAGGAGAGCATCCCGCCGTGGCTGGTCGATCGCATTTTCCGCAACCTGCTGGTGGACGTGACTGGCAACACCCACCGGGCAGAAATATGCATTGACAAGCTTTTCTCGCCGGACAGCGCTACAGGAAGACTGGGCCTGGTGGAGTTCCGCGCCTTCGAGATGCCGCCCCACGCTCAGATGAGCCTGGCCCAGCAGCTGCTGATAACGGCCCTGGTCGCGCGGTTCTGGCGCGAGCCAAATCACCACGGTCTCATCCGCTGGGGTACCGCGCTGCACGATCGCTTCATGCTGCCGTACCAGGTGTGGCGTGACTTCCAGTCCGTCATCGAAGACCTGCGGGGCAAGGGTTACGCGTTCGAGAGCCACTGGTTCGCACCCCACTTCGAATTCCGTTTCCCCCGTTACGGGGCTATTGAGCACGCGGGCGTAGAACTGGAGTTGCGCCAGGCGCTCGAGCCCTGGCACGTCATGGGCGAAGAGGGCGCGGTAGGCGGCACCGTGCGCTACGTGGATTCCTCGGTGGAACGCCTGCAGGTCAGAGTCAGCAATTTCGACACCGAGCGGTTCATGGTGACCTGCAATCGCCAGGCGGTGCCGCTGCAGCATACGGACACCCAGGGAGAATACGTTGGCGGCATACGATTTCGGGCCTGGCAACCGGCCTCGGCCCTGCATCCCACCATCGCTGTGGATGCACCGCTGGTCATCGATCTCTTCGACCGCTGGAACGGCCGCGCGGTGGCAGGCTGCACCTATCACGTCGCGCATCCAGGAGGGCGCAACTTCGAGCACTTCCCGGTGAACGCCAACGAAGCCGAGAGCCGCCGCCTGTCCCGTTTTCAGCCCTTCGGCTACACCCCCGAACCCTACGAGGAACCGGTACCGGCAACGCGGCCTGAATTTCCCTGCACTCTGGACCTGCGCTGGACATGAGCGAAACAGCCAACCTCAGCAACTCGGCCTCTGACCTGCTGGCCGGCTATAAGCCTCCGAAGGGCAGCTATGACGAGCTGCTCGACAGTAACGGCCGACCGCGGGAACACTGGAAGCGCATCCTCAACGATCTCGCCGGCCTGGCACCCCAGCAGCGGGTGTCGGCCACCCGCGCCGCCGCCATGCTGCAGCTCGAGCACGAAGTGGCCTACATCACGGATGGCGCCGCCCCCCGCACCTGGCATCTGGATACTCTGCCTCTGATCATCGCGCCTCAGGATTGGGCGAAGCTGTCCTCGGGGCTGACCCAGCGCGCCGAGCTGCTAAACGCCCTGCTCGCCGATATCTACGGCGAGCAGTCGCTTCTGAAGAACGGCCAGCTGCCAGCCCCGCTGGTGTTTGCAAATCCCGACTTCATCCCGCTGTGTCATGGCCATCAAAGGCGGGACCGGTTTCTGCTGCAGTTTCTGGCATTCGACGTGGCACGAGCGCCGGACGGCAGCTGGTGGGTGCTGAGTCAGCGCACCGAAGCGCCAGCCGGCATCGGTTACGCTCTGGAACATCGGCTCATCACCTCACGGGCCCTGCCCAATCAGTTTAACGCCCACAATCTGCATCGTCTGGCCGGATTCTTCCGCGCGATTGCCGAGCACTTCGCTCAGATCGGCGATCAGAATCGCAGCGTGGTGCTAACCGGCGGTCCCGACCAGCCCGATTACTTCGAGCACGCACTCATCGGACGCTATCTGGGCTACCCCGTGGTGGAAAGCGCCGATCTCACGGTGCGGGATCACCGGGTATTCCTGAAAACGCTGGAGGGGCTAGAGCGGGTGGACCTGATCATCCGCCGCATTGCATCAGAAACCTGCGACCCGCTGGAGCTTCGATCCGCTCCCCGCCGGGGCATCGCGGGACTGCTGCACGCGGCGCGCACGGCCAGCGTGGTGATTGCCAATGCCATCGGCAGTGGGGTCGTGGAGAGCGATGCCCTGCTCAGCTTCATGCCCGGGCTTTGCCAGCAACTGCTTGGCCAACCTCTCGAGCTGCCCAGCATCGCCAGCTGGTGGTGCGGCCAGCCTGGCGAGCGCGCCTACGTCGAAGCAAACCTGGATAAACTCAGCCTCCGGCGCGCGTTCCGGCACCGAGGGATGCTCACGGCGGGCGCACGCGAGCTGCAGCAATCGGATCCAGGCCTGGAAGCCAGGGAAGACATCGAGGCTAAACTGCGTCTGCGTCCGTATGACTATGTCGGCCTGGAGCGCATGAAGCTGTCCACGGTGCCCTGCCTGGATGACAACGGACAGCTGACCCCCGCGCCCATGGTCATGCGCGTGTACGTGGCCGCCACCGAGGACGGCTATCTCGTAATGCCCGGGGGGCTGGTAAAGATCTCGGCAGAGGATGTGGGGCGGGACGTGCCCGTGAGCAAGGACGTCTGGGTACTCGCCGACCGCCAAATTCCGCACGACACCCTGATCCGACCACTGCGTGCCGCCACCCTGAAACGCAGCGACCGGGATCTGCCCAGCAAAACTGCCGATGATCTGTTCTGGCTGGGACGATATTTCGAGCGCGCCGACGGCGGTGTGCGCCTGTACAGGAATCTGTTCCTGAATCTGGCAGGGGAGACGACGCTGGGCAACGTGCCGGTGGCGCTGAGCATCCTCACCGGTCTGCTTGTCTCTCAGGGTCGGCTGACCGCGGCCCGGGGACGTCGCGCCGTTGCTTCTGGCAACCGAGCGGTGGAACACGAGATCTGGAACATTCTGTTCGATCCGGACAGCCCGGACAGCCTCGGCCAGGTGCTGGGCAACGTAAGGCGCACCGCAGACCAGGTGCGAGAGCGACTGTCGCAGGATACCTGGCGCATCATCGATCGCATGACCAGCGTGCCGAGGCTGCGCTGGCGTACGCATTCCGTGAGCGACGCGGTAAATACACTGAACGATCTCATCGAAGGCCAGTCTGCGGTCAACGGGTTGATCCATGAAAACATGACCCGGGGCTACGGCTGGCGCCTGCTGGACATGGGGCGGCGCATCGAGCGGGCGAAATACATCATCAAGGTGATGCGCGAGCTGATGGCGCGAACCGATCGTGATGTGCCCGGCGTGCTGGGCCTGCAGCTGGAGCTGTCGGACAGCCTGATCACCTACCGCTCCCGCTATCAAACCGAGCCCCAGCTGCCCGCGGTGCTGGATCTGGTTCTCGCCGACGACAGCAACCCCCGGTCTCTGATCTTCCAGCTTGCCGAGATGACGGGCCACATGCAGGTGATGCCGCTGGAGGACCTGGATGGCCATCTGTCGGAGGGCCAGAAGCTGCTGGTAGGCATGAACACCGACATACTGCTGGCGGACGTGGACAAGCTGGCCGCTACCGTCAGCCGCGGCGGCAAACGCACGCATCTCAGTCGCCTGCTGAAACGCTGCGAAGAAGGCATAGATACATTGACCAGCCTTATCGCGCAAACCTACTTCAGCCACTCCGTTGGCCATAGGGTTACCGGCAGCGCCATTCGCGGGACGCCAGACGATGCTGTATAGCGTGCGCCATGAAACGCGCTTCGAGTACGCGGCGCCCGTGAGCATTTCCCATCAGCTGCTCAAGCTCCGACCGAGGCGCTGCGCCAGGCAGAACGTGCTCGACCCGCAGCTGCAGATTACACCGGCACCCATCGTGGATCGCGAATGGGAGGATTACTTTGGCAACACCGTGGAGTTCGCCACGGTTCAGGAACCCCACAAAGAGCTGGTAATTACCAGTACCGCCCGGGTGGAAGTGGCGCCAGGCATGAACATCATGCTGGACTTCAGCCCCGCCTGGGAGATCGTGGCCCAGACCATGCAGAACCCCACCCATCCTGAAGCGCTGATTGCGTCCCAGTTCTGCTACGAATCACCTTATGTGGGCCTGCACGCCGAAGTTCGCGACTATGCCCAGAAAAGCTTCGCGCCCGGTCGGCCGCTGCTCTCTGCGGTGATGGACCTGACCTCCCGGGTCTTCAAGGATTTCACCTACCAGGGCGGCGTGACCGACGTTTCCACGCCAGTCATGGAGGTTCTGCGGGCCAGGCACGGCGTCTGCCAGGATTTCGCCCATCTGCAG
>JAHEEG010000254.1 GCA_024640825.1 Gammaproteobacteria bacterium
AAAGCCAGTCAGCTTGTCAGCCGATCAGCTTCGAAGCTGATATGCCAAGACAGTCGACTTTCATTCGTATTGGTGCCTGCGGCAAACGGGTGGCAATACCGCGTGTTTAATCGGCCGTCACCCAATCCCCAACCTCTAGCTCGACCATAACCGTTGCGGCTGTTTCCTGCAACTCCCGCGCTCGCCCACGCGCTGCTGCCTGAGCCGCGGCATCCGAAGGAAGCATCTCCATGATTTTAACCACCGGCGTTACGTAATATGACTGGGTGGCCATGCTTCTGCCACATAACGGAAGGCTATCCAGCATAACACCTATTTCAGCCGCCTCTACTATTTGACCCTCATCCAGCAGCAGATTCACGTAGATGATCAGACCGAGCACAATCGTGACCATGCCCAAGGGCCCGGAGGCTTCGTGCAAGCTCTGGTAAATATACTGCCTGGCCAGGGCCAGTTGGCCCCGCTGGCGAGCGATTTCGGCGATAGAGCCAAGCACCCAGCCGCTTTCACCCGCTCCCTCGATATCGCGCAAGAGATCCAGACTTTCACGCGCCAACGGCTCAGCCTGGTCCACCTCTCCAGAAATGATTAGGAGACCGGCGAGAAGCCACAAGGCGAGAGCGGCACCGCGCTGGTTGCCTAACTCGCGGCAAAGCTGCAATCCTAGATGAGCGTGCCGTTCGGTAGCCTCAAAGTCTCCGATGTGAAGCTTTGACGTGGCCAGGCGGACGTGAGCCAGGGCGATTTGCTCCGGCTGCCCTTGCATTTCATAAAGAGCCAGCGCCTCTTCACGCACGGCGTCGGCCTCGACAAAACGGCCGATCCAGGTCAGGGTCATACCTAGATCCAAGGGTCCGGAGGCGATGTCGGTAAGGCGGTCGCCCAACGTCTTGCGGATATCCAGGCTTTCGCCGAGCAAACGGCCGGATTCCTCGAACCGGCCCTCTAGAATGGCCAGGGTTCCCAGCAGCCACAGGACATCGGCCGTGCGCTTGCAGTCGCCAACAGCGCGGACCATGGCCAGGGCTTCCCGGCCAAGCTGCCGCGCCAGCTTCATGTCGTCGTTGTGCGCGGCAGCCCAACCCAAGGCAGTTAGCACCTTGGCCGTACCCCAAGCATCGTCCAGCTCGCGGTAGAGGACCAGGCTTTGTCTGTACAGATGCCGGGCTTTCAGGCCGTCACTATCGAAGGCCAGATCACCGGCGCGCTGCAAAGCAAAGGCTCGCTCGCGCCGGATATCTACAGCGGCCAGATCCGCACTGTTTAACATCCCCAGTGCCTGCATAATCAGTTCATTGGCCTTTTCCCGTTCGACGAAAACGCTGCGCCAGGTTCGGATCCTGGCCAACAATCGTTTGATCGCGGCAGCGTCTTCTCCTGCTGCTGTTTCTATGGCAGAAAGGCGCAGCAAAAGCGCTTCTTCGGCCAGGCGTCCCGCATTTTCTCCATCGTTAAAGCGCCGCCGCCACAGGTAGAAGCGGTTCAAGCCGCCTGCGGCGCGGTCGAGTTCGGCGAACCTGCCGTTTTCGACGGCGAAATACCAGGCCGAACGGGTATTGGCACTTTCCGTATCCAATTCGGCCAGCGTTTGCAGCTGCGTGGACCCTTTTAGCTGTCTGTTCCGCTCGTGCAGTGCGGCGCAAAAGTAAGCACAATGGCGCTCGCGGACCATCTTTTCGGCCGTTGGGTTTTGGGCCAACTTATGCGCACCAAACTGGTGCAGCAGACGATGAATCTGGTAGCGATCGAGTTTTTTGTCGTATTGAATCAACGCCCTATTGGAGAACGTCGCCAGCTGCCGCAGAGAGGCCTCGACAATCTCGGCAGCGGCCTGGCGCGTAAAACCACCGCGAAAAACACACAGCCGGGCAAATATATCCTGTTCGCTTTCGGACAGCCGCCGCCAGGAAACATCAAAAACAGCTTCCATGCTGCGATGGCGATCGGGCAGATCGTGCAGATCACTTTCCAGAAAGGAGAGTCCCTGCGCGATCTCGGCCACGATATCGTCCAGTGAGAGGATGTTTGTCCAGCCGGCGGCCAGCTCAAGCGCCAGCGGCAGCCCATCTACCAGGGCGCAGAGGCGCGCCAGGGCAGGCGCTTCCCCGTCATGGAGCTGGAATTCAGCGTTCACGCGGCGGGCGCCGGCGATAAATAAGGCCGCTGCTGAATAGTTGGCCAGCAGCTGCTCGGCTCCGGCCACAGGCTCAGCAGCCTGCGGATAATGGAGACCTTCGAGGGCGTACAGCCGTTCGCCATGCAGGCAAAGATTCTGGCGGGAGGTGACCAGTATATGGACGTCCGGGGTAGCGTGATTGATTCTGGCCAGCAGCCCGACCCCATCCAATAAATGCTCGAAGTTGTCGATAACGAGCAGCAGGCGCTGGCGACGCAAATAGTCCAACAGCTGCTCTTCCGCCGAGCGACCGGCGCGGCTTTCTTCGGCGGGCTGAAAGCCTATGGCCTGGCATAGGGCAGCGACGATCTCTTGCGGCGATTCAACGGCTTCTAAGGGCGCGAAGAAAACGCCATCGGGGAAGCGAAATTGGCCATTGCGGGCGATGGCGTGCAGTTGCTTTTCTGCGATGGTCAAGGCCAGCCGGGTCTTGCCGATGCCGCCGACGCCAAAGATGGTGATCAGCCGCCCGGACCGGTGACCTAAGACGTTGTCAATGGCCCGTTGTTCTCTTTCACGGCCGATAAAGGGGGTCACCTGGCCGGGAATATTGTGCGGGACCGGCGCGGTGGGGAAGGAATTATCAGGAACACCATCAGCAGCGATCTGATCGTCCAGCTGTTTGCGGATGTTGTAATAGAGGGTCTGCGTTTCCCTGGAGGGCGCCACACCCAGTTCCTCGTCCAAAATCCCCCGGCACTTTTCATATTGCCTGAGGGCGGCGTTGTGGTCACCATTGAGCAGGTGCAGCAGCATCAGGTTGCGGTACGCCTCTTCACGCCAGGGGTCCAGGAGCAGCAGGCGTTGGGCATGCGCGATGCCGGCCTCGTAATCCCCGGCATCAAGGTAACAATCGACGAGCCGCCCCAAAGTCTCCACGGCCGACTGGTGCATATTCTGGCGCTGGACGGCGAGCCACTCCTCGAATAGAGCGGCCTTGGGAACTGTGAACCCGGCCATGAACTCGCCCTGGTAAAGGGCGACAGCGGCTTTCAACGCTGACGGGTCTTCAACGTTCCCCCCCACCCCTTTTTGAAACTCGGCCGTGTCCAACCAATAGGGCGCGTCGCTATTGAAGGAGATCACGCGGCGTTCGATATGCAGATAGGGAGCCAGCGGCGTGCGGCGTAAGAGAGCAAGCGTATCGCGTAAATTACCCCGCGCGCGGTGCTCCGGAAAGTCGCTCCACAGCAGGCACGCCAGCGCGCTCCGGGTCTGG
>JAHEEG010000255.1:0-983 GCA_024640825.1 Gammaproteobacteria bacterium
CACCGCGAGGAGCAATCGGTCCGCAACGCGCGGCAAGCCATAGAAGAGGCCGAACAGGCCAAAGCGCTGGCCGCGTCCAGCGCTACGGCGGCCCAGTTGGCGCGCCGTGAGGCTGACTTGGCGCTGGAACAGGCCGACACCCTGCGCCGGCAACTGGAAAACCTTCAGCTACGCCAGACCGAGAGCGGCGTGGTAGTGACGCTGGGTGACGTATTGTTCGAGTCCGGCCAGACGGCGCTGCGTGAGGAAGCCCTGGCAAGCCTAGTGGAGGTCGTCGACCTGCTGCAAAGCGAGCCGGACAAATTCATTCGCATAGAAGGACACACTGATTCCGTCGGTGATGCGGACACCAATCTGGAGATCTCGCAGAAGCGCGCCGATGCGGTGTTCGAGGCCCTGGCCTCGCTGGGCGTCGACGCGGCGCGAGTCACCACCCAGGGCATGGGCGAAGATTTTCCTATAGCCAGCAACGAGACCGAAGAAGGCCGGGCACAGAATCGCCGGGTTGATGTCATCCTGCTCGACGGATAGGAAATGCATCCTCCCTGAGTCGTAACAGCATCGGCCGGCCCCGGGTCTTGCCGATTGCTGCCATTTGCGCTAGATTTAGTCCGTCAAGATGGTTTATTCCACCCACAATGGAGATCGCGGTTAATGGCTGCCATGGCTGTAACCCGCCGCATGCCATCTTCTGAACCCTGTTACACCTTGTTACACCCCAATACGGATCTTTCCAGCGAAGCGCCCTGGCTGCCGCGCGCGGCGACGTTTCGCGGTTTACGCTTAGAAATTGAACAGGAGGAAATTCATGTTTGAGCACCACCAGCAAGAAATGGAGAAACTGATGAAGGAGAACGAAGAGTTTCTTCGCATTTACAATCGTCATCAAGAACTGGACAAGCGGGTAACGGCTGCTGAGATCGGCACCGCGCCCATGGAAGACCTGGCACTCAACAAGCTCAAGAAAGAAAAACTCCTGGCGA
>JAHEEG010000255.1:993-3389 GCA_024640825.1 Gammaproteobacteria bacterium
CGGATCCTGTCCGGATGATCCATGGAATCACGACATGCCTGTTCTCAACAGCGTTCTGGACTTGAACGGCGACACGCCCGTGGTGCGCGTCAATCATCTGGACACCGGCCCCTGTGAACTGTTTATAAAGCTGGAAAGCCAGAACCCCGGTGGCTCGATCAAGGATCGCATTGGTCTCAAGATGATCGAGGATGCGGAGGCCGCCGGCAGAATCCGCCCTGGCAGCATCCTGGTCGAGGGTACGGCCGGTAACACGGGCCTCGGCCTGGCCCTGGTGGCGGCCCAGAAAGGCTATCACCTGATCCTGGTGATTCCCGACAAGATGAGCCGGGAAAAGATATCCAACCTGAAGGCCATGGGGGCTGAGGTTGTGCTTACGCGCTCCGACGTCGCCAAGGGTCACCCTGAATATTATCAGGACCTGGCCAGGCGGCTGGCCTCCGAAATGGACGATGCGTTTTTTATCAACCAGTTCGGCAACCCCTCGAACCCAAAGGCTCACGAAGAAGTTACCGCCCCCGAGATCTGGGCCCAGATGGAGGGTGATCTGGACGCGATTGTCCTCGGCGTGGGCTCGAGCGGAACGGTCACCGGGTTGTCGCGCTATTTCGCCCGGCAGGCGCCGCAGGTCGAGCTGATCCTGGCGGACCCCGAAGGATCCATTCTCGCCGAGTACATCAATGAAGGCAGACTTTCCACCAAGAGCAGCAGTTGGCTGGTGGAAGGCATCGGCGAAGATTTCCTGCCGACGATCAGCGATTTTACGCGTGTCAGCAAGGCTTATGCCATTTCCGACCGGGAAAGCTTCACGGTTGGCCGCGAGTTGTTGGTGCGGGAGGGCATCCTGGGTGGTTCCTCTACCGGCACACTGGTTGCGGCAGCCTTGAAGTACTGCCGCGAACAATCTTCAACCAAACGAGTGCTGACGTTCGCCTGCGACACCGGTAACCGCTACCTGTCGAAGATGTTCAACGATTTCTGGATGCGTGACCAGGGCTTCCTGGAGGCGGAGAGTCACGGCGACCTGCGGGACCTGATCGCACGACCCTTCGCGTCACACGACACGGTGACGATCGGCCCCGACGAGCCACTGGCCAACGCCTACACCCGCATGAAGCTCTACGATGTGTCGCAGCTGCCGGTGGTCGAGAATGGCCAGTTGCTGGGCATACTAGACGAGTCAGATCTTCTGTTGGCGGTGGTGGAATCCTCCCGCCGGTTCGCCGACCCTGTACGCAACGCGATGGTGACTGACCTGACTGAAATCGATGTGCGGGCGCCGGTGACCGAACTGATGCCCATATTCGAACGGGATTTCGTCGCGATCGTCAAGGACGGCTCGCGCTTTCTGGGTCTGATCACCCGGGTGGACCTGCTGCACTACCTGCGCAGGAAGGCGGACCAGCAGTGAGCAAGGAAAAAGCCGGCAGCCAACGCCTGGCAACACGGGCCATCCACGCGGGTCAACAACCGGACCCTGCGACCGGGGCCATCATGACGCCGATTTTCGCCACTTCCACCTACGTCCAGCGTGCGCCCGGTGAACACCAGGGCTGGGAGTACTCGCGCAGCCACAATCCAACCCGAGACGCCTACGAAAAGTGCATCGCCGACCTGGAAGGGGGGATCCGCGGATTCGCTTTCGCTTCCGGCATGGCGGCCACCGCCACACTGCTCGAATTGCTGGCCAGTGGCGACCACGTGGTGGCCGGCGATGACCTTTACGGCGGAACCTTCCGATTGTTTCGCCGCGTGCGCGAACGCTCGGCCGGGCTGCGGTTCACTTTCGCGCAGCTTGACCAGCCGGACGAACTGGAGCGCGCCATTCGCCCGGAGACGCGCCTGGTCTGGGTGGAAACGCCGACCAACCCGATGCTGAAAATTGTCGATATCGCGGCGGCGGCGGAGGTCGCGCATGCCCACGGTGCGCTGCTGGTGGTGGACAATACATTCGCCTCACCCATGTTGACCCGCCCGCTGGAACTTGGCGCCGATATCGTCATGCACTCGGCGACCAAGTACCTGAGCGGGCATTCGGACATCATCGGCGGGGTCGCGGTGGTGCGTGACGATCCAGAGCTGGCCGAGCGGCTGTGGTTCCTTCTGAATTCAGCCGGGGCGATCCAGGGGCCGTTCGACAGCTTTTTGGCGCTGCGCGGTCTGAAGACCCTGGCGCTACGGATGCGAGCGCACTGCGAGAATGCCCTGCAGATCGCCGACTGGCTGGGCCGGCATCCGGCCGTGGCTCGGGTCATCTACCCGGGTTTGCCGGAACACCCCGGTCACGAACTCGCCATGCGCCAGATGAGCGGCCAGGGCGGCGGCATCATCAGCATTGACCTCAAGGGCGGCCTGCAGCAATCGCGGCGAATGCTGGAGCGCTGCCACCTTTTCTC
>JAHEEG010000256.1 GCA_024640825.1 Gammaproteobacteria bacterium
TACGCTTTCCATCTCGGCCGCCGCCGCCGCAGGCAGCGACCCGGACCTGCCCGAGTCCCCCCTGCAGCAACTGCTGACCTCCCCCGCATACACGGCGCGCGCCGCCGGACTGGACGAAGAGGCCCGCGTCAATCTGCTGATCGAGCTGATGGGGGACGGCATGCAGAGGCTCGACGACGAAACGCTGCTGACCTACTACGCCATCGTCGCCCAGGTGCTCTCCGGCCTCGACCCCGAAACCTGCGCGCGTATCGCTTCGGGTGATCTTGCTTTCGACACCACGCCGGCATACGAAGCGCTACCCGAACCGCTGCACCAGGCCCACGAGGATGCGCTGTACACAGCGGCCCGCCTGGCTGCTGAAGAACACCCCGTTCCGGTGCTGGATGAAGATGCGATCGAGACCGCCGCCGAAACCTTCCTGGCCAGCCTCGACCCCGAGGAGACAACCCGCATCGAACGAATCGGGTCCAACCCGGAAAGCGTCTCAACCGACGATGTGTGCTGGCTGTACAGAAAGAAAATCGAAGCCTCCGGAAGCCTGGAAACACCCCACAAAGAGATCTTCGCGCGGGCCCTCGTACTGGGACATTTCTAACCCGCCCGAACAGAACCTTTTCAATCAGTCTCCATGGGCAACGACTCATCCCTCGCCCACTCACTCATGGAGGCGTCGTAAACCGATACGTTCTCGTAGCCGAGGTTGTGGAGCAGAAACGCATCCAGCGTCGCGGCGATGCCGCCGCCGCAGTAGATCATCGTGCGCCGCGAAGGATCAGCGCCCACCCCTTTGAAAGCCGCTGCCGCTTCCGGCGCGGGTACGAACGTGTTGGTATCCTGATCAACCAGCGACGCAGACGGAATATTGGCGCTGCCCGGTATCCGCCCCGGCCTGCCATAGCGCGGATTCGCACCCGAGTGCAGCTCCGGATCCAAGGCATTGACAAGGCAAGTGCCGGGATCATCCATCGCGGCAACCACGGCGTCCTTACCCACAAAAACGTCCGGGCGCGGCCGCGCCGTCAGCGTTGCCGGTGCAAACACGGACTCATCCGTGGACGTCGGCCGCCCTTCCCGCAGCCACTTCTCCCAACCCCCGTCCAGAACAGCAGCGGAATCGAAACCGATGGCACGCAGCATCCACCACACCCGCGTCGCCCACACGTGCCGGTTGCGTGAATACAGCACCACACGACTCCGGTCACCAATCCCACGGCGCCCCAGCGCCTCTGCCAAGCGGTCCGGCGAAAGCATGGTGAATCGCAGATGGCTGGCGCTGCTCGTGTCTGACAGCTCGTTCTGGATGTCGAGAAAACCCGCGCCCGCAATGTGCCCCTGCTCATAATCGGCCCGACCGCTGACCACCCGATAGGGCGCATCGCCACCCGGAAGCAGATAGTCCAGATAGGTCGTGCATTCGAACACCCGGAGTTCGGGATCGTGTAAATGCTCAGCCAGCCATTCGCTGGAGACGATGATTTCGGGGTGCTGGTACTCAATGGGCATGGTAATCACACCGTCCTGATACTTTCGTGTCCGTTTATGGCCAGCGAGACAGTTCGATACAAACACATCTCTGCGGGCAATGGCGGGATCGTTCTTCAAATCGTTAATCCGAAGTGTTAACGATGGACAACGAGAAGTCATCGAAGAAAACCTCATCCATTGCGTCGGAAGCCGAGGGCTTACCGGGGACCATGTAGAAACCAACTTGCCCCGGCTGGGTCAAGGTCACGCCCTCATAGTAGGCGGCCCACTGGCCGTTGACGAACACTCGAACGTTCTCTCCGATCGCCTCGACCCGAACACGATTCGGCGCTGCAGGTTCGAACTGCACAGAGCGTTCGGCGGGCCGCGGCTCCGCGACCCAATGGCCGTCCTGGAACACCTGGAGCCAAATTTCCTGGTGCGAGGGCCGTACTCCCACCAGCGCGTAGGACCACAGTGCATTATCGGAGTCACTCTCGCTCCGGAATATCAGACCGTAAGAACCCTCGCCGCCTGGCGCAGGCACCTGCACCGTAAACTGCGCGCGAAAATCCGCCACTATGGGCTCAGCGTACAAAGCCGGGAGCACCACACCCGGATGATCGCTGGCCAGCCGCAGGCGCCCACCATCGGTTTGCACCTCAAGCGTCTCAATGGGAAAGAGTCCGCGAAGGTTGTCACCAAGTTCGGTGAACTCGTCGTGAATTGCAGCACCCTGGGTCGTCACGATTGATGGCGCGGGCGATCTGCTCGCCACGGGAAAAAACACCGGTCGCAGGAATACCGCCAACAACGCAACGGCGGCCAACATCGCCGCAAAAGCACCAAACCATAACCAGCGTCTGCGGCTTGAGCCTCGGCGTTCCGGCAAAGGCGGATAAGACTCACTGGCCCCTGACGCTGCCGCGTCACCGGTCATCTCCCGGATAGCGGTCAGCAGTTCGGTGTAGTCCTGCGCCGCCCGATCTCCTTTCCAGGCGCTGAGATCCGCCGCCTGAATCCTGCGAAACCCCAGCGGCGGCTGAACGAGCTCGATCAGCACCGGGACCAGCATGCCCCTTTCACGACCCTCGGCCGCTTCCTCCTTCACCCAGTTGCTGCCAACCGAATGGTTTGACCACAGCACCAATACACAGCGTGCCGCCGCCAGATTCTCGGCGATGACCTGGTCGAACGTCTTGCCCGCGGGGATCGTCCGGTCCCACCAAACGCTGAGCCCGTCGGCCTCGAATGCAGCCGCCAGCCTACCGGCCTTGCCGGCATCTTCCCGGGCGTAGCTGATGAAGACATCGCTCATAGACTTGAAGCACTCTGCTGATGAGTCCAAACGGCCGCACGGTGTAATTGCGCCCTCGTAAACCACGCGGACGGGCGAGGACGAGCAGTTCGGAATTGAAATTCAGGAGGCCAGCCGTGGAGCACGGGGCCCACTTTATTTGACGCCTAAACTCCTTCTCGTCGTATAAATCCACTTATTCGTCGCGAAACGCGCTCGTCACGATGACCCCTTTGATCCCTCATGTGTTTCGAACAGGAAGACCGGCATCTGCAAACAGTCGATGATGCGCCTCGCGGTGTAGGGCTTGAACCGCCGGATGGTTTCGCCGATGTCTGATGATCGGGCCACCAGGTGCAAGTGGTTTTCGAGCATCACGTAGCCGTGCAGGCGGAACGCCTCGTTCACCTGAAGCCAACGCCACGAGTCCAACACGATCTGGACCGTTTCTGGACGCGTGAACACCGGCAGCCAGTGATTCACGGTCATGGTCATGAAGTATGGGGCATCGTCACCGAGGAATCGGTAGCGGCTGCGAGGCATGGGCGTCCTCCGCGACCTCTGCGTTGGTCGCTGGTGCGACCTGTCGTTGAAGAAGCGGAGCTTCCCAGGCAGG
>JAHEEG010000106.1 GCA_024640825.1 Gammaproteobacteria bacterium
TAAGGAACAATGAGTCAAGACATGAGCGAGATTTTGACGTTGGGTTGGCGCGAATGGGTGGGGCTACCTGACCTGGGGGTGCCTCGGATCAAGGCAAAGGTCGACACCGGCGCTCGCACTTCAGCCTTACACGCATTCAAGCTGCGTCCATTTGAGGAAGACGGTGCTCAGCGTGTTGAGTTCTATCTGCACCCACACCAACGGGATGTTGAAACCGTGCTGGCCTGTACTGCCGATGTTATCGACCAAAGAACCGTTACCGATTCTGGAGGGCACCGGGAAGAACGATGGGTCATTTCGACCCTGCTCACAATAGGCCCACACTCATGGCCTATCGAAATCACTTTGACCGCACGAGACGATATGAGATTTCGGATGTTGCTCGGCCGTAACGCGCTGAAACATCGAGCGCTCGTCGACTCATCCGCGTCCTATTTGGTGGGTAGGAAACGTCGAAAAGAGAAAAAGCGGGATGAATCCGAATAGCAAACGCCGTCCGGGAATGTCCGGCTGGTTACTCGCCAGCGGCTTTGACCTCATACGCCTCAACGTTGGCTTTACTTGTCCGGGCGGTGAACTCATCCATTGAATGTGGCCATTGGGTGACGAACCGACCCGTAGCTGAGCGGTAGTAGAAGTCGTTGCCACAGTCGGCTTTCCAAACATCGACCTTGTCGATGTCTGCCTGGAGTTGATCATTAAAGGCGCTCATGACCTCGGGGCGAATGTCCATCCAGGCAAGTTTTTCGTCGCCCATACGCTTGAGTTGGCGAATGATGTATTCACACTGGCGTTCCAACATGAAGAGCAGCGAGCCCTGATTGGTATTCGGGCCATACAGCATGAACAGGTTGGGGAAGCCGGCCGTGCTCATCCCGAGGTAAGCCTGGGCGCCATCGCTCCAGGCGCCGGTGAGGGTGACACCGTCGCGCCCAGTTACATCAAGCGCGGTGAGATAGCGGGTAGTCTCGAAACCGGTCGCGCATATAAGGGTATCCACCGGACGCATTCGGCCATCGCTGGTTATGATGGAATCGGCGGTGATTCTCTCAATAGCCTCGGTAACCAGTTCGACGTTATCGCGATTGAACATCGGGTAGTAGCAGTCTGAGAACAGCGGACGCTTGCAGCCGAACGGATAGTCCGGTGTCAGCTTGCGGCGGGTTTCCGGATCTGCCACTTCCGCTATGCGTTCGAGGCCGGATTTCTCCATATCGGCGAGAAATTGCTCGTCGCCGAAGGTGGCGAGGGTATTCCACACCGCGTAGATTTCCTCGCGGCTCTGCTGGACGGCTTCAGGGTGCCGACGATAGTAGTCGATCTGCTCAGCCGTGTACGGGGCATTGGGCTTCGGCACGACCCAGTTCGCGGTGCGCTGAAACAGGTGCAGTTGCTCGACCAGCGGGGCAATTTCAGGGGCCAGTTGGATGGCGCTCGCTGCGATTCCGATCACGCCGACGCGCTCGCCAGACAGGTTGTGCCGCTTGTTCCAACGCGCCGAATGCCAGCAATTTCCTTTGAAGTCCTCGAGACCCGGTATGTCTGGCCAGTGTATTTCGTTGAACATGCCGATCGCGCTGATTACGATCTGCGCGTCAAAGACCCCGCCGTCATCCGTAGTGATGTGCCAGCGGCCGCCATCGTGCTGCCAGTCCAATCGGGCGACCGCGGTGTCGAAGCGTATGTGACGGCGGACATCGTATTTGTCCGCGATACCGTTCAGGTACTCGAGAATCTCTTCCTGCCCGGCAAACGGTTGGGACCAGTCGAGCTTCTGCTCGAAGGAGAATGAATACAGATGCGATTCCACGTCGCATTCCGCACCGGGGTACTGGTTCCAGTACCAGGTGCCGCCGACTCCAGCACCTTGCTCCAGAATCACGAAATCATCGAGGCCGGCTTCCTTGAGCTGGACGCCCATGCACAAACCGGCCGACCCTGCCCCAACAATGACTACGCGGTGTTGGGTTTTGTTTCCGTGCGTCACTCGAGCCTCCCGGTCAGGATGTTATAACAGCAGTCATGAATAGGCAGCATGAGTGGGTGCTGCCGCTGTTCACCCCATCGGGTAGAGGATTTCCCGGCTCACCGCGTCTATGCTGGCCAGCGTCGCCGGTTTCAGCTCCACATCCGCGGCTGCGAATATGTCATCCAGCTGATCGACATGCGTAGCGCCGACGATGGTGGATGCAACGAAATCGTGCTGCTTGCTCCAGGCGGTGGCCAGGGTGACCAGCGACATGCCTGCCTCTTCAGCAATTTCCGCAAAGCGCCGGGTGGACTCCAGCGATCGGTCGTTGACGAAGCGTCGGACCATCGCCTGCTGGCGGTCTCCGGCATTCAGGTAGTTGGTGAAGCGCGCGCCCTCGGGCCGGGCGCCGTCGTTGTATTTACCCGTCAACACCCCTCCTGCCAGCGGTGAGTAGGGGATCAGGCTGACCTGGTCCTGCCGGCAGACTTGAGCCAGCTCGTCTTCGAAGCGCCGGTTGTTCAGGCTGAAATTGTTCTGGATGGTCTCGTAGCGGGCGAAGGCCTGCAGGTCCGCCGTCCACAGGCTTTTGGTCAGCCCCCAGGATGTCTCGTTGCTGCAACCGAGTATGCGCACCTTGCCGGAGGCTACCAGCCCGTCCAGAGCGTACAGCGTCTCGTCGTAGCCAGCGTCGTGGTCCGGCCAGTGGGTCTGATACAGATCCACGTAATCCGTCTGCAGTCGCTTCAGGCTGCCCTCGATGGCGCGTGTGATGTGGTGGCGGTCGAGGCTGGTTTTGCCGTGACGCACCGCTGGGGTAATCCAGCCGTGGCCGGGCCCGGCAACCTTGGTAGCGATGATCAGCGAATCCCGAGGCTTGGTTTTCATCCAGCGACCGACGATCTCTTCGGTGGTGCCCGCGTATTCGGGCTTCGGCGGCACCGGGTAAACCTCCGCGGTGTCGTAGAAGTCTATGCCGGCGTCGTAGGCTCGATCCAGGATGGCCGTTGCGGCGCGCTCGTCTGCCTGAGCGCCGAAGGTCATGGTTCCCATGCAGATCTCGGAGACGACGATCCCGCTTCTGCCCAATCTGTTTCTCTTCATATTTGTTCCTGTTGTCGAGTGCCGTTAGCGTGGATCCGATTGCTCGAAGGCCCGAATACGCAGCCAGTTTACCGGCGAGCGCGTGGGTTCGGATAGCTTGAGTGAATAAATTGCCGGCAGGGCAGGGTGGGCTTAAGGCGTCGTCGCCTCGGCCGCCGCCCACTCGGCCATCAGGGCGCGCATTTTTTCCTTGTAGTCTTCTTCCGACCAGCGCCTGTGGTTGCCTCGGGCGAATGCGAGGGCATTCTCGAGGTAGGCCACGGCGTTCAGCCGGTTGGCCAGCCGGTTGTTGCGCTCGCCGACGACTTTTCCGGGTACGCCGGCCACGATGGCGTTGGGCGGAATGACGGTCCCCTCGGCGACGATGCTGTGGCCGGCGACGATGCTGTTTTCGCCGATAACGCAGCCGTCCATCAGGGTAGCGTTGATACCGATCAGGCAGTGATCACCGACGCGGGCGCCGTGCACCGTTGCGTGATGGGTAATGGAACAGTACTCGCCGATGATGCTGGGGCAGTCGTTGCCGTAATGGATCATCACGAAATCCTGGATGTTGGAGCAGGCGCCGATCTCGATATGGGCGGCCTCGGCGCGCATCACAACCTTGGGCCAGATGCTCACGCCCTCTGCCAGGCGAACGTCCCCATACAGCTCTGCGCTGGGGGCGATCCAGGCGGCCTTTTCGGTGCCGGCGGGTTGTTCCATGCTGTTGGTCTCCTTCGTGTAGCTGTGGCGCCGCGACGCCCTGGTTCCGGGCATCATAAGCCCAATCCGGGCATGTGCCGCACGGATTCCGCAATCACGGTTGCAACCCATCAAGACGGCGGTTCTGCTGCCGCCTTTCCGCTAGAATGCTTCTTGTGGGCTTTTTCTGCCCGTCGTTTACCTGACACGGGAGCAAACATGCGATTCACAAGTACGCTGATCCTGAGCCTGAGCCTGAGCCTGAGCCTGAGCCTGAGCCTCGCTGCGGTTGCAGCGCCAGCGGCGGATAGGGCCGCTTGGACCCTGGACAACGCTCGGTCCCAGCTTAGCTTCGTCTCCGTGAAAGCGGGTGACGTCGCGGAGGTTCATACATTCGACCGCCTTTCCGGCACCGTGCAGGCGGACGGCGGCGTAGACGTGCGCATTGAGCTGGCGAGCGTGGATACCCTGATTCCCATTCGGGACGAGCGGCTACGGGAAGTGCTGTTCGAAACGGTGCGGTTTCCCACGGCTTCGCTCGTCGGCCGGGTGGAACTGGACGCCCTCTTGGCGCTCGCCCCGGGCGAGGTCGCCAGCCTCAGCATGGAAGGGGAGCTGCTGATCAAGGATCAGTCTCTGGCGGTAACCCTGGACCTGCTTGCCGCCAGACTGGCGGACGACACCATGCTGGTCAGCAGCCGCAAGCCGGTCGTCGTCAACGCCGCCAGCGTGGGCCTCGCCGACGGCATCGAGCAGCTGCGCGAGATAGCCGGTCTGCCCAGCATCAGCAAAGCGGTCCCCGTGAGCTTCGTGCTGGTGTTTGGCAAAAACGGCTAAGCGTTTTCTGCTGCAAGCGCGGGGCTAAAGGCGATGAGTGTCGAAGGGCGCGTCGGCATGAGGTCCTCTGCGGACGTCCAGGCGGCGTTCCCGCAAATCCATTGCCACGGTGCAGACGGTGCCGATGGTCAAGCCGGACTGCGGGCTGTAGGGCCGGCAGATGCGGTGGGTGGGGTGGGACTCATCGCTGAGAATGCGTTTGACGGTATCCAGGTCGGCAGTATCAGCCCGGCCAATCAGTTCCTCAGCGGTCGACAGCCGGGCCTGTGAGTTGTCTCGGATTTCTTTCTCCCCGGTTGCCAGCTGCAGACAATGGTTGGTGTGCGCGAACGGTTTTTGGGCAATTTCGGTTCTCGAGGTTTGATCGCCGACGAATTCCTGGCTGAAGCCGCCTTCGCCTGCGGAGCCGACGAGCAGGTGGCCGCTCCTTGCCGTGCCGGCATCGTCTATCCGACGCCGCGCATGGGCTACATTTTTCGCCTCCAACATTTCTCGAAGCACGACGTGGATGGGCACGCCCCCCTGCCGCGTCGCCGCGCCCATGAAGTTCAGGCACACGCCGATCCCCGCTGAGGAAAGGCCGATTTTCCCGACGATGCCGGGCTCGGTAACCGTGATGAGCGCATGGCCTTTCCCACGCTGGATGGTGAGTACCACGAACAGCGGCTCCAGCGGCTCCATCCAGTCCCAGGTCTGGCCGATGACGCCGGTTTCAGGGAAGAAAATGGCCGTGCACTCTCCCACGCTGGCGGCCATCAGCTCGCTGCGGGCGTTCAACGCGTAGATCCAGCATGCTGGCTGATCGGCCCCCTGGGCGATGGCGTCGATTTCTTCCCCCAGGGCCGGCGCGTAGGTGGCGATCAGCTCAGCGAATCTGGCGGCCTCTGAGACGATTCGGTCTTCCGGCAGGTTGAAAGCGTGTCGATAGATGGCGATGGTGGCGGCGATCTCTGCCCTCAGCTGCTGGCCGTGGGCCAGACCTATCTCACGTGGGGTGCCGCCAATTTCCAGGTGTCGAGTCACAAGTCTGCTATACCTGCTGGTAGTTGCTCCTGATAGGCTCGGTGGGTGTTTGCCAACGGCCCTTCGGAAGGTGGAGTATAAGCATCGGGGAAGTGACGAACACGATGTTGGCAGGCAGGGGAGAGCTGGAAAATGGCTGAGTCACCAATCATTAACGCTCCGAACGTGGGCTATGGCCCTGCGGAAGTCGCCATGGCCCGGTATCGCGCGGAGGGAACACGTCGGGCTCTGGTTTTGGGCAATCGCGGACCCATCCGCTTTGATGCGCAAGGCCGTCTGGAGCCGGAGATTCTCGATGCCTACTGGCGTCACGGTTTCTACATTTTCGAAAGCGTGCTGGGCGATGCCGAGCTTGACGATCTGGAGCATGACCTGGCGAAAATGTTGGATCACGCACCGGTCAGCAAGGGGGCGAAGGTTGACCACCATGGTCGTCCGGCCCTTGGCGCGGATTGCGAGGCGTCTAACATCAGCTGGGTTCGCCCTTTATCCGACCCGCTGGGGGGAACCGAGCGCGCCAACGGCCGCCACCCGGTAAAGATGATCGAGCCCGAGGCGCCGGCTGACGCCCCGGCGCATGTAATCCAGCTCATTCTAGGCTCGCTGCAGTTCTCCGATGCCTGCCTCAGGCTGTACGGGCATCCTCAGCTGCTGGCGGTTGCTGCCGAGATAAACGGCGAAGATTTTGCCCCATTCAACGAGGCGTTGTGGATCAAGCACCCGCGGCTCGGTGGCTCTGTGGCCTGGCATCAGGATGGCTGGACACGCTGGGACAGCCCGGACCTGGACGCCGGTACCCATGGGTTCAACTTCATGGCGCAGCTGTATGGCTGTGATGCTGCCAATGGTCTGTGGGTGGTGCCGGGGTCCCATCGACAGGGAAAAGTCGATATCAAGGCACTGGTGGACGCGGCGGGCTCCGAGCGGTTGCCAGACGCGGTGCCGCTCATCTGCCGTCCCGGGGACGTCGCCATCTGCAACCGGCAGGCAGTGCACGGTTCTTTTGCGAATACCAGCGACCGGGTACGGGTGACCGTGAATTTCGGTTTCCATCGGCGCGCCTCGGTGCTGGGCGTCACCAGCGGCGGCGTCCACAATGCTGTTGCCGTGTACGACGACGCGCGAATTCGCGAGCGGTCGCGGGTTATCGGTTATGCTATTGATGCTCGCCGTCAGCGTTTCCCTGATGAAGCCCCCTTCGCGTACCGGCCGTTTGCCGACAGTCAGGAAGTCTTTAACTGGACGCCGGAAACTCGTGCAGAGCTGCGGGACTACAACCTGCTTGATCTGGGCATTTAACAGCGCCCGCACCCCTAGCAGACTGATCCGCGCCATCGATTTCAGGCACATATGACAGGGGTCGCGGTCGCGCTGGTGCTCGCAGCGGCCCTTGCCCATGCCGGGTGGAATACCCTTGCGAAGCAGGCCAGCGGCGGCGCAGTCTTCGTGTGGCTGTTCACCGCCGCCTCCACCTGTATTTATCTGCCTTTTGCTGTTGCGGTTCTTATCCTGCAGGATTTTCGCTTCGGCAGCGCGGAACTGCTGGTCTGCCTCGTTAGCGCGGGGTTTCACCTAGCCTACTACCTGCTGCTGCAGAAGGGCTATGCTGTGGGCGATCTTTCGGTGGTTTATCCAACGGCAAGAGCCGCCGGCCCGACGCTGTCCGTGCTTGCGGCGATGCTGATTTTCGGCGAGCGCCCGGGCCAGTGGGCTTTGCTTGGCGGTGTTCTCATCGTTGCCGGCGTTGTTGCCCTGGTGTGGGAATCCGGCGGCCCATCCCGCGACAGGGCACGCGCTTCCGTGGGTTTCGGTCTGCTGGTAGGCGGCATCATTGCCTGCTACACGCTGTGGGACGCCTATGCCGTCAGCGCGCTGCTGATCCCGCCGCTGCTGCTGGATTACGTCGCGACCTTAGGAAGGCTGGTGATGCTGTCCCCTTTCGCCCTGCGGCGGCGTGCGAGCATTTCCAGCATCTGGCGTGAGCATCGCGTGGCCGTGCTCGGGGTCGCCATCCTCAGCCCGTTGTCCTACATTCTGGTACTGACGGCGCTGGTCTTTACGCCGGTGAGCTACGTGGCGCCGGCCCGGGAAGTGAGCGTGCTGTTGGCCGTGCTCATCGGCGGGCAGCTGTTGGGGGAGGGCGGAACCGGGCGCCGACTGCTGGCCGCCCTCGTCATGCTCGCGGGCATCGTTGCGCTCGCTACCGGATAACCGGCAGGCTGCGAGGTCCATGCGGTAAGGTGTTTGCCATGACGTATTCGGAATCGCTGACAGCAACGCGACTGAGGATGGGGACTCGTCCTCCGGGTGCAAGCCTGGCTGATCAATTCCGGTGAGCCGCTACGACTACATCGTCGTAGGCGCTGGCTCGGCCGGCTGCGTGCTGGCAGCACGCCTGTCCGAAGACCCGGCCAACCGGGTGCTGCTGCTCGAGGCAGGAGGTAGGAACCGCAATCTTTTCGTCCACATGCCCAGCGCTTTTGCCCAGGCCATGAGCGGCACGCGCCGCAACTGGGGGTTTGAGACCGAGCGGGAACCGGCGCTCGACGGTCGGCGCCTGCACTGCCCGAGGGGGCGAGGCCTGGGCGGGTCTTCCGCCATCAATGGCATGGTGCAGGTGCGCGGACACCCATGCGACTTTGACGAATGGGAAGCGCTGGGGGCCGCTGGGTGGTCGTTTGCGGACTGCCTGCCTTATTTCCAGCGCGCGGAGTCCTGGATCTCGGGTGCTGACGCGTATCGCGGTGGCGAAGGCCCTCTTGCGGTAGGCCTGGGAAACGGCGGCCGATTGAACCCACTGTATCCCGCGTTCATCGAGGCGGGCCGGCAGGCGGGCTATGGCGTAACGGCTGACTACAACGGGTACCGTCAGGAAGGGTTCGGTTCCATGCAGATGACGGTGAAGGACGGCGTGCGCTGGTCTACGGCTCGCGGCTATCTTGATCCCGCAGCCGGCCGCCGAAATCTGCGGATCGTCACCGGCGCCAGCGTAGAGCGGCTGCTGTTGAGCGCGGATGCAATGCGCGCGCGCGGGGTGAGGGTCGGTCTTGGCAGCGAGCGTCTGGAGATCGAGGCCGGAAAGGAAGTCATCGTCTGTGCGGGTGCCATCGGTTCGCCGGCATTGCTGCAGCGTTCGGGAATCGGACCTTTAGACGTCGTTCGTGAAGCCGGCATCGAACTGCGCCGTGAGTTGCCCGGCGTTGGTGAGAACCTGCAGGACCACCTGGAAGTCTACCTGCAGTACCGGTGCATCCAGCCCATCACGCTGAACGGCAAGCTGACGCTCTCCGGTAGGGCCGGCATCGGCCTGCAATGGCTTCTGTTCCGCAACGGGCTGGGGGCCACCAACCACTTTGAAAGCTGCGGCTTCATCCGCTCGCGCAGTGGCGTGAAGTGGCCGGATATCCAGTATCACTTTCTGCCGGCGGCGGTTCGTTACGACGGCGGTGCGCCCCTGTCCGGTCACGGTTTTCAGCTGCACGTGGGGCCCAACAAGCCGAACAGTCGGGGCTATGTACGGATCGCATCCGCTGAACCGGAAATGCCGCCCAGGATTCGTTTCAACTATCTGCAGCATGAACAGGATCGCGCGGACTGGCGGCTGTGTTTGCGCCTCAGTCGGGAGATCGTCGCGCAGCCGGCGCTGGATGAGTATCGAGGCGAGGAGATCGCGCCGGGCGCACCGGTCACCGCCGATGAAGACCTGGACGCCTGGGTGCGGGCGAATGTGGAGAGCGCCTATCACCCCTGCGGGACCTGCCGGATGGGGGAGGCGGGCGATCCCATGGCGGTGCTGGACGCGCAGTGCCGAGTCCGGGGGATTGACGGTCTCAGGGTGGTGGATGCCTCGGCGTTCCCCAGCATTACCAACGGCAATCTCAACGCGCCGACGGTGATGCTGGCAGAGCGGGCGGCAGATGTGATCCGAGGGCGGCAACCGCTATCGCCCGCCGCGGTTCCCATCTGGGCAGCGCCGGATTGGGAACATCGCCAGCGTGAAGCTGCCCCCGCAAGATCCCCGGACGCCTAGGGAACCTCTGCTTAATCCTCGAAAGCTCAGAGCAAACGAGCATTAATCAGAGGTTCCCTAGATTGAGCCCGACGCGCAGTCGCTTCCGTAGACCCTTTCAGAACAGCGCTGTGGTATCGGGTGGTCGCCTGGCGGGGTCCAAGCTGCGGGTCTTGGCATACAGACGTCGTCTTCATCGCGCCCGGGTGTACCCGGGCAGGTCGCTGACGCTGAGACATTCCGCCGGTCTGAAATCACGTCGGCCCCAGCGCCCTCATCTACGCATGTAGGGGTTAATATCGTCCGCCTGATGCGATGGTTTCGAACAGCGCTGCGAGGGGACATTGTCAGGAGAAGCCTGAAGGTGGGCGCTGTGGTAGGCACTATTCTTGTGGCGATCAATCAGGGCGATGCTCTGTTGACGGGCTCGGTTACCGGCGAGATTCTGATGAAAATCCTGCTGACCTATTGCGTTCCCTACTGTGTGTCGACCTACGCCAGCGTGTCCGCGGTGGGGGCTGCGGATTAACCGCCGCTCTGCGCGAGATGTGTGCTATCGACTCCTAGCGGTCAGTCCGCCAAGCCTTGAGGAGGAACGAAGCGACAACTGACTTCGGCTTTTTTTGACACCTGTCGATTCGAAGTTTTCGCTGACATAGTTTTTAGAATCGGCCGAATAATTGATCGCACTCTTATCCCACCACGCTGTTCTTTGCATAAGAAACGAGAGCCTCGCCCATTCGATTTCACTCAATCGACTTGGAAACAGGAAATCGTCGTGCTTCCCATTTGAACACCTGGTGATCCGTTGCAACAGGTAACCGGGATAGACTAGCAATGGACCCTTGATGAACCAGCCGAGCCGCACACCACCAGGACCTAATCCCATGGCAGCCGTTCTCACCGCGCAACAGATCACGCCCCAGTGGATGACCGAACAACTACGCGAAGCAGGCCATTCGCGTGTCACGATCGAGCGCTTCGAGGCCCGGGATGTCGGTACCGGTCAGACCGGCCGCTGCGTTCGCTACGAACTGGAACTCAGCGGGCGCACTGAGGGCGTACCAAAGAGCCTCATCGGCAAGTTCAGCTCACTCGACCCAACCAGCAAGGCCACCAGCCAGCAGATGAAAACCTACCGAACCGAGGTGAGCTTCTACCAGCAGGTCGCTCCCCGGATCGCCATTCGGGTGCCCAAATGCTACTACGCGGCCATCGACGGAAACGACCTGGAGCATGCGATTCTGATGGAAGATCTGGCGCCTGCACGTCAGGGGGATCAGATCCAGGGGTGCAGTCCCGAAATCGCGCACCAGGCCGTCATGGAGCTCGTGGGTCTGGCGGCCCCCACCTGGCAGGACGATAGCTGGAACTCAGTGCTCGGGCGCGTTCAGGACGGACCCTTCGCCGATATGAGGGGACTATATAACCGCACCATGCCTGGCTTCGTAGATCTGTATGCGGATCAAATGGATCCTGCGCATATCCGCTTCATTGAAGCCATCGGCGCCGCAGACCGGTGTCCGCTCTACGAGTTTCACGGCGAGCACTTCGCCTTGGAACACTACGACTTCCGTCTGGACAACGTCCTCATCGACGAACGCAGCAGCCCTCACACCATCACCACCATAGACTGGCAGAGCGTGCGGGTTGGTAAACCGCTGCAGGACGTCGCGTTCTTCATCGGCTCCGCACTCGCACCCGATGTTCGCCGAAGCGTGGAGTTGGACATTCTGCGGGATTACCACCGCGGGCTGCTTGACGGCGGCGTGACCGACTACGACTGGGACACCTGTCTGAAGGACTACCGCAAAGGCATTTTCGCAGGCTTTGGGATAAGCGTGATCTCGCCGGTGCTGGTGGTCCGGACCGAGCGTGGCGATCAGATGTTCATGACCATGGCCAGCCGGTACGCGCAGATGGCTCTGGATTGGGGCGCGGACGAGTTTCTGCAGTGATCCCCGCATCAGAGAGCGGCCGTGACAGAGAGGCGGCAGTAGCGTTCTTCCTCCAACCGCTGCTTCAGAATAGCTAAGCGCAATACTGTTCGTCGCAGATCCTTTATTCTTAGCACCATCCAAGCTGGCGTGAGAGAACATGGACAACATGTCCCGGCGGGGTTTTGACCCGCTGACTTATCGATTCGAAAATCAGATTCCGAAGCCTGGCGCCGTCACAGCGATCGCAGATGGCGTCTACTGGATCCGCATGCCCATGCAAGGTCGGCTGAATCACATCAACGTCTGGCTGCTGCGCGACAGGGACGGGTGGACAGTAGTCGACACCGGTTTATTCAACAACGCGGTGCAGGGACACTGGCACACCATCTTCGACGGCTATCTCGACGGCAAGCCGATCACCCGGGTTGTCGCCACCCATCTGCACGCAGACCACACCGGCCTGGCCGGTTGGATCGTCAAGCAGTGGGGCTGCGAGCTCTGGATGAGCCGCGCAGACTTCTACATGTGTAAGACCATGGCCGCCGATGGCCCGTCGGACGTGCCGGAAGACGCAATCCGCTTTTACCGCCGAGCTGGTTTCACCCAGGCGCGTCTCGACCGCTATCGGAAGCGCTTCGGTCAGTTCGGCGCCAGTATCTCACCGCTGCCGGCCGGCTATCGGCGGATTCGCGATGGTCAGTATCTGGACATC
>JAHEEG010000257.1 GCA_024640825.1 Gammaproteobacteria bacterium
CAATAATGCCTTCACCAAGGAACTTGATTTCACTCCTTATCCGGACGCAGTTCCCCGTTTCTACTTTTCCAAGTGGAAATAATCGGTCCAGCACAGTAAATAGTCTTTTGCGCGGCCTCTTTAGGAGGCCGCGCCTTTTTCCGCGCCATACCTGAAAAGTAAAGATGTTCTTCAAGATAATCGGTGAGTTGCAGCCATGCTAGTATACATATTAAAACGGATGGGGCTGGCTCTTGCGGTGGCGGTGGCGGTGTCGATGGTCAGCTTCATGCTCATCAGGATGTCGGGGGACCCGGCCATCGCGCTGGCTGGCGAAAATGCCTCCAGCGAAGAGATCGAGCACATCCGCACGCAGTATGGATTTGACCGTCCCCTGATCATTCAGTACCTGGATTGGGGTCTAAAGGCGGCCGGGGGGGACCTCGGCGAGTCGCCCTATTTCCACCTGCCCGTCAAGCAGATACTGGGGGATCGTATCGGGGTGACCTTGACACTGGGTGCCTGCGCACTGGTCTTTGCGCTGGTGATTTCAATCCCCATGGGGGTTCTGGCGGCCATCAGGCCGAATACCTGGTGGGACCGTACGGCGCTGGGCATTGCCGTCGTGGGACAGGCTATGCCCTCGTTCTGGTTCGGCCTGATCCTGATCATCATCTTCGCCGTTCACCTGAGGATACTGCCGGTTTCCGGCTCCGACAGCTGGAGGCACTATGTGCTGCCCACGATAACGCTGGGTTATTACGCCACTCCTGCTTTCATGCGCCTGCTCCGCTCAGGCATGATGGAGGTGCTTTCTTCAGACTATATCCGCACCGCCAGGGCCAAGGGGTTGCGCTGGCCAAAAGTTCTGTTCAAGCATGCCTTGCGCAACGCGGTTATTCCTGTTGTGTCGCTGGCCGCCGTCCAGTTGGGATTCATGCTCGGCGGCTCCATTGTCGTGGAAAGTGTTTTCGCCCTGCACGGTATCGGATACCTGGCCTGGGAATCGATTGGCCGTTCCGATCTGCCGGTGGTGCAGGCAATCGTGCTTCTGCTCTCCATGATCTACGTGTTCCTGACATTTCTGTCTGATATCCTGAATGCGGTTCTGGATCCACGGATCAGGATGATGTGATGGTATGAATACAATAGAGACCATAACCAACGAAAAGGCGAGTGAGCTTGGCATTGAGGTGGTGTTTCCCACTCCCAATCAGATCATGCTTCGCTCCATGGTGCGTCACAAGGGCTTTTTGATCGGCGCCACGGTGCTGATCATCGTCGTTCTGATGGCTGCCCTGGCCCCGGTGCTGGCCCCCCACGACCCTTATGAGCAGAGTCTGGCAACGCGGATGTTGCCGACTGTCTGGCAGGAAAACGGCAGTTGGGAATACCCGCTCGGGACGGATAACATGGGCAGGGACTACCTGAGCCGGATCATTTACGGTTCGCGGGTTTCCCTGCTGATCGGTTTTCTGGTAATGATTATAGCGGCAACCATCGGCACCACCATGGGGCTTCTGGCCGGCTACTTCGGCGGCAAGGTGGATATGGTGGTGAGCTTCCTGATTACCGTTCGGCTGGCCCTGCCGGCGGTTCTGGTCGCGGTGGCGGTCGTTGCCCTGATGGGCGGTTCGACGAAGGTGGTCATCTTCGTCCTCGGTTTTCTGATATGGGATCGCTTCGCGGTGGTCATCAGGGCCTCCACTCAGCAGATCCGGCCGATGGAGTATGTCGCTGCGGCAAAAGCCGCCGGCTGCTCGACCCGCCGAATCCTTATTGCCGAGGTCATTCCCAATCTGATGAATAACCTCATTGTCGTGATGACTCTGGAGGTTGCCCGGGCGATACTGCTGGAGGCGGCTCTCTCGTTTCTGGGTATGGGTGTACAGCCGCCCACCCCGTCGTGGGGACTGATGATCAGCGAGGCCAAGGAATTCATGCTCTTTGAACCCCACCTGATCACCATCCCCGGTATCGCCCTGTTCGTGCTGCTGCTCGGTATGAACCTTCTCGGGGACGGCATTCGCGACGTCACTGCCCCGGAGGGCCGTTCATGAAAAAGGTTCTCGAAATTGAAGGGCTCTTCGTTGATCTTGATCTGCCTGCCGGCACCCTGCAGGCGGTGCAGAACGTGTCGTTTTCGGTGGACCAGGGAGAAACCCTCAGCCTGGTGGGGGAGTCCGGCTGCGGCAAATCACTGACCGCGCTCGCCGTGATGAACCTGCTCCCCCAAAGCGGCCGATTCAGGGCTGAAAAGATGGAGTTCATGGGCCAAAACCTGCTGGGCCTCAAAGAATCTGGGATGGCCAAAGTCCGCGGCAACAGGATGGCCATGATTTTCCAGGAACCGATGACTTCCCTGAATCCCTGCTACACCATCGGCAACCAGCTGGAAGAGGCCTTCCTGCAGCATCGTGATGTCCCAAGCCGGGAAGCCAGGGAGCGGGCCGTGTACCTGCTGGAAAAGGTGGGCATCACCGCTGCCGCCAGCCGCCTCAATCAGTATCCTCATCAATTGTCCGGCGGCCTGCGCCAGCGGGTGATGATCGCCATGGGCCTGATGTGCGGCCCCGCCCTGATCATCGCCGACGAACCGACGACCGCACTCGATGTGACGATTCAGGCTCAGATCCTGGCGCTTCTGCATGCCCTGCAGAAGGAGTTCAACATGGGTCTGATTCTTATCACCCACGATCTCGGGGTGGTGGCCCGCATGGCGGACCGGGTGGCGGTCATGTACTGCGGCCAGGTGGTTGAAACCGGCCTGGCTGCGGAAATATTCAATAACCCGAAACATCCCTACACCAGAGGGCTCATGGATTGCATTCCGGTTCCGGGGAAGGTCGAGCCGGGCCAGAAGCTGGGCTCGATTCCCGGCATTGTGCCCACTCCCATCGGGAATCTGCACGGCTGCCTGTTCCGTAATCGTTGTCAGTATTTCCAGCCCAAGTGCGCGGCCGAAAATATTGCGCTGATCGCACTGGGACCGGGCAGAGCGGTGCGCTGTATCAGCGAGCAGATCAACTCCTAGCACAGTCTGACAGGCGGATATGGAGAGACAAATAGTACTGGAGACACGGGACGTAACCAAAACCTATATGGTCAGCGCCGGGGTCATGAAAGCGAAAAAACCCCTTCATGCCGTGAGCGGGGTCTCCCTGAGTGTTGATAAAGGCTCGGTGCTGGGACTGGTTGGTGAATCCGGCTGTGGTAAAAGCACCATGGCAAAAATGATACTTGGCCTGGAAAATACCACCAGCGGCGAGATCTTCCTCGGGGGGAAGGCACTGTCGAGTTTCGGCCCCAAGGAAATCGCCCGGCGGGTACAGCCGGTATTCCAGGACCCCTACGCTTCCTTGAATCCGCGAAAGAGTATCGGCAGTATCATCTCTCTG
>JAHEEG010000107.1:0-5351 GCA_024640825.1 Gammaproteobacteria bacterium
GCTGATGAATTCCGGGCGAGCCCTCGATCCGACCACGTCTGTCACCCGGGGCTCGGGGTGATAGCGCAGGCCGCCAGCGGTAAAGCTGCGTGTGGAGATCAGACGCAGCGGTTCCAGGGTGCGGCCGTCCAGCAGGACGAGTTGGGGAGGCCAGTAAGCGCCGGCAAGAACGAAACTGTCCTCGTAGCCCGGGTAGCGGGAAGCCCCGGCTGCTCTGGCTTCGTAGCCTACGCGCACTGACGCCACTCGCTCCGGCGGGCTGGCGAACATGTCAATCATGCTCAGGGTGCCGTCCCTGCAGATGACGTAGACATAGCGACCGCTGACCGACGCGCTGACTCGATGTGGCCCGCGACCCACTTCCACCCGGCTTATGACGCGTTTGCTGGCGCCATCGATGATGGCCACCTCGCCCAGATCGTGCAGGGTCACCACAAAAAGGTTCTGCAGATCGTAGTCGTGGCTGATTTTCTTGGGCCGCGTTTTACGACTGCGATACTGGTGCCAGCTGTCGCGCACGGCGGCGAGATTCATATCCGGGGGTTGGGGCACTGGGTGCTGCAGGAAGCGGGCCAGTAGATTGATCTCCTTCGGAGCAAGCGCTTCGGACGTGCCCCAGTTAGGCATGCCGGAGGACGAGCCATAGTTGATCACCGATTGCAGATATTCGGTGCCGCGCTCCCGCATCAGTTCAGGCGTGAGGGGAGATCCGGCTGTACCGTGGCGCAGTACCCCGTGACACGCTGTACAGTGACCGTAATACAGGCGCAACGCCTCGGAGAATTCATCCACCGTCATGGGTGGTCCGTCGCCGGTGACGTACTGTTCGGCGGACATTTCCGCAAGAGGGCTTTCATCAGCCATACTGGCGTCGCTGCCGGGATGCGTCTCCAGAAGCTTCAGCCGCTCGGCGGCAACTTCTTCCACGGTGTAGGGTTGACCGCCCGGCCCCCAACTGTGACGTATGTAGGTCAGCGTGGCGGCAATGATTTCATTGCCAAGATAGCCGTGCGTCGGCATCACGTTGTTGAAGCTTTGATCTTCCAGAATCAGCGGCCCGGACCTTCCTGCCAGGACGGCGACAATGGGCCGGGAACGGTCGGTCCAGAGCGTTGGCGACTCGCGCAGATTCGGGTAGAGGTCTTCAACGCCGCGACCGTCCCGCTGATGACAGCGCGCGCACTGGCGGACGTAAAGCGTTTTGCCGTCGATTAGCGTTGCCGCCTGAAGCGCTTCGGGATTCTCTGTCGTCGGGTTGGCAGCCGCCGTTTGCTGGCAATGACCTGCCCCTGTTGCCAGCAGGAGGCTGGCAAACAGCAAACGGTGAGACTTCCGGTGGGACATTCTGATCCCGCTTACAGACATCTTTTTCTGCCCTGATTTATTTCTTGTGCCCGGCTTAGTTTTAGCTCGCGGCGCGTTAATGCTCGCGGTGCCCTCCGGTACCGGCTATCCGTAGTTCCCCTAGTAGAGCCTGTGCAGGACGTCGAGTCTACTGAGATTTCCGTTTCTCCGGTTCATATTATGCCTTTACCGGAATCGCTGTCCGCGCTTTTGAGCTCGGCCGCTTACCCTCACGCCTGCGCCCCGATCGAGCTTGTAGAAACGCACATCTCCTGGGTGCTGCTGACCGGCGATATCGCCTACAAGTTGAAAAAACCTGTCAGGTTCTCCTTCGTGGATTTCAGCACCCTGGATCGGCGGGCGCATTTCTGCCGCGAGGAGCTGCGCTGCAATCGGGCTTTTGCCCCGAATCTTTATCTGGATGTGGTTCCTGTGACACGCAGCCCGAATGGCGGAGTACAGATAGCCGGAGAGGGAGACGTGCTGGAGTGGGCAGTGAAAATGCGCCAGTTCCCGGCCCAACGTCAGCTTGACAGGCTGCTGGCGGTTGACGGCGTTTCGCTGTCCATGCTGCGGGATTTCGGTGCCCGATTGGCCCTGCAGCACCAGGCCTTGCCGAGCCTGAAATTTGCTGCCGATGCCGATTTGCAGCAGGCGCTGCAGAAGCGGGTAGTTTCCCCCATAGAGGAGAACTTCGACAGTCTGCGCGATCAACCACTGACCAAAGTGCAAAACCAGCAGCTGACGCTGTGCGCCCAGGCGGCTCGCGCTGACCTCGCTGCGCTGCACCAGCGGATTCTGACCCGACTTCGTAATGGGTTCGTGCGCGAGTGTCACGGCGATCTGCACCTGTCCAACCTGGTGGGTCTGGAAGGCGGCGTGACGGCCTTCGACTGCCTTGAGTTCAATCCCAACCTCCGATGGATAGACACCGTCAGCGACATTGCGTTTCTGTTCATGGACTGCCTGGTTCGTGGCCGTTCGGACCTGGGGTATGCGTTCGTTGACGGGTATGCGGACGCCAGCGGCGACTACGACGGCCTGGTACTGCTGCCGTTCTACGCCGCGTATCGCTCCATGGTCAGAGCCAAGGTGGCGGCCCTGGAGCTGGCGCAGATTGGCGATGACCCTGAGTCACGGAGGGGCCCAGCGAGACGGCTCGATACCCACCTCGGTTGGACCGCGCGTTGGTATCAGCGCAGGACGTCGGCACGGGAATCATCCGGCCGTCCACTCCTGGTGCTGATGTGCGGGCTGTCCGGTTCTGGCAAATCTTATGTGGCGACGCGTCTGGTGCCACAACTTGGGGCGCTGCGTTTGCGATCTGACGTGTTGCGCAAAGCCCAGGCGGGATTGGCACGGGACGCCCGCAGCGGATCTGCACTCGATCAGGGCCTTTACGCCGCCGAGCGGGTGGATGCCGTCTATGCGACGCTGGCTGATCTGGCCATTCTCCTGCTTCAAGCCGGGGAGACGGTGATTCTCGATGCAACCTTTCTGTCTGCCCAGCGGCGCCAGACGCTTCTGGAAGCTGCCTGGAGCGGAAAGGTTCCGGCGGTGGTGCTGTATTGCCACGCGTCCCTGGAGGTACTCCGGAATCGGGTGGATTCCCGCGAGGCAACGGGTGACGATGCGTCAGAGGCCGGCTTGCCGGTGCTCGAGGCGCAGCGACGGCGGTTCGAGGAACCCGAGCAACCCGAGCCTGTCATGCGTATCGATACCGGCGCTGACCTGGATATCGCCAACCTGGCGGCGCGGCTGAACGCGCTCAGGAATCAGGCGACGTCGGGCGGGTCTCCCTCGCCAGCGTGAAACTGGCTGCTCAGGTGGTCGGCAAAGGCTCTGCAGGCGTCCGTCGCGGTGAAGATGCCCGCCAGCCTGCCGTGGGCCGTTACCACCACGGCGCCGATGTGTTTTTCCGCCATTTCGGTGAGCACCAGGCGAAGCGGGGTTTCCAGGTCTGCGGCGTAGCAGTCCTCCACGTAGGCGTCTTCGACGGTCAGCTGCTTTGGGTCCGGGGAGCCTAACTCCGGCCCCAGCAGAAGCTTGATATCGCGATCGGTTATCAGCCCCTTGAGTTCATGATCAACGGTCACAGGCAGATGTCGGACGCGATGCTCCAGCATCAGCTTGCGGGCCTGCGCCAGGGGTTCCTCGAGAGCGACCGAGTAGGGGAAAGGGGTCATCACGGCTTTTAGGTTTGGTTCTTTCATTCCACGCTCGCGGCGGTTCAATCCTTGCTCGCGCAGTCGATGCATTGACTGGCGTGGGGAATGGCCTCCAGACGTTTCTGGGCGATGTCGCCGCCGCACCTCGCGCACGTCCTGTAGGTGCCGTCTTCGAGGCGCCTGAGCGCCTGCTCTATCCGCGTGATCTCGTCCTGGATCTCCCGGTCCAGCGCTACCAGCGTCTCGCCGTTTTCGAGTTCTGTCGCCTGCTCGGCGAAGTCGGCGGACAGCGGCTCATCCCGGTGGCGGGTATGTTTGGCGATCCGGGTCTGGCGCGCCTCAAGGTCTTTGCGCATGCCCTCGAGCTTGTTTTTGATCTGATCCGTGTTCACTGGTTCTGCTCCGTGGTTGCCTGCTATAAACACAGAGCCCGTAATCGGTGTCACTAAGGGGATTCCGAAACCGCCGGGCGGAGTGCCGATAGGTGTTTTCCCGAATAGTCTATATTCTGGCCGATGATTAGTCTGCGCAAATCGATCAACAATAAAAACTGAATCAATACAAACTGCAAAAAGAGTGTCTCGTTCATGACGTACAAACACATTCTCGTGGCGGTGGATCTGTCAGAGGACTCGCAAGAGGTTCTGTCCCGGGCACGAGAAGCTGCAGACCTCAACAACGCAAGGCTGTCGCTGGTATCCGTGGTGAAGCCGCTGACCCAGGTTTACGGCGGTCTGGACATGGCTCCGATCAGCAGCGGGGCGGTTTCTTTCGAAGAGGAAGCCGTAAAGCAGGCCAGGGGGCAGCTTGCGGACCTGGCGGCGCGATACGGGGCCAAGGCGGAAGATGTCCATGTAATCCTCGGTGCGCCCGCCCACGAGATACGCGATTTGGCTGAAAGTGCCGGCGCTGACCTGATCGTCATCGGAACCCATGGCCGTCACGGTCTCGGATTGCTCCTGGGTTCGACTGCCAGTGGCGTGATCCACGGCGTAGGATGCGACGTTCTTGCCGTGCGGGTAACTTCGGAAGTGCGCGAGGAAAAAAGTTAGTTGTTTTCCGGCAGATGAAGGGCAAGCGTTTTCAGCGCTTCCGGACGCTCTAGAACAATCTCCCCGAGCCTGCTGGTTATCAGCCCCGCCTTGCTGAAGCGTCCGATCACTCTGGACAGGCTTTCCAGGGTCATGCCGAGGAAGTTTGCCAGGTCGGTACGGCTCATCGGTGTGTGAAGAATCAGCTTGTCCCGGCCCAACTGCCGCTGTTTTTCGGAAAGCTGCAGCAGGTAACCGGCGACTCTGGCATCCGCTCTGACCTGTCCGAGGTTGATGTGCTCGCCTGCTGCCGTTCTTTCAGATTGACCGAGCATTCGCATTAGCGATGGTCCGCCGCCGATTTTCCACAGCGTTGCCATGTCGTCTAATCGAACCCGGCACGCGGTGCTGGTTTCCAGGGCCATCGCGGAGTCCGCATGCCGGCCGGTCGCCTGTCCGGTGACCCCAAGCAGCTCGCCGGGGTAGTGAAAACCCGTAACGTATTCATCACCGGCCGGCGTCATGGTAAAGGTCTTGAAAACCCCTGACCGCACCACGTAGCAGCGATCCGCATTGTTTCCCTCACGGTACAGGTGTCTCCCTTTTCTGAGCGGAGCGCTGGGCTTCACACAGTCCGCCAGCGAATCCAGCGCGCTTTCATCCAGGCCCGATGCCAGGCACAAAGTTCGGGTCGGGCAGGAATTGCAGGGGTTGTTTGTCGCCGGATGCGTCATAGTATGTGGCAATGTGCCCGAGCGCCCGGCAGCGCCGGAATAGGGAGATACCCCTAGGGAACCTCTGGTTAGTG
>JAHEEG010000107.1:5361-12269 GCA_024640825.1 Gammaproteobacteria bacterium
GATCTGATCCATGAGCTTGCACCGCGGGAAGAAGATGCGTGATTATCCCATGCCTTGGGACTTAATCAGAGGTTCCCTAGGGAACCTCTGATTAGTGCTCGTTTGCTCAGCGCGTTTCATCGGTTGCCAGGCGTCACGGCGCTTTGCTGCTATGCCGGACGAAACGAGTCGCTCATCGGCAGCGGCCATTACACGGTGCTGGTCAGTGCGACGCTTCTGGGCTAACTTTGGCCTGCTCAATACGTTGGGAGAAAGGGTTGGCTCAGGTGGCTCTGCCGCGCGCCTTCGGCACGTCTGTAAAACGAAAGGAAGATCGCCGTTTCATCACCGGCTCCGGGCGATATACGGATGACCTCGTGCTGCCGCGGCAGGCGTATGCAAGTTTCGTTCGAGCGCCGATGGCGCATGCGCGTCTGGGCGCGGTAGACACGTCCGAAGCCGCCGCGTTTCCCGGTGTTCTGGCCGTTCTCAGCGGCGCCGACTATGCGGCAAGCGGCCTGGGAAACCTCGCCTGCGGATGGATGATCCACTCCCGTGACGGCAGCGCCATGAACGCAGGGGAGCATCCTCCCCTGGCCGTCGAGCGGGTCCGCTATGCGGGTGATGCGGTCGCGGTGGTGGTGGCGGAGACCCGGGAAGCCGCCCGCAGTGCTGCTGAGCTGGTCATGGTGGACTACGACGAGCTTCCAGCAGTAGTAGAAGTGGTGGAAGCGGGCGCTCCTGATGCCCCGCGGCTTCACGACGCAGCGCCCGCCAACCAGGTTTTCGACTGGGAGCTGGGGAGCGCTGCGGAAACTGAGTCGGCCTTTGCGCGCGCGGCACACGTCACCGAGCTGGACATCGTCAACAATCGGCTGGTGCCCAATGCCATGGAGCCCCGGGCCGTCAACGCCAGCTTTGATCGGGCAACAGGACAGCACACGGTTTATATCGCCAGTCAGAATCCCCATGGTCTGCGCATGACGCTCGCTGCCGTCATCGGTTTCGCCCCGGAACACAAGTTGAGGGTGATTTCCGAAGACGTAGGCGGTGGCTTCGGCTCCAAGGCGTTCACCTATGCGGAAGAGGTGGCGTGTCTGTTTGCCAGCCGATTTCTGAATCGACCGGTGAAGTGGACCGCCGACCGCAGCGAGGCCTTTCTTGCGGATGCGCACGGACGCGACCACGTGACCCGAGCCTCGCTGGCCCTAGACGAGAACCACCGGTTTCTTGGTTTGCGAGTTCACACGCAGGCGAATATCGGCGCCTACCTGTCGACCTTCGGGTCGCTCATACCGACTTACGTTTACGCGCCCCTGTTGTCTGGACAGTACGTCATCCCGGCGATTCATGCGCGCGTCATTGCCCGCTATACGAATACGACGCCTGTGGACGCTTACCGTGGAGCTGGTCGGCCAGAGGCCTCCTATGTTATTGAACGGTTGGTTGAACAGGCAGCGCGCGAGACAGGTACGGATCCCGCAGAGCTGCGTCGGATCAATTTTGTCCGTGATTTTCCCTATCAGACGCCGGTGGAGATGGAATACGACACCGGCGATTTCGACGCGCATCTGGAGGACGCGCTCCGGTTGATCGACTACGCCGGATTTGCCGAGCGGAAAGCGGCGGCGCGGAAACAGGGCAGGCTTCTAGGCATCGGCATCGGCGCCTACATAGAGGCGGCGGGTATCGGGCCGTCCGCCAAGCTGGGCAAGCTGGGTTCAGGCGCGGGCCTCTGGGAATCTGCAGAGGTAAGGGTCAATCCGACCGGCAGCGTCGAGGTGCTCACCGGTTGCCATAGTCACGGCCAGAGTCACGAGACCACCTACGCTCAGCTGGTGGCGGATCGGTTCGGCATTGCCGTAGAAGATGTAGAGATCATTCACGGTGATACCGACAAAGTGCAGTTTGGTATGGGCACCTTCGGTTCCCGCTCCGGCCCGGTAGGCCTGTCGGCGATTGCCATCGCGACCGACAAAGTCATCGGCAAGGCAAAGCTTATCGCTGGCCATCTGCTGGACGTGCCCGCGGAGACGGTGGAATTCGACGGGGGCATGTTCTCCAGCAGCCAGACCAATCAGCAGCTGTCGTTCGCGGAAGTGGCCCTGAACGCCTACACGGCGCACCATTTTCCCACCGCGGATCTCGAGCCGGGATTGAAGGAAGGCTGCTTCTTCGATCCGCCCAACTTCACCTTTCCGTCCGGCTGCCATGTCTGCGAGCTGGAGGTGGATGCGGAAACCGGCGAGGTGACGCTGGTAGATTTCGTTGCCGTAGACGATTTCGGCACCCTGGTGAATCCCATGGTCGTCGAAGGGCAGGTGCATGGAGGCATTGCCCAGGGTGTAGGACAGGCACTGCTGGAGCACACTGTTTACGACCGGGAATCTGGTCAACTGCTCAGCGGCACCTTCATGGACTACTGCATGCCACGGGCGGACAATCTGCCCGATTTCAAGGTTGGCTTTACTAATACGCCGTCTCCCTCGAATCCGCTGGGCATCAAGGGCTGTGGTGAAGCGGGTGCCATCGGTGCGCCGCCAGCGATCATCAACGCGCTCACGGACGCGCTGGGCGTTCGCACTTTCGATATGCCAGCTACTCCAGAGAGGGTCTGGCGGGTGCTGCAGGACACGTCGCGGTGACCCGGCAACTGCTCATCGATCGGGTGCGGATCATCGATGGCCTGGGCAATGCCCCATTCGAAGGCTCGGTCCTGGTGGAGGCGAATCGCATTGCCGCCGTGGGTGATCGGTCCTCCATGAACCTGCACGCCCCGGAAATCATCGATGGCGCTGGCTATCACCTCATGCCCGGCCTCATCGATGCGCATTGCCATGTGACCTTTGACGAACCGCACTCCAACGACGAGCTGTTTTTTCACCGGCGGGAAGCGCTGTCCGCGCTCATCGCCGCGCGCAACGCCCAGCGGGTGCTGAGCGCGGGCGTTACCGGTTTCCTGGATGCCGACTGTATCTTCGATATCGGGGTAGATCTGCGTGACGCGATTGATGCCGGTGTTCTGGTCGGCCCCAGAATGTCCACGGGCGGTAACGCGCTGCTGACCTCTGTGGGCGGAACGGCGGGCCTGCTGTTTCCGGAACAGGGGCGGCGAGGCTATGCGAAGATCGTCAGGGGCAGGGACGAGATCGTGGCGGAGGTGCGTCGGCAGGCAAAAATCGGTGTCGACTGGATCAAGGTGCACGTAACCGGTCTTATCCCGCGGCAGCGCCACAAGGGCGAAATCCAGGCCTGGTCCTTCGATGAGCTGCGAATCGTCTGCGATACCGCGCACGAGCTTGGCATTCCCGTTACCGGACATTGCAGGAACCCACAGAGCACGATCGATTGCGCGCGCGCGGGCTTCGATATGATACTGCATGCTACCTTCATGAACGACGAAGCGCTTGCGGCGGTCATCGAACATCGGACGCCTATCGTTCCCACCTTTACGTTTCAGGCCAATCTGGCCGACTACGGCGACCGGGTCGGTGCGGACCCCGCGTTGCGGGACCTGTTTCGCAGGGAGATTGCCGACAGTGCCGAAACCATTCGGCGTGCGTACGATGCGGGGGTGCCCGTGCTGTGTGGTACGGAAACCGGCTTTTCGCTGACACCCTATGGCGAGTGGCATTATAGGGAGATGGAGATCTTCGTTCGCGACATCGGCTTTACGCCGCTTGAAGCCATCCGGGCAGCTACGTCCGAATGCGGTCGGGCCATCGGGTTGCAGGGTGAGGTGGGAGCCGTAGAAGTCGGACGGCTGGCCGATCTGCTGCTCATCGACGGCGATCCATCCAGCGACGTGACCCTGCTGGGCGATAAATCTCGAATCCGCGAGATTGTCCTCGACGGGCGGCGGGTTCGACTGCCGGAGCTGCCGGAGCGGCGGCCCATCAGCGGCTGGCGGGTCAGCCCCTATTCCACCGGCCCTCTGTACTGGCGCGATACCCGGGATGCCTGAGGTCCGCATCGAGGGCTATCAGCATGTCTATCAGGCGCTGTGCAACCCGCATCTGAAGCAGTCGCTCTACGATGCCGGTGCCGTGATCATGGCGGATACCCTGTTGACCCTGCACGGCGAGGCACACACTCGGCGCCGACATCTGGCGCTGCGGGTGTTTCAGCGGGATTTCGCCCGCCACTACGAACGCGCCGTTTTCCCGGCCACGGTGGCTCGAACGCTTGGCCATTTTCATGGCAGGAATCCGTTGGATCTGGTGGCTTTCGGACATTCGGTCACTATGAATCTCACCGCGGATTTCGCGGGGATTGACCGGAGTGGGGATCCCGAGGAAACCGACAGGCTGCTCCGGCTGGTGCAGAAGTTCGGCGAAGGCGCCACCATGGTGCACAGCACCCGCGACCCGGCAGTCCTGACGTCCGAAGTACGGTTGGCGCTGGACGAGTACGAGCGTGATTTTCTGCAGCCCTCGCTGGAGCGAAGGCAGCGGTTGCTGGCGGAGTTTGCCCGCGGGAACTCGCCGGAAGACCGGCTGCCCCGAGACATGCTGACGATTCTGCTGCGCAATGAGGATCGCCTTGAACTGTCAACCGACGTCCTGAGCCGAGAGATCGCCTTCTATCTGCAGGCCGGATCGCACAGCACGGCCAACGCCACGGTGCACGCGGTAGACGAGCTGCTGCGCTGGTGCAACGGGCTTCCAGGCCGGCGGCAGGCGCTGGAGACCGACCCCCTTTTTCTGCAGCGAGCCGTCCACGAGGCGTTGCGTCTGCATCCAGCGAGCCCGGTGGCCTGGCGTCGTGCAGTGACTCCCCTGACGCTCCCCTCGGGAGTCGCAGTGACACCCGATGATCTGCTGGTGCTCGATCTTGCGGCGGCCAACGCGGATCAGACCGTGTTCGGCCCGGACAGCGAACGCTTCAACCCCTACCGCGAGCTGCCTGCGCGCAGGGTTCAGCCCTTTGGTCTGACCTTTGGCCTCGGCGTGCACAACTGTCTCGGCCGAGACCTGGACGCCGGGCTGGTAGCGCAATCGGATACCCAATCGGACGACCACCAGTTCGGCACCGTCGCCGCGCTGGTGCGCATCGTGCTCTGCGATCTTGGTGCGATTAACGAGCCGGACGATCCGCCCCAAAGGGACAGCGATAGCGTGCGTGGCAACTGGCGGCGGTTCCCGGTTCGCGTGCGCTTCCCGCAGCCGTAATGTGCCCCCGACCGCTTGGCCTCCTGTTATGAAGAACGTTCTGCTGACGGGCGGCATCTATCACCCGTTTGATGAGACCTCTGCCGCGCTGGTTTCGCTCTACGCCGAGCTGGGTGTCGAGAGCGTTGTCACCGAGGACGTTGCTGAAGCCGTCGCCGAGCTGCAGTACGCGGATCTGTTCACCATCAACGCGCTGCGCTGGCGGATGGAAAATGACGAAAAGTACGCGCCTCATCGGGCGCGTTGGGCTTTTGAGCTGCCCGAAGCGGCCGCGTCTCGGATTGAAAGCTTCGTAGAATCCGGGGGTGGCCTGCTGGCGATGCACACGGCGAGCATCTGCTTTGATACCTGGTACGGTTTCCGACAGCTTCTGGGCGGTACATGGCGCTGGGGCAAGACCTTTCATCCTGAGCTGGGCCCGGTAGAGGTTCGGGCGGTTGCCGAACATCCGGTAACGGAAGGGTTGAGCAGGTTCGAGCTGGCCGATGAGGTTTATCACGAGCTGGAGGTCGCGGCGGATGCCGAGGTGCTGATGGAAGCCCGGGTGCCAGGCAGCGAATGGCAAACCGTTGCCTGGTGTCGTGAGTGGGGGCAAGGACGCGTGGTTTATGACGCGCTGGGGCATGGGCCGGAAAGCCTGGCCTGCGCACCTCACCGCCGTCTGATCCGTCAGAGCATGCTTTGGCTCATGGGGGAGCTCTCAGAATGAAAGAGATTAGCGGCATGTCTGTGCTGGTGACTGGCGGCAGCTCCGGAATCGGCGCGGGCGCGGCTCGTCACTTTGCCGAGCGTGGGGCGCGTGTCACCATCGCCGGACGCCGTGAAGATCGACTGGAAGAAGTTCGCGCCGAGATTGGTGATGCCTGCTGTGCCGTGGTCGGCGACGTGACGGTCGATACCGACAGGCGTCGTATGCTGGCAGCGGCGGAAGCCCACGGCGGCGGGCTGGATGCCCTCATAAGCAATGCCGGCAACATGTATCGGGGTGCTATTACCGAGCTTTCGGAAGGCGCGCTGATCGACATCTTCAACAGCAACGTGGTGGCCGGCATGATGCTTACCGGTCTGGCCGTGCCGCTGCTGGAGCGGCGCCGGGGCGCGGTGCTCTTCGTTGGCTCCGTGCACACCCGCAGGGCGTTTCCCGGCGCCTCGCCTTATGCCGCCACCAAGGGCGCGTTGGAAACGCTGACCCGCGTGCTGGCGGCAGAGCTGGGCAGTTGCGGAGTGCGTGTCAACTGCGTGGTACCGGGGGCAGTGCTGACCGAGATATATCAGCGGGCAGGCTACCTCGACGATCAGCAGGCGTCAGCCCGGCTCGCTGCCATGTCGGGCGAGCACGCGCTCGGCCGAATCGGCAGCGCGGGGGAGATAGCGGAGGCAATGGCCTACCTGGTTTGCGCAGAGTGGACCACTGGCGCCATCCTCGATGTGGACGGCGGGCTCGGGCTCGGTGTGACCCATGCCTGAGACCGATGCGCTCGCGGGTGCGGACGCCTTTTCTTATCTCTGTCAAGAGGCGTTGAACGCGGCGTCGTAGACACCCAGGGACGCGGTGCCGCCGGTATGTATGAAGACCAGATCATCTGTGTCGTCAAATTCCCCGAGCCGTACCCTGTCGATCAGCGCTGAAAAACCCTTGCCGGAGTAGACGGGGTCCAGCAGCACGCCCTCCATCCGCGCTAGCAGGCGGATCGCCGCCAGAGTCTGGGGGGTAGGAATGCCGTAGTCCTCGCCAAAATAGCGGTGGTCGACGTGGAT
>JAHEEG010000015.1 GCA_024640825.1 Gammaproteobacteria bacterium
CTTGGGGCGGTGAGCCTGCAGTTTCGGCGGCCAGTGGTGGTAGAGGTGTTGCCGGTGCTGGAAATCGAGCACGCCAGAGCCCGCGCGTCTGACGACGAGTTCAACAAGGGGTACGAGGCCGCGGCCGCGGCTCTGGAAATGATTCACTGGCGTCGGTCTGTGGGCGCCTGACAGCGGGTGCCAGGGGGGGTACCTGGCCGCAAGAAATCAGCGCCGATAACTCAGCCCGTCTGCTTCATCAGGCGTTCTTTCTGCCGGCTCCAGTCTCTGTCGCGGCTTGCGGCGCGTTTGTCGTGCTGCTTTTTGCCCTTGCCCAGGGCGATCTCACACTTCACCCGGTTGCCCTTCCAGTACAGGGCGGTGGCGACGCAGGTGAAGCCTTTCTGCTGGGTGGCCGCGTAGATGCGGGCAATTTCTTTGGCGTGCAGCAGCAGCTTGCGGGTGCGCTGGGGATCCGCCACCACGTGGGTGGATGCGCTGGCCAGCGGCGTGATGTTCGCGCCCAGCAGCCAGGCCTCGCCGTTTCTGACCAGTACATAGGAATCCACCAGCTGACCTTTGCCAGCCCGCAGGCTTTTGACTTCCCAGCCTTCCAGCGCGACCCCCGCCTCAAAGCGATCCTCCAGCAGATAGTCGTGCCTCGCCCGCTTGTTGAGGGCGATGGTGCCGGTCGGGACTTTTCCTTTCTTGCTTGCCACGGCGCGATTATACGGGTGAACCTTGAGGCGGTTATAGCGTTGGGCCACAATCGCGCCAACCTCACCCCCAGGTAGCACAATGGCGGCAAGCACGGAATCCCGACATGGCATGTGGTCCAGCCGGTGGCTGTTCGTTCTTGCGGCCGCCGGATCAGCGGTGGGTCTCGGCAATATCTGGAAGTTCCCCTACATCACCGGGGAAAATGGCGGCGGGGCCTTTGTGCTGATCTATCTCGCCTGCGTGGCATTCGTCGGTCTGCCGATCATGATGGCCGAAGTGCTCCTGGGCCGCGAAGGGCGGCAGAGCCCGATCAATACCATGCGAACCCTGGCACAGCGCTATAACCGGAATCCGCTGTGGGTGCTTATCGGCTGGATGGGCGTGCTGGCCGGGTTTCTCATCCTTTCCTACTACGTGGTCATTGCCGGCTGGGCCCTCTACTACGTCAGCGAGATGGCCAACGGCGCCTTTTACCAGGCGTCGCCTGAAACGGCGTCTGCAACCTTCAGCCGGTTTCAGGCGGACCCGCTGCAGATGATCCTCTGGCAGACCCTGTTCATGGCTGCGACGGTGTTCATCATCTCCAAAGGGGTGATCAAAGGGCTCGAGAGGGCTATCCGCTGGTTCATGCCCCTGCTTTTCCTGCTCCTGCTGTTGCTGCTGGGTTACGCGTTCACTACGGAGAGTTTCGCAGAAGGGGCCCAGTTCATGTTCGCCTTCAATTGGGAAGATGTCACCAGCAGGACGGTGCTCATTGCCATGGGCCAGGCCTTCTTCACTCTGAGTCTGGGCATGGGCGCTATCATGGCGTATGGCGCCTATCTGCCGGCCTCGGCGTCTATCGGCAGCACCGTCTTTTTCATCGCCGGGCTGGATACGCTGGTGGCGGTTGCCGCGGGGTTGGCCATATTTCCCATTGTGTTCGCCAACGGTCTCGAGCCTTCTCAGGGCCCAGGGCTGATGTTCGTCACCCTGCCGCTGGCCTTCGGTCAGATGCCCCTGGGCGCCTTGTTCGGTACCCTGTTCTTCGTGCTGGTGAGCTTTGCAGCCATCACCTCGGCGATCTCCATTTCGGAGCCCGCGCTGGCTTACCTGGTCGAGGAATACAACGCCAAGCGCGGCCGGGTTGCCATCTCCCTGGGCGTGATCGCCTGGATTCTCGGTATCGGAACCGTGCTGTCCTTCAATGTCTGGGCCGATGTTCACATTGTGGGGTCACTGACCTTCTTCGATTTCGTCGACTACGTCTCGCAGAACGTCATGCTGCCGCTGGGGGGCATGCTTATCTCCCTGTTTGCCGCCTGGGGTTTGCCCAGAACGGTCATCGGCGAGCAGTTGGGCATTCAGAGCGGCTGGGTCAACGTGATCTGGAAGCTGCTGTGTGGGGTCATTGCCCCTTTGGGCGTGCTGATCGTATTCATCAGCACGATTCTGAGCTGACGGCGCTACTGAGTCCTGCTGCCCATGCCGGTCATCAATCGTTCTGCCCTGCTACCCTTTCCGGCATCCACCGTGTATGACATCGTCAACGACGTGTCGCGCTATCCAGACTTTCTGCCCTGGTGCGCGGAGGCTCAGGTGCTGGAGGCTTCCGAGACCGAGGTCATTGCAGAGCTCGCCCTGCGCAGCAAGGGCATTACTGAGCGCTTTACCACGCGCAATCTGCTGATGCCCCACGAGCGCATCGAGCTGCGGCTGATATCCGGACCGTTCCGTGAGCTCAGCGGTGTCTGGACCTTCGTTCGGCTCGGTAGAGATGAAGGGTGCAAGGTGAATCTGATGCTGCACTTCGAATTTACCGGCGCCCGTGCGCTGCTGGGAGGTGCGTTTTCCAGCGTGTTCGTGAAGGCCGCTGATCGTCTGGTGGACGCATTCTGCGATCGCGCCAGGGCGCTTCTCGGGTGATGAGCTTGCGTGCGGTCGCCCCAGGTGCTGCTAGTTGCTGAACGTCGAGGTCGTCTACGCGCTGTCTGAAATGGCCCACACGGCGAATCTCACGCTGCCACCGGGCGCAACTGTCGCGCAGGCACTGGCCTTGCTGGCGGATCGGGAACCGTTTGCTTCCCTTGATCTTCAGCAGCTGCCCGTTGGCATCTACGGAGAGCGGGTAGACGCTGGCCGGGTGCTGGCCGATGGCGATCGGATTGAGCTTTACCGACCGCTCCAGGCCGATCCGCGAGAGGCACGGCGCCAGCGCTTAAAGGGGCGCCGGTAGCTGCCTGGCGCCTGCAGCGACTGGGCGCCCGCGGCTGCTAAGCGCCCGCGGCAATTAGAGGCTTGAGACCGTGTCTTCGGGTTCGGGTTCGGGTTCGGGTTCGTTATCTTCGCTGTTCTCGCTGGGGGTGTAGTCACCGGTGAAGTAGGCGAGCACGTCGTTTTCGAAGAACAGGCTGACCATTTTTTTGTCTTTGTAGTAGCCGGGAACTTCGATGCTGTAGATGTAGTCCCAGCGATTGTCGTCGAAGGTGTTGCGGAACACGGGGTCGCCCATGACGTAGGCCACCTGGCCTCGGGTCATTCCCGGCTTCAGCTGATCGATCATATCCTGGGTGATGACGTTGCCCTGCTGGACGGTCACCTTGTGCACGCGCGGCAGGCTGAAGCGTGGCATGGTGCATGCGCTGAGCAGGAGGCTGGCGCAGATCAGGCAGGCGATATGGCGCATGGTGGTCTGTGTGGCTGAAACGGGCTGCAGTTTACCCACCCGCAAGCGTTCAATGAAGCGCTCTGTTGTCTGCTTCCCGCAGCAGGGTTGCCGCGTAGTCTCGGGATTTGTCGGTAATATCGGCGCCCGCCAGCATCCGTGCCAGCTCCTCGACCCGGCTGTCGTCCGCCAGGGCGTCGATCTGGGTGTCCTGCTCCCGGTCTTTGTGTACACGCAGGTGGTGATGACCCAGCGCAGCAACCTGGGGTGCGTGGGTTACGCAGATAACCTGAGTGTGAGCGGCCAGCGCCCGCAGCAGCCTGCCCACCACGTCTGCGGTGGTGCCCCCTACGCCCACGTCTGCCTCGTCGAGCACCAGGCACGGTAGTGCGGATTTCTCGGCGGCAACTACCTGAATCGCCAGGCTGATCCGCGCCCGCTCGCCACCGGAGGCGATCTTGTTCAGCGGTCCGGATGGGTATTTCGGATTGGTCTGCACGTGAAACTCCACGGATTCCAGGCCGCGCTCCGATTCAGATGGCGAAAATTCCAGCGTCAGCGCGCCGTCTTTGATGCCCAGGGTATTCATGCAGGCACTTACCGCGCTGGCAAACTCGTCTGCCGACCGGTACCGCTGTCGGGAAAGCGCTTTTCCGTGCTTCAGGAATGCAGCGTGTTCCCGCTCGACGACTTCCTGGAGGGTCTGCAGCGTCGAGCTGTCGGTTGACAGGCTGTCCAACTCCCCGCGCAGCGACTGCTGATGTTCGTGGAGCATCTGCGGGGTGACCCGGTGCTTGCGCGCCAGTTCGTGTATCTGATTCAGCCGATCATCCAGCGTGGCGAGATGTTCGGGATTGATGTCCAGGGCGTCGTCATAGGCCCGCAGATCTCGCACCGCATCCGCAATGAGGTCGCCGGCGGCGCGCAGCGCGTCCAGCGCGCTCTGCAGTCTGGGGTGATCGTCGTCCATGCTGGCCAGGGCTCGAATCACGCGACCGCTGGCCTCGTCTTCCTCCAGGGCTGACAGGCTGTCGGCCGCCGTTTGCCGTAGATCCTGAGCCTGGGAAAGGCGTCGGTGCTCCGACGCAATCTTCGGGTACTCGTCCTCGTTGAGCGCCAGCGTTTCCAGCTCTTCCAGCTGATAGACCAGCAGTGATGCCCGGTCGCTGCGGCTTTCCAGGTCGGCTTCCAGCGCCGCCGCCTGGGTGCAGGCTTTCTGCCAGGCCCTGAAGGCTTCCCGGCAGAATTGCAGCTCCTGCGGGTCGACCCCGTAGTCGTCAAGCAGACCCAGCTGCACGTCTCTCTGCGCAAGACGCTGGTTCTCGTCCTGGCCGTGGATATCGATGAGCTTCTCGCAAAGCTGACGCAGCACCTGCAAGGTTACCGGGGTGCTGTTGATGAATGCCCGGGACCGCCCGTCGGCATTGACCACCCGGCGTACCAGGCAGCGGCCAGCCTGATCTTCATCCGCAAGCGCCTGCTGGTCGAGGAACGCGGCTGCCGCGTTCAATCCGGAAACGTCGAACTCTGCGCTGATGTCTGCCCGTGCGGCGCCGGGTCGGACAATGTCTACCGTCGCGCGCTCGCCGAGCACCAGACTCAGCGCTCCCAGCAGTATGGATTTCCCGGTGCCTGATTCGCCGGTAATGACTGTCAGTCCCTCGCCGAAGCCGATGTCGAGAGATCGAACCAGGGCAAAGTCGCGGACGGTGAGCGCTTTAAGCATGGTGTGAACCACGATGCGCCCATCTCGCGGCGGCTCTGATAACGCTTGATGAAATCCGGTGAAGTTGCATATGTTTGGCGCTGAATAGTATTGAGAGCCTGGTGTCGAGGTGATCGATGAACCGAATGGCCTCAGATAGATCTTAATACAGGCTTGGAGCAGAGATCTCGATACGGTAGAAGATCTTCATAGTAGAGGCCCATCGCCCATGTTACGGTCAGTCATCGGTAAGTTGTAGGCCCCATGAAAAAGTCAGCGGAAAACGCCCTTGATGAGCGCGCCCAGCTGCTGCTGAAGCTGTTGGTCGAACGCTATATCGAGGAAGGTACGCCCGTGGCATCGAAGCTGCTGGCGGCCCAGCCGGGCATCGAAGTCAGTCCGGCGACCGTGCGCAACATCATGGCGGATCTGGAGGCCCAGGGGCTGGTGCGTTCGCCACATACGTCGGCGGGCAAGATTCCTACGGACCGGGGACTGCGGTTTTTCGTCGACAGCCTCCTCAGCGTGCGTCCGCTGGACGAGGCGCAGGTGCACCGCCTGCAACTGCAGCTTAACCCCGATCTGTCTCCCAAACAGCTGGTAGAGGCCGCCTCGAATCTGACCTCTCACCTGACCCGCATGACCTGCCTGATCACCTTGCCGAGACGGGACCAGGTGGTATTGCGGCACGTTGAGTTTCTGCCGCTCTCCGGGGAGCGCGTCCTGGTAATTCTGGTGCTGAACGACCGCGAGGTGCAGAACCGGGTCATCCATACTCATCGCGCTTACAGTGATTCCGAGCTCACCCAGGCGGCAAACATGATTAACCGTGAGTTTGCCGGGCTGTCACTGCTGAAGGTGAGGGAAGCGCTGCTGGAGAGTATTCAGGCGGATAAGGATCGCATGGACAGTCTCATGCAGATGGCGCTAGACGTCGCCTCACAGGCTTTTGAACCCTCGGATGAGGCCGGTGACGGTCTGGTCGTGTCCGGCGAGACCAACCTGCTGGACTTTGCCGGCGATACGGGCCAGGTGCGCAAACTGTTTGACGCTCTTTCCCGCAAGGGGGGGATTCTTCATCTGCTGGACCAATGCCTGGAAAGTCCGGGTATTCAGCTGTTCATCGGGGAGGAGTCCGGTTATCAGGTTTTCGACGATCTCAGCCTTGTCACGTCCGTATATGAGGTCAACGGTGAGATGGCCGGTGTTCTCGGAGTCGTTGGGCCCACCCGAATGGCCTACCAGGAGATCATCCCGGTGGTGGATATGACCGCGCGCATGCTCAGCGCGGCAATGACCTACTCCTGAAGCACGGGCGCGGGCTTTTTCCGCCCGACGCTTGAAATTTGCTTTAGCTCCCCCAGATAGAGCCACTGGAAAGCGCCGTCAGCCCCAGCTGGAGGCCATGGATGTTTTTTTGGGAGCGAGCAGACCATGCCGGGTGAAAAGGCGGATGAGAAAATGGCCGAGGAGGCCCAGAATGCTGTTCAAACCGAGCAGCAGACCGCGTCAGCGGGTCCGGGCGGCGAGGATCAACCGGTGACCAGCGATGTCGAGGGACCGCTGGCTGAAGCCCTGGCCCAGATAGAAAGTTATAAAGATCAGGCGCTTAGGGCGCAGGCCGAGGCGGAGAACACACGCCGCCGGGCCAGTCGCGACGTTGAAAACGCTCACAAGTACGCGCTGGAAAGCTTTGCTCAGGAACTGCTGCCCGTGCTGGACAGTCTGGAAAAGGCCGTTGAGCTGGCCACGCAGGCAGAGCCCGCGGAAGCGGGCGCTTCGGCGGGCGCAGAAGCCATTGCCGAGGGAGTACAGCTTTCTCTGAAGATGTTTCATACGGTGCTCGAAAAGGCCGGCATCGCCCAGGTGGATCCCCTCGGAGAGCCTTTTGATCCCCAGTTGCACGAGGCCATGGCGATGGTTCCAAGCGCCAGCGCTGAACCCAACTCGGTTATAGAGGTTATGCAGAAGGGCTACACCCTTAACGGGCGCCTGGTGCGTGCCGCCATGGTGGTGGTCAGCAAAGCGCCGGAACAGGCTGGGTAAAAAGATTGATACGCCGGGGTTGAAGTCGAGCGGTTTGCACAGATATTCCGGTTAACAGCGGTCCAGGCATGTCAGTCAGGGCCAGATAAAGATTCTGGAGAAAGCAAGAATGGGCAAGATCATCGGTATCGACCTCGGCACCACCAATTCCTGTGTGGCCGTTCTGGAGGGCAAGGAAGCCAAGGTTATCGAAAATTCTGAGGGTGATCGCACTACGCCCTCCATCATCGCTTACACCGAAGATGGTGAAATTCTCGTTGGCCAGAGCGCTAAGCGCCAGGCGGTCACCAATCCCAACAACACGCTGTTTGCGGTCAAGCGTCTGATTGGGAGGAAGTTCTCCGACGACGTCGTGCAGAAGGACATCAAGATGGTCCCCTACGAGATCATCGAAGCGCAAAACGGTGACGCCTGGGTGAGCGTAAAGAACGAGAAGCTGGCGCCGCCGCAGATTTCTGCAGAGGTCCTCAAGAAGATGAAGCGGACGGCGGAAGAGTATCTCGGCGAGACGATTACTGAGGCGGTGATCACGGTCCCGGCCTATTTTGACGACTCCCAGCGCCAGGCGACGAAAGACGCCGGGCGAATCGCCGGGCTTGATGTCAAGCGAATCATCAACGAGCCCACCGCCGCCGCTCTGGCCTATGGGATGGACAAAAAGCGAGGCGACGCCAAGATTGCCGTCTACGACCTCGGCGGCGGAACCTTTGACGTCTCTATCATCGAGATTGCCGACGTCGACGGTGAGCATCAGTTCGAAGTGCTGGCCACGAACGGCGATACGTTCCTGGGTGGTGAAGACTTCGATCTGCGGATCATTGACTACATGGCCGATCAGTTCAAGAAGGACAACGGTGTCGATCTGCACAATGACCCGCTGGCGTTGCAGCGTCTCAAAGAAGCTGCCGAGAAGGCCAAAATCGAGCTTTCAAGCAGCCAGCAGACGGAGATCAATCTGCCGTACATCACGGCGGATCAGAGCGGACCGAAACACCTGGTGATGAAGCTGACCAGGGCCAAGCTCGAGTCTCTGGTAGAGGAATTGGTAGACCGGACCATCGGCCCGTGCCGTACCGCACTGGAAGATGCCGGGCTCTCCGGCTCGGAAATCGACGACGTGATTCTTGTCGGCGGGCAGACGCGCATGCCCCAGGTGCAGAACAAGGTTCAGGAATTCTTCGGCAAAGAGCCGCGCAGAGATGTGAACCCTGACGAGGCAGTGGCCATCGGGGCTGCTATTCAGGCGGCTGTGCTGTCCGGCGACGTCAAAGACGTTCTGTTGCTGGACGTCACGCCGCTATCGCTGGGTATTGAAACCCTGGGCGGCGTGATGAGCGCGCTTATCGAGAAGAACACCACGATTCCAACGAAGAAGCAGCAGGTGTTTTCAACCGCGGACGACAATCAGACGGCGGTTACCATCAACGTGGTGCAGGGCGAGCGCAAGCAGGCAGCGCAGAACAAGTCTCTGGGGCGCTTTGATCTCGCTGATATTCCGCCGGCTCCCCGGGGCATGCCGCAGATCGAGGTCAGCTTCGATCTGGATGCCAACGGCATCCTCAACGTCTCTGCCAAAGACAAGGCGACGGGTAAAGAGCAGTCCATCGTGATCAAAGCTTCCGGCGGCCTGTCCGACGAGGAGATAGACAACATGGTGCGGGATGCCGAGGCTCATTCGGAAGAGGACGCGAAGTTCGAGGCCATGGTCAACCTGCGTAACCAAGCGGACGGTCTGGTGCATGCCAGCCGGAAGACGCTTGCGGAAGCCGGCGACAAAGCCAGCGAAGAAGAGAAAACGGCCATTGAGTCGGCGGCGGGCGCGCTGGAAGAGGCCATCAAAAATGGCGACAAGGGCGACATTGAGGCTAAGATGCAGGCCCTCTCGGAAGCTTCCTCCGGACTCGCGCAGAAAATGTATGCCGAACAGGCGCAGCAGGCTGAGGCTGGTAACGGCGGTGCTGACGACGGCAGTGCCGGCGACGGCGATACGGTCGATGCGGAGTTTGAAGAGGTGGACGACAAAAAGGACAAATAGCCGGTGATCGGGGGCGCGGAGACGGGCCCCGAACCGCCTAAGCCCCGCTCGGTATCGGACAGATTATGGAGAAACGCGACTATTACGAAGTGCTGGGCATCTCGCGGGATGCCTCCGATGCCGATATCAAGAAAGCCTATCGCCGGCTGGCGATGAAATATCATCCGGACCGCAATCCGGATGACGCGGGTTCGGAAGAGAAGTTCAAAGAGGCCAGCGAAGCTTACGAGGTCTTGACCGACAGCCAGAAGCGCCAGGCGTACGACCAATTCGGTCATGCGGGTCTGGATGGCGCCGGCGGTATGGGTGCAGGTTTTTCCGGTTCCAGCTTCAGCGATATCTTCAGCGACGTTTTCGGCGATATCTTCGCTGGGGGCGGTCGTGGGAGAGGCTCGGTTCAGCGCGGCGCCGATTTGCGTTATGGCCTGGAACTCGATCTGGAGCAGGCGGTGCGGGGCGACTCCGTGGAGATCAAGGTCCCCGTCCTGTCGAGCTGTGAGGTCTGTTCCGGCTCCGGTGCCAAGCCCGGCACCAGCCCTACAACCTGTCCTGATTGCGGTGGCGCCGGGCAGATTCGGGTTGCCCAGGGCTTTTTCTCTCTGCAGCAGACCTGTCCGCGCTGTCGCGGCGGCGGGCAGATTGTCAGCGACCCCTGCAGCCCCTGTGGCGGCCGTGGGCGCGTGGAGAAACGCAAAACCCTGTCTGTGCGGATTCCGCCTGGCGTCGACAACGGGGATCGCATTCGCCTGGCAGGCGAAGGAGAAGGCGGTATCGGCGGCGGCCCCGCTGGAGATCTTTATGTGCAGATAGAGGTGCGTGAGCACCCCATCTTCGTCAGGGACGGAGCCAACCTTTACTGCGAGGTGCCCATCGGGTTTGTCGACGCCGCCCTCGGCGGAGAGCTGGAAGTGCCTACCCTTGATGGCCGAGTCAAGCTGAAGATCCCGGCGGAAACTCAGACCGGTAAGATGTTTCGGTTGCGAGGCAAAGGGGTGACGCCGGTCAGAGGTGGCTCGGTGGGGGATTTGCTGTGCCGCGTCGCTGTAGAGACGCCGGTTAAGCTGTCCGATAAGCAGAAACAGCTGCTGCGCGATTTCCGCGCCAGCCTGTCTGACGGTGGCGAAAAACACTCGCCCAAAGGCACGTCCTGGTTCAAAGGCGTCAAGGACTTCTTCGACGGCCTGACCGGCTGATCAGATCGCGCGGTGCACCCTTGCCGGGCACCCTTGCCGGGGCCCCTTTTCCGTGGTCCCGAGAACCTGAATCCCCGCCAGTCTGCTAACATCCGCCGCAGCACAAAAAGGACTCAAGGAATGACGCGCGTAGCGGTAACCGGTGCGGCCGGGCGGATGGGCAAGACCCTTATTCAGGCCATCCATGAGGCCTCGGATATGACTCTCGGTGCGGCATTTGAGCGTAGCGGGCTGAGTCTGCTCGGTGCGGACGCCGGGGAGCTGGCCGGCCTGGGTCGCCTGGACGTTCGTCTCACCGACGATCTGGCAGGCTGTGTGGCGGCGTTTGATACGCTCATCGATTTCAGCGTGCCCGACGCCACGTTACGTAGTGTCGACGTCTGCTCTGCAGCCGGGAAGGGGCTGGTGATTGGAACCACTGGGTTTGACGATGCTGGGCTCGAATCTATCCGTCAGGCCGCAGAATCTATCCCGATCCTGATGGCGCCCAACATGAGCGTTGGCGTGAACCTTTGCTTCAAGCTGGTGGAGTTGGCCGCGCGGGTCCTGGGCGAGGATGTGGACATAGAGGTTATCGAAGCGCACCACCGGGACAAGATCGACGCGCCCTCCGGAACCGCGATGCGGCTGGGTGAAATCCTCGCCGGGGCCCTTGAGCGGAATCTCGATGAGGTTGCCGTATACGGACGCCAGGGCATTAGCAGCGCCCGTGACAGGCAGACTATCGGCTTTGCCACCGTGCGCGCCGGCGACATCGTAGGTGAGCACACAGTTCTGTACGCGGGGGCTGGAGAGCGCATTGAGATTACCCATCGAGCCCAGAGCCGTATGAATTTCGCCCATGGTGCCCTGCGTGCGGTGCGTTTCCTCGACGGACAGGCTGCCGGGCTATTCGATATGCAGGATGTGCTGGGCTTTAAGGGTTCGCTTGGGTAGACTACGCCACCCAATCGGGTTGGGTATTGCGGCCTTTTCAAGCGGCAGCTAATCAGCCCTCTTGCGATCGCAGCTGACTAGAAGTAACTAATAATAGAAGGTGCATCGACGGAAGACGGTTCAAGCGTCCCCCGGCGGCACCCCTGAACCAGAAATCGCCAGCAGCCGCGATTGGACTGACTTTGAACCAGGGTGGTGAATTGATTCCGGCTCTACTTGTATTGGAAGACGGAAGCGTGTTTCGCGGCCAGTCGATCGGTGCAGAAGGCACCTCGATCGGCGAGGTGGTTTTCAATACGGCAATGACCGGCTATCAGGAAATCCTCACCGATCCTTCGTACGCCCGGCAGATCATTACCCTTACCTATCCCCAGATCGGCAACACGGGCATTAATCTCGAGGACATGGAATCGGACCGCGTCTGGGCGAGCGGGCTGGTCATTCGACAGACACCACGTCGAGCCAGCAACTGGCGGATGCGGCTTAGTCTGCAGGAGTACCTGAATCAGCAGGGGGTCGTGGCCATAGCCGACGTCGACACCCGTCGGCTGACCCGGCTCATTCGGGAAAAGGGCGCCCTTGCCGGTTGCATTGCCGCCGGGGCGACGGCCGCGCGAGACAGTGCGGTGGAAATGGCCCTTGCGGAGGCGCGAAGCTTTCCCGGCCTGCAGGGCATGGACCTGGCCGGTGTGGTGACGCGCAGCGAAACCACAAGCTGGGACCAGACCAGCTGGTCCATCGGGGAGGGCTACGGTCGCCGGGCTGAGTCCCGCTACCACGTGGTCGCCTACGATTTCGGCGTCAAACACAACATCCTGCGTCTGCTTGCGGATCGCGGCTGTCGGTTGACCGTGGTCGCCGCCACTACGCCTGCGGAGGCAGTGCTGGCCATGAACCCGGATGGGGTTTTTCTCTCTAACGGTCCCGGCGATCCGGAGCCCTGCGGCTATGCCATTGAAGCCATAGCCGCTCTGCTGCAGCACGATATGCCTATTTTCGGCATCTGCTTGGGGCATCAGCTGCTGGCGCTGGCAAGCGGGGCGCGCACTATGAAGATGGCCCACGGCCACCATGGAGCGAACCATCCGGTGCAGGATCTTCGCGACCAGCGCGTTGTCATCACCAGCCAGAACCACGGGTTCGCCGTGGACGCGGACGCCCTGCCCAACTGCCTGGAAGTCACCCATGTTTCGCTTTTCGATGGCACCCTGCAGGGTCTGCGGCGAACGGACCGACGGGCTCTTGGGTTCCAGGGTCACCCTGAAGCCAGCCCAGGGCCGCAGGATTGCGAATATCTATTCGATGAGTTCGTCGCGCTGATGGACGATCGCCATGCCTAAACGAACCGATATCCAATCCGTGCTGATCGTCGGTGCCGGTCCCATCGTCATCGGGCAGGCCTGTGAGTTCGACTACTCCGGCGCCCAGGCCTGCAAGGCGCTCAAGGATGAGGGTTACCGGGTCATTCTGGTGAACTCGAATCCGGCCACCATCATGACAGATCCTGCCATGGCGGATGCCACCTACATTGAGCCTGTGGAGTGGTCAACCGTGGCCCGGATCATCGAGCAGGAACGCCCTGACGCCCTGCTGCCTACCATGGGCGGGCAGACGGCGCTGAACTGTGCTCTGGATCTGGTGCGCGAAGGCGTGCTGGAGAAATACGGCGTGGAGCTCGTTGGTGCCAGTCAGGACGCCATCGACATGGCCGAGGACCGGGAGCGCTTCGACAAGGCCATGAAGCGTATCGGTCTGGAGACGCCGCGGTCCGCCATTGCTCACAGCATGGAGGAGGCGGTGCAGGTGCAGAGCATGCTTGGCTTTCCCTGCATCATCCGGCCCTCCTTCACGCTGGGCGGCAGTGGCGGTGGCATTGCCTATAACACAGAAGAGTTCGAGGAGATCTGCGAGCGGGGCTTTGATCTTTCGCCGACCAACGAGCTCCTGATCGATGAGTCGCTGCTGGGTTGGAAAGAATACGAAATGGAGGTGGTGCGGGACCGAAACGACAACTGCATCATCGTCTGCTCCATCGAAAATCTGGATCCTATGGGCGTGCATACCGGTGACAGCATCACGGTGGCGCCGGCTCAGACGCTGACCGATAAGGAATATCAGATCCTGCGCAATGCTTCCATCGCCGTGCTGCGGGAAATCGGTGTGGAAACCGGTGGCTCCAACGTGCAGTTCGCGGTCAATCCCGAGAACGGCAAGTTGGTCGTCATTGAAATGAATCCGCGGGTGTCGCGCTCGTCAGCGCTGGCCTCGAAAGCCACCGGGTTTCCCATTGCCAAAGTCGCCGCCAAGCTGGCGGTGGGCTACACGCTCGATGAGCTTGTCAACGATATCACCGGTGTAACCCCGGCCTCTTTCGAGCCAAGCATCGACTATGTGGTGACCAAGGTCCCCCGTTTTACCTTCGAAAAGTTCAGTCAGGCCGATGCCCGGTTGACGACTCAAATGAAGTCCGTCGGTGAGGTAATGGCTATCGGCCGGACTTTTCAGGAGTCTCTTCAGAAGGCCTTGCGTGGCCTAGAGACCGGCATGGATGGTCTCAATCCGATCCTCGAAGAGAACGGGGACGAAGCGCGCGCCACGCTCCGTCGAGAGCTGAGTGTTCCCGGTGCAGAACGTATCTGGTACCTGGCCGACGCCTTCCGCTTCGGCTTGTCGCTTGAAGAGGTACATGAGTTTTCTGCCATCGATCCCTGGTTTCTGGCTGAGATCGAGGACCTGGTTTTAACGGAGCTGTCCATCATGGGTCAGCGCCTGGAAAACCTGCAGCGTGAGGCGCTCTATGACCTGAAGCGCAAAGGTTTTTCCGACGCGCGCCTGGCGACGCTGCTCATGACGGACGAAGCGCGGGTTCGTGCTCACCGCCTTGCGCTGGGTGTCAGCCCCGTCTACCGTCGGGTTGATACCTGCGCGGCGGAATTTCCTGCTGCCACCGCCTATCTTTATTCGACCTACGAAGAAGAATGTGAGGCCGCGCCCTCAGACCGGCGAAAGATCATGGTGCTGGGCGGCGGGCCGAATCGCATCGGTCAGGGTATCGAGTTCGATTACTGTTGCGTGCATGCAGCGCTGGCTCTGCGGGAAGATGGTTTCGAGACCATCATGGTCAACTGCAACCCGGAAACCGTATCCACAGACTATGACACGTCGGACCGGCTCTATTTTGAGCCGGTTACCTTGGAAGACGTTCTGGCTATAGTCGATATAGAAAAGCCGGAAGGTGTCATCGTCCAGTTCGGCGGTCAGACGCCGCTGAAGCTGGTAGATAAGCTCAAGCAGGCGGGGGTGCCGATCATCGGAACCAGTCCGGATGCCATTGACCGGGCAGAGGACCGTCAGAGATTTCAATCGCTGCTCGAGAAGCTCGAACTGCGCCAGCCTTCTAATCGTACTGCGGTCGACCTGGAGACCGGCCTGGCGGGCGCGCGGGCAATTGGTTTTCCAATCGTTGTGCGTCCATCCTACGTCCTTGGCGGCCGCGCCATGGAGATCGTCAACAGCGAAGAAGAGCTTGGCCGCTATCTCAAGGAGGCGGTCACGGTTTCCAACGACTCGCCCGTGCTGCTAGATCGGTTCCTCGACCAGGCGGTTGAGGTAGACGTGGACGCCGTGTGCGATGGCAAGGATGTCGTTATCGGGGGCATCATGCAGCACATCGAGCAGGCGGGCGTCCACTCCGGTGACTCAGCCTGCGCCTTTCCGCCTTATCAGCTTGCGGATTCAGTCCAGGATCGTATCCGCGAGCAGGTCAAAGCGATGGCCATGGAACTCGGTGTGATCGGTCTCATGAACGTTCAGCTGGCCGTTCAAGATGAGGAAATCTTCGTGCTCGAAGTGAACCCTCGCGCCTCGCGAACGGTGCCCTTCGTTTCAAAATGCATCGGCGTTTCTCTCGCCAAGGTGGCGGCTCGGTGCATGGTGGGCACGACGCTCGCCGAACAGGGCATTACCCACGAGATCATTCCGCGTCAGATGAACGTCAAGGAATCGGTGTTCCCGTTCAGTAAGTTCCCGGGTGTCGATCCCATACTGGGGCCGGAAATGAAATCGACTGGTGAGGTCATGGGTGTGGGCGATACCTTCGGCGAGGCGTTCGCCAAGGCAACGCTCGGGGCAGGTGTCGATCTGCCTCAGGGCGGCCGAGCTTTCCTGTCAGTGAAAGACTCTGACAAACCGGGCATCGTCGGCTTGGGCGCCGATCTGGTTCAGTTGGGATTCCGTCTGGTGGCCACCAGCGGCACCGCGCGTAGGCTTATCGAGGCGGGCATCCAGACGGAGACCGTCTACAAGGTCGCGGAGGGCCGACCTCACGTGATTGATCTGCTGAAGAACGAGCAGCTGGATCTGATCATCAACACCACCGAGGGGCATCAGTCTATTCGTGATTCCGCCGCAATCCGTCGGCTCGCACTGCACAACAAAGTGTGTTACACAACGACTTTAGCGGGCGGTGAAGCGTTCTGCATAGCCATTCGATATTCCCGCGATAACCACGAATTGAAAGTCAGGCGGCTGCAGGATCTTTATTCCCCGGCCGCCGCGGACGGCGGTTAGGCCCTCCGCGCTGAAGTAAGGCGGAATTCATGCCCATTCCCATGACTGTCAAAGGTGCCGAAGCCCTGCGCGAAGAGCTGCAGCACCGTAAATTCGAGTTGCGCCCGCAGATTACTCAGGCCATTGCCGAAGCCAGGGAGCATGGTGACCTGAAAGAAAATGCCGAATACCATGCCGCCAGGGAGCAACAGAGCTTCAACGAGGGGCGGGTTCAGGACATCGAGAGCAAGCTGGCGGATGCTCAGATTATCGATGTCACCCGGATCACCCCTACCGGGAAGGTGGTTTTTGGCGTAACGGTCACGCTGATTGACGCGGAATCTGGTAGTGAAGTGCGCTATCAGATCGTCGGTGAAGACGAATCGGACCTCAAGGCGGGTAAGCTTTCGGTGATGTCCCCAATAGCCCGCGCCCTAATCGGAAAATCCGAAGGGGACGTTGTGGTGGTCAAAACGCCCAAGGGCGAGTTGGAATACGAAATCGAACGGGTAGAGCACATCTGAGCCCCCCGGCGGGCCTAGCGCCCGCCGAGTCTAGCCCCCGGCGGGCCTAGCGCCCGCCGAGTCTAGAAAGGTTCGACAGTCGCGGGTTCGGCTTAGGGTTCCTGCGGAACAGTACGGTGATCTTGCCGATAGTCTGTATCACGTCAGCGTGACACGCCTCTGCCAGCTGGCTACCCATCAGCTTCCGGTCCTGCCGGTCTTCGGAATGTATCTTCACCTTGATCAGCTCGTGATCAGTCAGCGCCCGCTCGGTTTCTGCGATCACGGGCTCGCTGATACCCTGGTCTCCCACGCTGACAACCGGGTCGAGATGGTGGGCGATCTGCCGCAGCTGCTTGATTTTCAGGCTGTCCGGAGGTTTCGTGGGCATTGGTATGACTCTGCGTTTTGTTTGAAGGCGGCATTCTAGGCTTGCTCAGCCCGATGCGGGTAGGGGGCCGATTTGGCCAATCGCCGGATTCCGGTACAGTGATGTCGTCGTTGCGGATTCCTCTTAGAAAATGAACAAACGCAGCAAATCCAGTCATCGCTGGCTGTCGCGTCAGCGCCGAGACCCTTTTTCACGCCGGGCGGCGGATGAAGGCCAGATATCCCGTGCTCACTTCAAGCTCGAGCAGCTCGATACGAAGTTTCGGCTGCTGCGTGGAGGCATGAAAGTGCTGGAACTGGGTGCTGCACCTGGCGGCTGGACGCGCTACATCGAAGAGCGCCTTGACCGAATGATTGACCTGCGCAGTAAGGGGGGCCTGCTGATCGTCTGTGATTCGCGGCCCGTCAGCACCGGGCCGGAGACCGTGGTCATTGATACCCCCTACGGGGAAGAGGCTACCGACCTGCGCCTCGAGTCACTTCTGCATGGGCCGGAACTGGATCTGGTTTTGTCAGATATGGCCCCAAACATGAGCGGTAATCGGGCGACAGATCAGGCGCGAGCGATGCATCTTGCGGATCTGGCGGCTGAAGCCGCGTGCCGCTGGTTGAAACCCAATGGCGATCTGGTAGTCAAACTATTTCAGGGTCAGGGTGTCGATGCTTGGATGGCAGATCTACGACGCTCTTTCGCAACGGTCCAGCTCGTAAAGCCCAAGGCTTCCCGCCCGGAATCCCGGGAAGTCTATGCTGTCGCCCGAGAGTTCCGCGGCTCCGCCTAGTGGTGTATTCTAATAAGTTGGCCATTTGCTTTTGGCCAAGCCTGATCGACGTCGATCAGGCGCATTAAAAGAGGATAAGCCCTTGTCAGATATGGGAAAAAATTTGTTGCTCTGGCTGATCATCGCGGCGGTGCTGCTGACGGTGTTCAACAATTTCAATGTCAAGCCCGAGCCCGAAACGCTGAGTTACTCAGATTTCATCCAGCAGGTGCGCAGCGATGAAGTGCTGCAGGTTGAGATCGATGGCCTCATCATCGATGGCATGCGTCGCAGCGGTGAGGCGTTCCAGGTAGTTCGTCCGGGCATTGACGACCAGAAGCTGCTTGACGATCTGTATAACCATAATGTCGAGATTATGGGCAAGCTGCCTGAGCAACAAAGCATCTGGGCGCAACTGCTGATTGCCAGCTTCCCAATACTCATCATCATCGCCGTTTTCATGCTGTTCATGCGCCAGATGCAGGGTGGCGGTGGCGGCCGCGGCGGACCCATGGCGTTCGGCAAGAGCAAGGCCAAGCTGCTGTCTGAAGATCAGATAAAGACGACGTTCGCAGATGTGGCGGGGGTCGATGAAGCCAAAGAGGACGTGCAGGAACTGGTCGAATTCCTCCGCGATCCGGGCAAGTTTCAGCGCCTGGGTGGGCGGATACCCCGAGGCATTCTGATGGTGGGCCAGCCGGGTACCGGTAAGACGCTGCTGGCCAAGGCCATTGCGGGCGAGGCCAAGGTGCCTTTCTTTTCCATCTCGGGCTCGGACTTTGTAGAAATGTTTGTCGGCGTTGGCGCTTCCCGGGTGAGGGACATGTTCGAGCAGGCCAAGAAATCTGCCCCGTGCATCATCTTCATCGACGAGATTGATGCCGTTGGCCGGCACAGGGGCGCTGGTCTGGGCGGCGGGCACGACGAGCGGGAGCAGACGCTGAACCAGCTTCTCGTAGAGATGGATGGTTTTGAGGGCAATGATGGCATCATCGTCATTGCCGCAACCAACCGACCGGACGTTCTGGATCCAGCGCTGTTGCGCCCGGGCAGGTTTGACCGGCAGGTTGTGGTCGCCTTGCCGGATATCCGGGGCCGTGAGCAGATTCTCAAAGTTCACATGCGGAAGGTGCCGGTGTCCGACGACGTTGATGCGGCGATTATCGCCCGGGGTACACCCGGATTTTCCGGCGCTGATCTGGCGAACCTGGTTAACGAAGCGGCTCTGTTCGCGGCCAGAGCTGGAAAGCGCCTGGTGGAAATGATCGAGTTCGAGAAGGCCAAGGACAAAATCATGATGGGCGCTGAGCGCAAATCAATGGTCATGTCCGATAAGGAAAAGCTCAATACCGCCTATCATGAGGCCGGGCATGCAATCATTGGTCGGCTCATGCCTGACCACGATCCGGTATACAAGGTCAGCATCATTCCTCGGGGTCGAGCTCTTGGGGTCACCATGTTCCTGCCCGAAGAGGATCGCTACAGCCTCAGCCGTCAGAGCATCAAAAGCCAGATCTGCAGCCTGTTCGGCGGCAGAATTGCGGAGGAGATGATTCTCGGTGCGGACTACGTAACAACCGGGGCCTCCAACGATATCGAGCGGGCGACCCGACTGGCACGGAGCATGGTTACCAAGTGGGGCCTGTCTGCGCGAATGGGGCCCATCATGTATGACGAGGACGACGGTGAGGTCTTTTTGGGCATGTCTGCTGGTGTGAAACCGAAGCCCGTTTCCGATGATACCGCCAAAGAAATTGACGAAGAAGTTCGCAAGATAATTGATGAGTGCTACGAGACCGCTGAGCGGCTGCTGGAGGAGAACAAGGACAAGCTTCATGCCATGGCCGAGGCGCTGGTGGAGTATGAAACCATAAACGCCGACCAGATCGACGACATCATGGCTGGCGCCAGGCCGAGGGAACCCGGCAGCACCCCGCCGGGGCCCGGCAAAGCATCCGGCAAGGTGGGGGATGACACCGCGGGTGAGTCTCCAATCGGAGGCCCAGCCGAAGAGCACTGAAGCCGGGTCCGCAGCGCGCTTTCTGGCAGGAAGTGCAACGGGTGACGAGAACGCTGAACTGTGCCCGGCGGCCGTTGGATCTTCAGCGGCCACGGGTCATGGGCATCCTCAATATCACCCCGGATTCTTTCTCCGATGGGGGCTGGCTCTATAGACAGGGCGTGGACCTCGGGCGTGTGACGGAAGTCGCTTGCGCCATGATTGAAGCCGGCGCCGACCTGCTAGACATTGGCGGTGAATCTACCCGCCCAGGTGCCGAACCCGTCTCCTACAGCGAAGAATGCAGACGCGTCATACCCGCCCTCGAGCGGTTGCTCGAGCTGGATGTCATCGTTTCAATCGACACCCGCAAACCGGCCGTTGCCAAGATGGCGATCCAAGCCGGCGTGCATCTCGTAAACGACGTCTCGGGCATGACCAATCCGGACATGATCGAGACCGTCGCCGACAGCGATGTCGCCGTTTGTGTCATGCATATGCAGGGAGAGCCGGGCACCATGCAGGCAGATCCGCGCTATGATGATGTTGTATGCGATATTCGGGGCTTTCTGGCCCGGCAAGTGGACCGATGTCTGAGGGCAGGTATTGGGCTGGATCGGCTGGTTCTCGATCCCGGGTTTGGTTTCGGCAAGAATATTGATCATAATCTGGCTCTGCTCCGTAACCTGTCAGAGGTGAAAGTGCATGATCTGCCGCTGCTTGTCGGCCTTTCGCGCAAGCGCATGATTGGCACGCTTACCGGTCGCGGTATGGAAGACAGGATGGTCGGAAGTGTTGCGGCGGCGATGCTGGCGGTGCAGCGGGGCGCGGACATTCTTCGGGTGCATGACGTAGGCGCTACTATCGACGCGCTTAAGGTCCTTGCGGCAGTGGATACGCCAAGGCTGATGTGACATGGGGCGAACCAGCGGGTTATCTGGATCGGCCATCGTAGAGAAATGCACGGGAGAGCATAGCAGCGTGAGTAGAAAATACTTCGGTACCGATGGCATTCGGGGCCGCGTTGGCCAGTTTCCAATTACGCCCGAATTCTGCCTTCGATTAGGCTGGGCGGTGGGAAAGGTGTTCGCCCGTCATGGTGAAAGCCATGTTCTGATCGGCAAGGACACGCGGATATCAGGCTATATGCTGGAGTCGGTGCTTGAGTCGGGTCTCGCTTCCGCAGGCGCCAACGTCAGCCTGCTGGGGCCTATGCCGACCCCGGCAGTCGCTTATCTCACGAGAACTTTGCGCGCGGATGCGGGCATAGTCATCAGCGCTTCCCACAACCCTTACTTTGACAACGGCATCAAGTTCTTCGACCGGGACGGTAACAAGCTGCCCGATGCGGTGGAGCATGAGATAGAAGAGCAGTTGGGCGCGGAAATGGCGTGCGTGGATTCCGACCGTCTGGGCAAGGCAAGCCGTATCGGAGACGCTGCCGGCCGATACATCGAGTTCTGCAAGGCTACGGTCAGTCGAGGTTTCAACCTGCGGGGCCTCAAGGTCGTTCTGGATTGCGCCCATGGCGCCACCTACCACGTGGCGCCCGGTGTATTCGAGGAGTTAGGTGCGGAAATCACCGTGGTTGGTGCTGCTCCCAACGGCACCAACATCAATGACGGTTGCGGCTCTACGCACACAGATCTGCTGGCCCGCACCGTGGTGGAATCGGGCGCGGACGTTGGCATCGCGTTCGATGGTGATGGTGATCGTCTGCTGATGGTGGACGCTAAGGGACAAGCTGTGGATGGCGATGAGCTGTTGTACATCATTGCCCGACACAGGGCGGCAAACGGCACCCTGGTGGGCGGCGTGGTTGGCACCGTCATGACCAACCTGGGCCTGGAGCTGTCGCTTAACAAGCTTGGCATTCCCTTCGAACGCGCCAAGGTCGGAGATCGCTACGTGCTCGAGCAGTTGAATGCGCGGGGTTGGCAGCTGGGTGGCGAATCGTCAGGGCACATTGTCTGTCTGGACCTTACAACCACGGGAGATGCCATCGTGGCCGCTCTGCAGGTGCTCATACCCATGGTCGATGCTCAGCAGGGTCTGGCGGATCTCAAGCAGGGGCTTTCCAAACTGCCGCAGACCATGATCAACGTCGAAGTCCCCGACCCGGCCGGGCAGGCTGGATGTGCGTCGGTGGTTCGGGCCATCGAGCAGAAGAATCAGCTGCTAAAAGGACGCGGTCGGGTGCTGGTGCGACCCTCGGGTACGGAGCCGGTGATCCGGGTCATGGTGGAGGGCGAGGATGCCAATGAGGTGGACAGTGTTGCCAGAGAGCTTGCGGAAGTCGTCCGGGTAGCTTGAACGCGCAGATTCATTGTCTGCAACTCCCTGATCCCTTAACATTGCGCGCCCTTAGGACGCCGGACGCTTTGGCCAGTGCCAGGCGGCCGGGTCATCAGATGGAGCTCGATGCCTCGCCGTGCGACAGTCGCTGGTAGCAGGAAACTGGAAGATGCATGGCGACAGGGCCTTCATTGAGGCGTTTGTCCATGCGTTGCGGTCGGCCGATCTGCCGGCGGACGTTGAAGTGCTCCTGTTCCCTCCAGCCACTTACCTGAACGAGCTAAAGACGTTGCTGGAAGGAACGGCTGTCGGCGTTGGCGCGCAGAATCTGCATCCGGAACCGAAAGGCGCTTTCACGGGCGAGGTTGCGGCCGAGATGATCTCGGATCTGGGGGTTGCCTGGACGCTCGTCGGGCACTCCGAACGGCGTCAGATGTTTGGTGAGTCTGATGACCTCGTGGCGAGAAAGTATCAGGCCGCGCTGCGAGCTGGACTGCGCCCCATCCTCTGCGTAGGAGAAACCCTTGCGGAGCGGGAAGCGGGCAACGCGAGATCGGTGGTTGAGCGTCAGCTGGGCACGGTAATCGGTGCGGTCGATCAGCCTGGCATCCTGGCGAGCGTGGTGGCTTATGAGCCGGTCTGGGCCATAGGCACGGGAAGAACGGCGACCCCGGCTCAGGCTCAGGAGATGCATGCGACGATACGCGCGCAACTTGCGGATGTGTCGCCTGCAACGGCCGATAGGGTACCTATTCTCTACGGCGGGAGCGTAAAGCCGGACAACGCGGCGGAGTTGTTTGCGCAGTCGGACATAGATGGTGGCCTGGTAGGTGGGGCTTCGCTGGAGGCGGTAAGTTTTGCCGCTATCGTGGCGGCCGCCTCGCAGAAGTCGGCTTCTCGAAGCGCTTGAAAAGGTATTCAAGCGGCACATCCTACACGGTGCAGGCCCTGCAGAGGTGATGCACGGGCTTGAGAACTGAGACGAAGGAATAGAAACCATGACCATTGTGAATCTGGAGACCATTCTGCTGCTGCTTCTGGTGGCGGATGCTATAGCGCTGGCTGCGCTGGTGCTCCTGCAGCAGGGCAAAGGCGCGGACGTGGGGGCCGCATTCGGCAGCGGGTCTGCGAACACAGTATTTGGCGGAGCGGGATCGGCATCTTTTCTTACCAAGCTCACGGCCTGGCTCTCGATTGGCTTTTTCGTGATAGCTTTTGGTCTCGCGTACACGGCGAAAGAGCGGGCCGCTACCGAAAGCACGTTAGGCGTTCCACAAATTTCGGTGCCTGAGGCTCAGCCATCTCAGGCGGAAGGCCAGATGGAAGAAGAGTTGTTGACTCCAGAGCCGGAAAGTGTAGATTCCGACATCCCGGATGTATGACGGGAATCGCCGAAGTGGTGAAATTGGTAGACACGCTACCTTGAGGGGGTAGTGGGCTAACGCCCGTGGAGGTTCGAGTCCTCTCTTCGGCACCATCCAGTGGATAGCAGCTCCGGTCGGCAATCCATGAACCTCAAACCTCGCCTTCATGTCTGCAGTGCGCGTTACAACGCAGGTTGCGGCGCGCATCGGTCCTCTCTATAATTTGCGCTCGCTGATGCGGGGTGGAGCAGTCTGGTAGCTCGTCGGGCTCATAACCCGAAGGTCGTAGGTTCAAATCCTGCCCCCGCTACCAAAGGATTTCTTGAGGCCCCACTTCCGGGGCTTTTTAGTCACAGGGGTCCGAGGGTTGAGGGTATCGAATCGCTGATCTACCGGTCAGCAGGTACGGTGACCTTTACTTCCGGGCTCAAGTATCCTGACGGTGGCTACCGCGTTTCGGCCGGTGGCTCATGGCTTTCAGCAAGGACCTGTCAATACAGGCGGCGCTGGAAGGGAAAAATGGGCGTATGCCCATTTTTTGTTTGGCTCGGAGAAATCTGAACGCGCTTTGAACAGAAAGGAACAGGAGATAGAAGCTCTGCTGACACCTGCCGTTGAGGCACTCGACTGCGAGCTTTGGGGCGTGGAGTACATGTCTCAAGGCAGGCATTCGAAATTGCGCCTTTACATAGAGCGGCCGGATGGCGTTTCTATAGAAGATTGCGAGCGCGTCAGCCGCGAAGCCAGTGATCTGTTAGACGTCGAAGATCTGGTTTCGGAAAGCTACACGCTGGAAGTCTCCTCCCCCGGCATGGACCGCATCCTATTCAAACCGGCCCACTTCGCAAGCAACGTTGGGCAGCAGGTGGATGTAAGACTGCACTTTCCGTTTGAAGGCAGGAAGCGTTTCGTCGGTTTCCTGGCGGGTTTCGAGGACCAAGAAGCCGCTGTAAGGGTGGAAGACGAAGAGTATTTGCTACCCATAGAGAATATTCAGCGGGCGAGACTTGTCCCGCAGTTTGATTGAGATCGGTTACTACAGAGGGCCAACCGACAAATGAGTAAAGAAGTGCTTCTGGTCGTGGAATCCGTTTCCCACGAAAAAGGCGTTCCCAAGGACGTCATATTCGGGGCGATCGAACTCGCACTGGCCACCGCCACCAAGAAGCGTTATGACGAGAACGCTGAATTCCGGGTAGCCATCGATCGAGAAACCGGTGAGTACGAGACCTACCGCGTATGGGAAATTGCTGATCCAGACGAAGTCGTTGAGGCAGATCACGACCTGGAAGACGAGGAAGAGCCGAGGAAGTGGAACCCGGCTGCCCAGTTGACGCTTGAGGAAGCTAGGCAGCGCGAACCCGGCGCCGTGCTGGGCGGGGTTATCGAAGAGCCCGTGGACTCCGTGGAGTTCGGCCGCATTGCTGCGCAAACGGCGAAACAGGTGATCGTTCAGAAGGTGCGGGAAGCGGAGCGATCGCAAGTCGTCGATGCCTATCTGCCGAGAGTTGGCGAGCTCGTCAGCGGCACGGTAAAGAAGCTGGGCCGGGACAGCATCATCATTGATCTTGGAAACAATGCCGAAGGTCTGCTCACCCGAGAACATCTGATCCCACGGGAAACGTTCCGCGTGGGCGATCGTCTGCGGGCGTTGCTTCTCGAAGTTCGACCCGAGAATCGGGGTCCTCAGTTGATCTTCACACGCACCTCTCCTCGGATGCTCGTCGAGTTGTTCAAGATCGAAGTGCCTGAAATATCTGAGGACGTCATCGAGATTCGCGGTGCTGCCCGGGATCCAGGGTCGCGGGCGAAGATAGCGGTCAAAACCAACGACGGCCGCATCGATCCCGTAGGCGCCTGCGTTGGCATGCGCGGCTCACGTGTTCAGGCGGTTTCCGGCGAGCTGGCGGGAGAGCGAATTGATATCGTGTTGTGGGACGACAACCCGGCCCAACTGGTCATCAACGCCATGGCCCCGGCAGAAGTCGAATCTATTGTCATGGACGAAGAATCCGGCACCATGGACCTGGCGGTAGGTGAAGACAATCTCGCTCAGGCCATCGGCCGCGGCGGGCAGAATGTGCGGCTTGCCAGCGAGCTTACGGGCTGGACACTCAACATCATGACTGAGGAAGACGCGGTCGCTAAGCAGGAAGAGGAAGCCAACCGGCTGATCGCTGACTTCATGGGCGCGCTTTCCGTCGACGAAGACGTAGCCGGGGTGCTGGTCGAAGAAGGTTTCACGACGCTTGAAGAGATTGCCTACGTGCCGCTGGAAGAGATGACGAATATCGAAGGTTTCGACGAGGAAATTGTTCAGGAACTCCGCAACCGTGCAAAGGACGCGCTGCTGACCAAAGCCATTGCCAGCGAAGAATTGCTGGGTGAAAAGGAGCCGGCTGAAGATCTGCTCAACATGGCGGGCATGGATCGTCACCTGGCATATCTGCTTGCCAGCAACGACGTGATCACCATGGAGGATCTTGCCGAACTGGCGATTCCCGATCTTCTGGATATCGCTGAAGATCTCGGTGAGGAAAGGGCGGCAGAGTTGATCATGACGGCTCGTGCGCCTTGGTTCGAAGAAGCCGGAGAATAACAGCCTTAGAAGGGGAAACGGCATGTCAGATGTCACAGTGAAACAACTGGCAGAATCGGTCCGCGCCCCCGTGGACCGGCTGCTCAAACAGATGCAGGAAGCGGGTCTGCCTCACACCGGGGAAGATCAGTCGGTATCAGAGGATCAGAAGCAGGAGCTTCTCGCTTTCCTGAAACGCAGTCACGGCTCCGATGAAAGCGGTCAGAAAAAGATCACGCTGAAACGGAAAACCGTGGGAACGTTGAAATCCGGCCAGGGCCGGGCCGGACGTGCGGTTACCGTGGAGGTACGCAAGAAGCGCACTTACGTCAGACGCGCAGAAACCGAAGCTGCAGCCGCTGAGGGTGCGGAGGCAGAGGCAGAGGCTGAAGCGCAGCGGGCGCCAAGCGCGCTCGAGTTGGAAGCCCAGCGAATCCGTGAGGAGGATCTTGCCCGCAAGGCGGCGGAAGAAGAGGTCCAGCGTAAAGAAGCAGAGCGCAAAGAGGAAGAAGAGCGTCAACGTGCAGAGGCCCTGGCGGAAGCCAAGCGAAAGGCTGAGGAGGCAAGCGCGCAGGCAGAGCCTGTTTCTCAGGAAGCACCGACCAAAGCGGAGGAGGTTCCGTTAACGCCGGAGAAGCTCGCAGAGGCGGCTGCAGAGGCGCAGGCAAAGGTTCAGGCTACAGAAAAAGGCGGGAAGCGAGGCAAGGGACGCGAGCGGGACCGAGGTCGTGATGCGCAGCCTGAACGTGGACGTCGACGGGAACTGTCGCTGAAATCCGAGCGTCGCGGCCGTCGCCGTCAGACGTCCCCGGTGCTTAAGCTGGACCAGCAGGGCGGCGAGTTCAAACCCACGGATTTCATCGCCCGAGAGGTCGACATCCCTGATGTTATTAGCGTTGGGGATCTGGCTCAGAGAATGTCGGTCAAGGCCGGTGAAGTCATCAAGACCCTGATGGGGCTCGGGGTCATGGCGAACATCAACCAGAGTGTGGATCAGGAAACGGCCATTCTCATAGTTGAAGAGATGGGTCACATCCCCAGGGCGATCCACGCTGACGCCATTGAGCATGCCTTTGACAAATCCATGAAAGTGGAGGGCGAAGAGTCACCTCGGGCGCCTGTGGTTACCGTGATGGGCCACGTGGATCACGGTAAGACCTCACTGCTGGATTACATCCGCAAGAGCCGGGTAACCAGCGGCGAGGCAGGCGGGATCACGCAGCACATAGGCGCTTACCGCGTCGACAGCGCGCACGGGAAAATCACCTTCATAGACACGCCCGGCCACGCGGCTTTTACGGCAATGCGGGCTCGGGGCGCGCAATCGACGGATATCGTCATTCTCGTAGTGGCGGCGGATGACGGTGTGATGCCTCAGACAGAAGAGGCGATCCAGCATGCTCGAGCCGCCGGTGTGCCCATCGTGGTGGCGATCAACAAGATAGACCTCGAGGGTGCCGACCCGGACCGGGTAACCAATGAGTTGGCAGCCAAAAACGTGGTTCCTGAAGATTGGGGCGGCGACACGCAGTTCGTGAAAGTTTCCGCCGTCACCGGTGAGGGTATTGATTCGCTTCTGGAAGCCGTGCTTCTGCAGTCGGAAATACTCGAGCTCAAAGCAGTACCCGAAGCGGCAGGGCGGGGTGTGGTCGTCGAGTCTCGCCTTGATCGGGGCCGCGGACCGGTCGCCACCGTGCTGGTGCAGAACGGCACTTTACGGCAGGGCGACGTGCTTATTGCCGGAGAGCACTACGGGCGGGTTCGCGCCATGCTCGACGAGTTTGGTGATCAGGTTAAGGAAGCCGGTCCCTCCACGCCCGTGGAGGTGCTGGGGCTCAATGGCACGCCCGCTGCGGGAGACGAATTCTCCGTAGCAACCGATGAGCGTACGGCCCGGGAGCTCGCCCAGTTCCGTACGGACAAAAGCCAGGAGCAGCGTGTTGCTCAACAGCAGGCCGCGAAGCTGGACAATATGTTTGCCAACATGGGTGCTGGCGAGAAGCGCGTTCTCAAGATCGTTCTCAAGGCCGATGTCAGAGGCAGCCTCGAGGCCATCACGCAGGCGCTGGCAGACATGGGCAACGAAGAGGTGTCCGTCAACGTGCTTGGTAGCGGAGTCGGCGGCATCACGGAGACGGACGCCACTATGGCGATGACGTACGGCGCGGCGGTGTTCGGATTCAACGTTCGAGCCGACGCTGCAGCTAAGGCCACTATCGAGCGAGAGGGCATCGATCTTCGTTATTACAGCGTGATTTACGAGCTGCTGGATGACGTCAAGCAGGTTCTCTCAGGCATGCTCTCTCCGGAGATTCGCGAAGAAATCGTTGGCATCGCCGAGGTTCGTGACGTATTCCGTTCACCGCGCTACGGCCTGGTTGCCGGATGTATGGTGGTAGAGGGGTCTGTCTTTCGCAATAAGCCTATCCGGGTGCTTCGCGATAACGTCGTTATTTTCGAAGGCGAGCTTGAGTCGCTGCGCCGGTTCAAAGATGACGTATCGGAGGTGAGGTCGGGAACCGAGTGTGGCATCGGCGTGCGAAACTACAATGATGTCCGGCCGGGCGATCTCATCGAGGTGTTCGAAACGAAAGAGGTGGCGAGAGCGCTTTAGTCCCTATGCGTGAGTTTGGACGTGATCTTCGTGTAGCCGACTTCATTCGGGACGAACTCGCGGACATCATCCAGCGAGGCATGCGCGATCCGAGAGTCGGTATGGTCAGCGTCAATGAAGTGAAAGTCAGCAAAGATCTGTCCTATGCCGAGGTTTATGTCTCGTCCTTTACCGCAGACACGCCGGAATCCAGGGAAGCCTTGATCGACATACTGAACAGAGCGAGTGGGTATCTTCGAACAGAGCTGGCTAAACGTCACCGGATGCGCACGACGCCGAAACCGCGGTTCTACTATGACGAGTTGGTAGAGAGCGGGCCGCGGCTCGAGGCGCTTATAGACAAAGCCGTCCGGGCAGATGAGGAAGCATCCGCCGGAGCGCCAGCCGGAGACCATAGTCGGTCAGAGGACGGGGACACCGATGGGTCGGCGTAGAACGGGTCGCAGCGTCGACGGTATTCTGGTGCTGGACAAGCCCCAGGGGATGAGTTCCAGCGACGCGGTGCAAAAAGCCAAACGGCTGTTCAATGCGCGAAAAGTGGGGCATACGGGTGCGCTCGACCCGCTGGCGACGGGCGTCCTTCCGTTGTGTTTCGGCGAGGCTACGAAGTTCTCCCAGTATCTGCTGTCCTCGGACAAGAAGTACTGGGCACGGATTAAGTTGGGCGTGGCCACCGATAGCGGTGATGCTGATGGTAAGGTCATAGATACACAACCGGTATCCAACGTCGATGCTGCTCGAATAGAAGAGGCGCTGAGGTTCTTCCGGGGCGAGATCGATCAGGTGCCGTCTATGTTCTCAGCGATCAAGCATAAGGGGCAGCCCCTCTACAAGCTCGCCCGGCAGGGTATAGAGATCGAGCGAGAAGCCCGTCGCGTGAAGATATTCTCCAACGAGCTGGTGGCGTTCCAGGAAGACCAGCTGGAGTTGGAGATTCACTGCAGCAAAGGCACCTACATACGCACGATAGCTGAGGAGCTGGGCCAGATTCTCGGTTGCGGTGCTCACGTGGTCGCGCTGCGCAGGCGCAGCGCCGGCCCTTACGCCGAAATTGACCTTGTTACCTTTGAGACGCTGGAAGCGGCGCTGCAGGAGGGTTCTCTCGATCGCTTCCTGCTGCCCATTGCCAGCGCTGTCAGCCAGTGGCCCGAGGTCAGACTGAACGACGATACCGCTTACTATGTGTGCCGGGGCCAGGCTGTTATCGTGCCCCACGCCCCCTCTAGCGGCTGGGTTCGTTTGTCCCAGGAACTGGAAACGGGCGGCGATACCCGGTTTCTTGGTGTCGGGGAAATTCTGGATGATGGTCGGGTCGCTCCGAGGCGCCTGATCGTCGCTAACTGAGGCGACTGCAAATATGCGCGGTCGTCTTGCATCTGATTGAGCATATTGGAGAAACAGACATGGCACTAGATGCTGTAAAAAAAGCAGAGATTATTCAGGAATATCAGGTAGAAAAAGGCGACACCGGGTCTCCGGAAGTGCAGGTTGCCCTCCTGACGCACAACATCAATTCGCTCCAGGAGCACTTCAAGGAGCACAAGCAAGACCACCATTCCCGACGTGGATTGATTCGCATGGTCAACCAGCGCCGCAAGCTGCTGGATTACCTGAAGCTCAAAGACGCTGGCCGGTACACGCAACTGATCGGTCGGCTTGGCTTGCGTAGATAAAGAGACAAAGAGACAAAGAGACAAAGATAGGTAGGAGAAATAATTTTGAATCCAGTTACGAAACAGTTTCAGTTTGGTGAGCAGCAGGTAACCCTGGAAACCGGTAAGGTAGCCCGACAGGCGACAGGCGCCGTTATGGTGACCATGGGCAATACCGTGGTGCTCTGCACCGTGGTAGGTATGAAAACGGCCCGCCCAGGCCAGGCCTTCTTCCCGCTGACCGTCAACTATCAGGAAAAGACCTACGCGGCAGGAAAGATTCCTGGCGGTTTTTTCCGCCGGGAAGGCCGCCCTTCCGAGAAGGAAACGCTCACTTCCCGTCTGATCGACCGACCTTTGCGCCCGCTCTTCCCCAAGGGATTCATGAACGAGGTGCAGGTGATCTGCACTGTGATGTCTGCAGGCAAGGATGAAGATCCAGACATACCTGCCCTTATCGGCGCGTCCGCGGCGCTTGCCGTTTCCGGGATTCCTTTCGACGGCCCGATTGGTGCCGCCCGTGTGGGTTTCCGGGAAGGCGAGTATCTGCTTAACCCGGGTTACGCGCACCTGAAAGAATCGGCACTGAATATGGTGGTTGCCGGTACCGCAGATGCCGTGCTGATGGTGGAGTCTGAGGCCAAGGAGCTGACCGAGGACGAGATGCTCGGCGCGGTGCTTTTCGCCCATCAAGAGATGCAGGTTGCCATCGAAAACATCAAGGCGCTGGCCGCTGAAGCTGGCAAGCCTCGCTGGGACTGGCAGCCGGCGGAGCCGCACGTCGACTTGCAAGAGTCGGTTTCTGCCGTGGTGAAAACCGGCCTCGGCGAGGCCTATCGCATCACTGACAAGATGGAGCGCCAGACCCGGGTTGGTGAGCTGCGCAAGCAGGTCGTGGAGCAGCTGGCTGGCGGTGACGCTCCGCAGTTTTCGGCCGACGATGTGGCCGATATGTTCAGCAAGGTAGAAAAGAATATCGTTCGTCAGCGCGTTCTCAATGGTGAGCCTCGCATCGACGGGCGGGACCTGCGCACGGTTCGCCCCATCAGCGTGGAAGTGGGAACCTTGCCCAAAACTCATGGCTCGGCGCTGTTTACCCGCGGGGAAACTCAGGCCATTGTCGTCGCTACGCTGGGAACCCTGCGTGATGCGGCGATGATCGACGCTTTGGAAGGAACCTACAAAGACAGCTTTATGCTGCACTACAACTTCCCGCCGTTCAGCGTCGGTGAAGCCGGATTCATGGGTGGACCTAAGCGGCGGGAAATAGGGCATGGCCGCCTGGCGAGAAGGGCGGTTGAGGCCGTGTTGCCCAACGTGGACGACTTCCCCTACACGCTGAGGGTGGTGTCAGAAATTACGGAGTCCAACGGATCCAGTTCCATGGCCACGGTCTGCGGGACCTCACTGGCACTCATGGACGCCGGCGTCCCGATGAAGGCGCCGGTTGCCGGCGTCGCTATGGGCCTGGTCAAGGAAGGCAATAAATACGCCGTGCTCACGGACATTCTCGGCGACGAAGATCACCTCGGCGACATGGATTTCAAGGTGGCGGGTACAGATGCGGGCGTGACCGCTTTGCAGATGGACATCAAAATCTCAGGCATTACCGAAGAGATCATGGAGATCGCGCTCAATCAGGCGCAGGAAGCCAGACGGCACATCCTCGCCGAAATGAGCAAGGTTCTTGATAGATCCCGTGATTCCGTTTCGGATAATGCACCTGCCATGAAGGTCATCAACGTGCCGCAGGACAAGATCCGCGACATTATCGGTAAGGGTGGGGCGACCATCCGGTCCATCGTGGAAGAAACAGGCGCTGATATTGATATCCAGGATGACGGAAGCGTCCGTATTTACGCTGACGACGCGGAGGGAATGGAGGCGGCTGTCGCCAAGATCCAGGAGATCACAGCGGAAGCCGAAGTTGGCAAGATCTACCATGGCAGAGTTGAGCGCATCGTCGATTTCGGCGCGTTCATAAACATTTTGCCTGGGAAGGATGGTTTGCTGCACATATCGCAGATTGCCGATGAGCGGGTTGAGACGGTTACTGACTACATCCAGGAAGGGCAGACCATCGACGTGGTTGTGCTAGATGTCGATCAGCGAGGTCGGATCAAGCTGTCGATGAAGGAAGTTCCCAACTACGCCCAGAGCGCCTAGTCGGGCAGGAGACCTGCATCGCAGGTCCGGGAGGCGCGGCCGTTGCCGGTCGTCCCTCCCAGACGGCTTCCCTCCGCACCTGACGTGATGGTCGAATGAGCGGCCTCAGCGCTTCCGCCGAGTGGGTTCAGCTGCGGCAGGCGACCAGCCGTGGCGATCTGGCAGAAGTCAGCCTCGTGCTTACTGCGGTGGATATCGAGCATCGTCTGGTTTTCGACGGTCATCATTGGGGACTGTGGGTGCCCGGTGACCGTCGAGACGCCGCGGCCGGCCAACTCGAAGCCTATTTCAGAGAAAATCGTTTCCGCCTGCCTCGCTCTCAGCAGAACCTCAAAACCGTAGACAGGGGGTGGTTCGGCGTCCTGGGTTATCTTCTGGTTATCTGGCTGCTGCCGTCGTTCGAGGGACAGCACGTATTCGGCTGGGACTGGCGAGCCGCTGGCGGTATGGATGCAGACAAGGTCGCCAACGGCGAGTGGTGGCGCACTATCACGGCGATGACCCTGCACGCGGATCTTGCCCATATCGTTGCCAACTCTCTCTTTGGTGCCGTTTTCGGGCTGTTTGTGGGGCGTTATCTGGGCTCGGGCTTCGGCTGGCTGCTGGTAGTACTCGCCGGGATGCTGGCGAATGGGCTGAACGCCATGGTGCAGCCCGATGGTTTTCGATCAATCGGCGCATCTACGGCGACCTTTGCGGCGCTTGGTTTGGTGGGGGCCTTTGTCTGGCGACGCAGGTTGCGGCGCGGCGGCGTCCAGGGTGGCGGCGCTCGCGAAGCGTCCGGAAGCGGTGGATGGCGCCGCAACTTCGCACCCGTCTTTGCCGGCATCGCCATGCTCGCCTACACGGGCATGGGTGGCGAGAACACCGATATTCTTGGTCATATTTTCGGATTTGCCGCCGGATTTCTTCTCGGAGTGGCGGCTGCCGTAGTAGATCCGGCGCGAATGGGCACTCGCGGCCAGGCTCTTGCGGGCGCATGTGCCGCCGCGTTGATTGTCGCTGCCTGGTGCTTTGCCGGAACCGCCTAGCGTCGTTTTAGGTTTGCAAAGGCCTGGCCGGCTGATGGGGTTTTGGCCGTCAGCTTTGCGTCTCCCGGTTAGCCCTATTGTCTACCAGATCCTCTACGACGGCAGGGTCTGCCAGCGTCGAGGTATCGCCCAGATTGTCGAGATCGTCAGCGGCGATTTTGCGCAGAATTCGGCGCATGATCTTCCCCGACCGGGTCTTTGGCAGGCCAGGAGCGAATTGGATGACGTCCGGTTTAGCAAAAGGCCCTATTTCCGTTCTCACCAGATCAACGAGCGCTTTGCGCAGCGTTTCCGGATCTTCGTTGCATCCCACCATGCAGGTCACGTAGGCGTAGATTCCTTCCCCTTTGATTGGATGAGGAAACCCGACCACGGCGGCTTCGGCGATTTCGTCATGCAGCACCAGGGCACTTTCCACCTCGGCGGTGCCGATCCGGTGCCCCGACACGTTCAGCACGTCGTCCACCCGGCCGGTTATCCAGTAATAACCGTCGGCGTCGCGCCGCGCGGCGTCGCCGGTGAAATAAAAACCGGGATAAGTTGAATAATAGGTGTCGATGACCCGCTGATGGTCGCCGTAGACGGTGCGGATTTGGCCAGGCCAGCTTGCCGTGATTACCAGATTTCCGCTTGCCTCCGGCGCGTTCTGAACCTGGCCTTGGTCATCAACCAGCGCCAGCTGCACGCCGAAAAAGGGTTTCGTTGCCGAACCCGGCTTTAACGCAGTGGCCCCGGGCAGCGGCGAGATCATGATGCCGCCTGTCTCCGTTTGCCACCAGGTGTCGACGATGGGACAGCGGTCTTCACCCACCACGTGGTGATACCACTCCCAGGCTTCGGGATTGATCGGCTCGCCAACCGTACCCAGCAGGCGCAGAGAAGCGCGGGACGTCTGCTCTACAAACCCATCTCCCTGACCCTGCAGCTGACGAATGGCGGTGGGCGCGGTATAGAAAATGTTGACTTTGTGCTTGTCCACAACCTGCCAGCAGCGGGACGCATCGGGATAGGTGGGCACCCCCTCGAACATCAGGGTAATGGCGCCATTGGCCAGGGGACCGTAGACGATGTACGAGTGGCCGGTAACCCAACCCACGTCCGCCGTGCACCAATAGATGTCACCGTCGTGGTAGTCGAAAACGTATTTGTGCGTCATGGCCGCATGCAGTAGATATCCGGCCGTTCCGTGCTGCACGCCCTTGGGCTTACCGGTGGAGCCTGACGTATATAGGATGAAAGATGGATCTTCGGCGTCCATGATCTCGGGTTCGCAGGTGCTCGGCTGGGACCCGGTCAACTCGTCATACCAGACGTCTCGATCTGGCGCCCAAGGGACCTGCGCGCCAGTGCGCTTGACCGTGACCACGGTATGCACGTTCGGGCAGGCGGCAAGGGCTTCTTCGGTATTCTGCTTGAGCGGTATTTCGCGTCCGCCGCGGACCCCTTGGTCCGCGGTGATCACGACCCTGCAGTCTGAGTCCTGAATACGGTCTTGCAGCGATTGCGGGGAGAACCCGCCAAACACCACAGAGTGAACGGCCCCGATACGCATGCAGGCGAGCATGGCGTATGCGGCTTCGGGGATCATCGGCATGTATATGCACACCCGGTCGCCTTTTGCGACTCCGCGCGCCTTGAGCCCGTTGGCCAGCCGGCAGACCTCGTCATGCAGATCCTGATAGGTGATGGCTTTATCCTGGGTGGGGTCGTCGCCTTCCCAGATGATCGCCGTCTGCCCGGCGCGTTCGGGAAGGTGACGGTCGATGCAGTTGAAGCTGATATTCAGCTTGCCACCGGAGAACCAGCTGACCTTACCGGTCGGCAGATCCGCCTCGCTCACCTTGTCCCATTTCTCGTACCAGTCGATGAAGATGTCCGCCTGTTCCGCCCAGAACCCATTGGGGTCCTCCACGGATCGTTGGTACATGGCCGCGTACTGGTCTGCATTAATGAAGCAGCGTTCCGCCATTGATGGCGGCACTGGATACAGATGAGCTTCAGACATGTTTATCCTCTTGGTTCCGGCGCTCTTGCAGCCGCCGGCGCACGTATTCGACCAGTCCCCGGGTGGAGGCGTCCTGTTGCCGCGCGGGCTTTCCGTCCAGTTGATCGAAGATCGGCAGAGCCAGCTGTTTGCCCAATTCTACGCCCCATTGATCGAATGAGTTTATGTTCCAGATGACGCCCTGGCAAAAGACTTTGTGCTCGTACAGTGCCAGCAGAGATCCGATCGCAAACGGGGACAACTCGTCCATGACCAGGGTGCTTGTGGCCTTGTTGCCCGCCACGCAGCGGTGCGGATCTGCCTCCTGTCGTCCGCTCATCATCGCCTGGCTCTGTGCAAAGGCGTTCGCGAGCAGCCAGCGATGATGGGCTTCCAGGCTCTGCGGGGTAGCCGCTTCGTCGCTGGCACAGACGATGAAATCGGCGCTGAAAGCCCGGGTGCCTTGATGCAGAAGCTGGTGGAAAGCGTGTTGACCGTTGGTCCCCTCGCCGCCCCAGAGTACCGGCATCGTGTGAATGCGAACTGCGCTGCCATCCAGATGTACGCTCTTGCCGTTGCTTTCCATCTCCAGCTGCTGGAGGTAGTCGGGCAACAGGCGCAGGCGTCGACTGTACGGTAGGACGGCGTGACTAGTGGCGCCGAGGAAGTTGCTGTTCCACACGCTGAGCAGCGCCATAATCAGCGGTCCGTTGCGTTCCAGAGGGGCCGTCCGGAAATGTTCGTCCATCTGGTGGGCGCCGCGAAGGAGCTCGGCAAATGCCTCGGGACCGACGGCCAGTTGGATGGGCAGGCCGACCGCAGACCACAGGGAAAACCGACCCCCTACCCAGTCCCACAGGGGATAGACGTTTTCTTCGGGAATACCAAAAGCTCTGGCGGCTTCGACGTTGGCGGTAACGGCTAGGAAATGTCTGGCAATGGCAGCCACATCGCCCGTTCTCTCAAGAAACCAGCTCCGAGCGGACTCGGCGTTGGTTCTGGTCTCCAGCGTGCCAAAGGACTTGGAAACGACAATGAACAGCGTGGTTTCTGGATCCAGGCCTGTCAGAGCGCTGTGCAGGGCTGCGTCGTCAATGTTCGCCAGAAAGTGACAGCGCGGATCGGATCCGTGAATCGGGATCAGCGCCTCTACCACCAGTTCTGGTCCCAGATGGGAACCACCGATCCCGATATGCACGATGTCGGTAACGGCTCTGCCCGTGTAGCCACGATGCTTGCCGCTGCGCACCCGCTCGGCAATCGAGGCAAGTCGTACCAGCGTTGGTTCGACAACGGACCTGGCCTCTCCGGGCTGCTGTCCAGCGGGAGATCTCAGCGCGGTATGCAGGGCCGCTCGGTGCTCTGTAACGTTGACCGGCGCGCCGCCGAACAGAGCTTCAATGTTTGCCTCCATTGACCGCGCACGAGCCAGATCCAGCAGCGCATTCAGTATTCGGGCGTCGACACGCTGTTTCGAGTAGTCCATCAGCAGCGCGGGAAGTTGCAGGCTGAAATCTTCGAAGCGGTTATCTCTTTGCAACCATTCCGTCAGCGCCTGCCCGACCGGGTCGGCTGCGAGTCGGGTAAGGGCTTTCCACTCAGGCAAGGTGTCCGGCCGGGACTCTCGATTGGGGGCTTTGTTGGACTTTCGTTTAGGCTCTTTTTTAGGCACGGGAATCGGCCAGCAGCTAGAGCAGCGTTGGGTTGGGGTTGAAGTACTGGCGAAGTCCATCCATGGCCAGTATCTGATCCAGAAGTTCCGAAAAGTGCTGTCGGTTGTTGGCGAAATCGATCTGTGCCGCATTTACGACCAGAAGCGGAGTTTCGTCGTAGTAGTGGAAAAATTCGGTGTAGCTCTGGTTGAGGTTCTCCAGATAATCGGAACCTATTTCCCGCTCATAGTTGATGCCGCGGCGTCGGATGCGCTCTAAAAGCACCCCTACGGGCGCCTGCAGATAAATCACCAGCTCGGGCTTCGGAGGATTCAGCTCCAGGTTTTCGTAGATCTGACGGTAAAGAATGTACTCGTTGTCATCCAGCGTCATCCTGGCGAAAAGATCGTCTTTCTGCATCAGGAAATCCGCCACCAGATTGGGGCCCAGCAGGTCTTCCTGTTCCAGGTCTGCGATCTGTCGGGCTCGATGCAGCAGAAAGAAGAGCTGCGTGGGCAGCGCGTGTTTGCGTCCGTCCCGGTAGAAGCGGTCGAGGAACGGATTCTCTGACGACGGCTCGAGGAGCAGAGGATAGCCGAAGGCATCGGCCAGCTTGTTCGCCAGCGTTGTCTTGCCAACGCCGATTGGGCCCTCGACAGTGATATACCTGGGCAACGTCCGGTCACGCAGCTTTTGGCCGATAAAGCCGTCCAGCTCGGTGTCTGGCGTAACCGTCTGCTGTGCCTGAGTGCTCATTATTCCTGGGTGACCGACCGAGCTTCAATAATGTACGCGCACCGCACAGGGTTCAACCGTTGCCGTCAGCTTGATCTTGCTTGGGCCTGGTCCTGCGCCGCCGGCGCCGGCGGCGGGTGCCCCCCTCGCCGGCCGGCTTCTGACCGCGTAAGGCTTCCAGCATGTCTTCCTGCTCGCCACGATCGCATTCCTGGAAGCGTGTCCACCAGTCCACGGCCTCCTGGAGCGCTTCACCCGCGTCCGCTCGCAGAGCCAGGAAATCGTACGCGGCACGAAATCTTACGTGCTCGTAGACGCGGGGAATGGACCGAGGCTGTCGGCGTTCCAACCTGTCCTGCAGGGACCAGACGTCCCTGATGAACTGTGAGAAGCGTCTGGGTATGGCGATGATCTCGTGCTGGAAGCCCAGGGTGGCGGCGGCAGCGCTGCTTCGGGCCTCTGCCGGCTTGTGATCGGCCTGAAAATCGGCGTAACGGGCCAGATAGTCCTGCCAGAGTATTACCGCCAGCAGGAAACCCGGGGTGACCGGCTTTTCAACGGCGATTCTGTTGTCGGTATTCCGCATGGCCAGCCTAACAAGCAGGTCTTCGGGCGGTGTGCACGGGAACAGAGCTCTGCGTAAGGGCGTAGCGGAGAGAAACTCCCAGGCGGCCTCGGCGCTGCCGCACAGAAAGAGTTTGCATACCTCGTCAAACAGTCTGGCGGGCGGTATGGCTGCGAGGTGTTCTGCGGTCTCGGGGATGGCAGCCTCGATAGCCGCATCGAGCGCGAAACCGAGCTTGGCCACGAATCTTATGGCCCGCAGTATCCGTACGGGGTCTTCCCTGAGCCTCACGTCCGCGTGCCCGATGAACCGTAGACGGCGGTTTTCCAGGTCGTCCAGGCCGCCGACGTAGTCCACGATCTCCTCGGTCTCGGGATCGTAATACAGGGCGTTGATGGTAAAGTCTCTGCGGAACGCGTCTTCCTCCAGCGTCCCCCAGACATTGTCTCTAAGGATCAGCCCCGAGTCGGCGTGACGTCTTTCGTCCTGTGCTTCGGCCTCTGCCTTGCGGAAGGTAGACACCTCGATGATGTTGCGGCCGTAGCGAACGTGGGTAATCCGGAATCGACGTCCTACCATCCTGGAACGCCGGAACAGCCGCTTCACTTCCTCTGGCGTTGCATCGGTAGCTACGTCGAAATCCTTCGGGGTGAAGCCCAGCAGAAGATCGCGAACGCAGCCTCCTACGAGGAGGCCTTGGTAACCGGCGGATCGCAACTGTTCCACGAGGTGCAGGGCATCGGCATCGACGTCTGATCGGCAGAGCCCGTGCTCAGCGGCGGCCAGGCGTCTGGGCTCATGTGCTCCGGCTGGCCCATTCATAGGGACTCTCCGTCCGGATTGCTGTCGGGTTTCGTAACGGTGGGTTCAGCGCTTTCTGGGCGCTCTCTCCGTGGGCCGCGATTGTGGGTTTTCTTGCGGGGAATATTCAGTCGCTGACGTCTTTCCCAGAGGCTCTTTCGGCTGATACCCAGCTTCTCGGCCAGTTCTGTTTCCGTGAACTGGTCCTGATTTCCCAGGACGAAGCTGACGAAATAGTCCTCCAGGGAGGTTTGCCCGGGATCCGTATCTGGCGCCTGAGCGTTAGATGGCGTAGGAAGTCTGATTGCCAGCATCTCTGCTTCGATCTCCGGACCGTCGCAAAGAATGACAGCCCGCTCAATGGCATTTTCCAGCTCTCGCACGTTGCCTGGCCATTGGTAGTCCAGCATCGCGCGTCGCGCAGCCTCGCTAATGCAGAGCCCGGACTTGCCCAGCCGTTGCTGGGTACGTTCCAGTATCGCGGCCGCCAGCAGCAGGACGTCCTCTCCCCTCTCCCTCAGTGGCGGAATTTCCAATGCCACGACATTAAGCCGATAGTACAGATCTTCGCGAAACTGGTCGTTTCTGATGAGCTTTTTCAGGTCACGATGGGTCGCGGCAATGAGCCTTACGTTGATCGGAAAGCTCCGTGCAGAGCCGAATGGCCTCACTTGCCCGGCCTGCAGCACCGTCAACAGCCGGGCCTGTGCTTCAACGCTCAGCTCTCCGATCTCGTCGAGGAAGAGCGTTCCACCGTTGGCCGCTTCAACGAGGCCGCGCCGAGTCTTCTTTGGATCCTCGGACGAGGAGCTGTAACCGAACAACTCGGTTTCGATGAGCTGGGCGGGCAGCGTCGCGCAATTCAGCGAGATCATGGGAGCCTGGCTTCGACGGCTGGCGGCGTGAATGGCCCGGGCGACCAGCTCTTTTCCTGTTCCCGATTCGCCGCGGATCAGCACAGTGGAATCGGTTGGCCCCACCTTGGCGATTCGGTGCATCAGGTTTCGCATTGATGGGCTTGATCCCAGGATCCGCAGATGGCCTGCTAACCTGCCGTCTGCGGATTTCAGCCGGCTCTCTGCCACGCCACGCTCGACAGCGGCGATTAGCTCTTCTGGCGAAAAGGGTGACAGCAGGTAGTCCTGGGCGCCGCGTTTCATGGCCGAGACCGCCTGGCGCACATCCGGGTTTGCGGTCACCAGGATCACGGGCGTTGAGTCTGCCACCGATAGGATGTCGCTGGCAGCATGGGCGATGATACATTGGCAGGATGCCAGCAAATCGGTGGGGACAGATGTCGGCGAGGCTCCCGACGCGTGTTCAATGACGACGAAACCGCCGTCTTCCAGGATCTGCCGGTATCGGCGGCTCTGGGCGCTGTCGGGCTCGACGATTAGTACCTGCGTCATGGCCGACGATAGTAGCAAAGGCCCAACTGAGACTCACGAGATCTCAATGGCCTCCGTATCGGGTAATCTGGCAAGGGACCAGGATTCGGTGGCCCG
>JAHEEG010000108.1 GCA_024640825.1 Gammaproteobacteria bacterium
GAAAGGACGAGAAGCAGGCCGAAAATCGTACACTAAGAGCCCCAGCACCGTTGATCCACAGAACTGCAGACTCAACCGCTTATGAGATCGAGCTGCAGGAACACCCACGCCCGGATATGCTCTCTCTCCGAAGACAACGGCCAATCGAAACAGGAATCCTTCATGACCGTCCTCGACACCCCCGCCGTCGCCGTTCGCGGCGTCGACACCGAAACCTATGTCACCCTGGACCAGCGCTTTCCGGCCCGCTGGTCACCCCGGGCCATGAACGGCGAGGCGCTGACCACCATGGAGGTCGACACGCTGCTGGAGGCCGCGCGGTGGGCGCCGAGCTGCTTCAACGCCCAGCCCTGGCGTTTCGCCTACACCATCCAGGGGGATGACGACTGGAGCAGATTCTTCGACGCGCTGATCGAGGCGAACCAGACCTGGGCCAGGAACGCGGGGGCGCTGATCGCCGTTTCGGCCCGCATCCGCTTCGAGCACAACGACAACCCGGCCGCCACGGCGGGCTTCGACGCGGGAGCAGCCTGGATGAGCATGGCGCTGCAGGCCCAGCACATGGGGCTGGTGACCCACGGCATGTACGGTTTCGATCAGGACAAAGCGCGCTCAGCACTGCAGCTGCCCGAAGTGTACGAACTCTGCGCCATCATCGCCGTGGGTCATGCCGGAGAAAAAGACGACCTGCCGGAAACCTATCGCGAGCGGGAGGTACCCTCAGATCGCAAGCCGCTGGACGAGATCCGCTTCCACGGCAGCTTCGCCGATCTGCCCGAAAACGGCTGAACCCACATGGAGTTTCTAAAAGACACCCTGATCTTCCTAATGGCCGCCATCGTGGTGGTGCCCATCTGCAAGCGACTGGGGCTGTCGTCGGTGCTCGGATATCTGGTCGCCGGGCTGCTCATCGGCCCGCCGGGCCTGGCACTGATTGCCGACCCAACGGAGGAGATGCACTTCGCCGAGCTGGGTGTGGTGCTGCTGCTGTTCATCATCGGGCTCGAGCTGCAGCCGCGCAGGCTGTGGGTGATGCGTCGAGCCGTATTCGGCCTGGGCACGCTGCAGATCGTCAGCAGCGCGATCGTCATAGGCGGCGGCCTGTGGTTGTGGGGCATCCGGCCCGAGACCGCCACCATCATCGGCTTCGCGCTGGCGCTCTCCAGCACGGCCTTCGTGCTGCAGCTGCTGGCCGAGCGCCGGGAGCTCAACAGCCAGCACGGCCGCGCCGCCTTCGGCACCCTGCTGATGCAGGACATCGCGGTGATACCAGCGGTGGCAGTTCTCAATGTGCTTGGCGGGGACATCGGCGGTGATCACGGCCCTGAAGGCATGAATCCGCTATATATCGCCGCCGTGGTCGCCGGGGCCATCGTGCTGCGCTTCGCGCTGCGCCCCATACTGCGTTTTGTAGCGGATACCGGCATACAGGAACTCTTTACCGCGGCGGCGCTGGCGCTGGTTGCCGGATCCGCCCTGGCCATGCAGGCGGCGGGCCTGTCCATGGGCCTGGGCGCGTTCATCGCCGGGATGATGGTCGCGGACTCCGAGTACCGGCATCAGCTGGAAACCGACGTAAATCCCTTCAAGGGCCTGCTGCTGGGACTGTTCTTCATCGCCGTAGGCATGACCGTAGATATCGGGTTGCTGTTCGACCAGCCGCTTAAGATCCTCGGCCTGGCCGTCGCGCTGATGCTCGTGAAGACCCTTGTTATGCTGCCGCTGGCCCGCTGGCACGGGCTGGCCTGGCAAGACGCGCTGCGCACCGGACTGGTGCTGTCTCAGGGCGGCGAGTTCGCCTTCGTGCTGATCGGCACGGCCCTCAGCGCAGGCATGGTACCGGGAACCGTCGCCGCCACCACGGTACTGGTGGTAACGCTGTCCATGGCTTTGACGCCGTTTGTGGTCAGCCTGGCAGAGCGGTTTCTGGAACGCGATCCCGAGAAACGCCCGTTCGACAACATTGAGCCCGAGGACACCACCGGCGTCGTCATTGCCGGCTTCGGCCGCGTCGGCCAGATCATCGCCCGGGTGCTGACCACCCAGCACATCCGCTTCACCGCGCTCGATGCGAATGCGAAGCAGGTCGATTTCGTGCGCAAGTTCGGCAACAAAACCTACTTCGGCGATGCGTCGCGCCTCGATGTTCTGCACGCCGCCCAGGTAGGCAAAGCGCAAGCCCTGATTATCGCGGTAGGCGACCTGGAGACCTCCGTGAAGATCGTCCACGTTGTCAAAGAAACATTCCCTGACGTGAAGATATTTGCTCGTGCGCTGACCCGGCACCACGAAATAATGCTGCGCGAAGCCGGCGTGGACTTCGTGATTCGGGAAACCCTGCTCTCCAGCCTCGCAATAGCCGAGGCGCTACTCCGGGCTCTCGGCAAGACCTCGGAACAGGCATCCGATGCGGTAACCCGGTTCCGCGCCCACGACGCCCGAACCCTCGAACAGCAGGGTGCCGTGTACCATGACGACGAAGCATTCCGACGTGTCACCATGACGTCGGCGGAAGAACTCAAGACCCTATTTCAGGCTGATGAAACGGCCAAATGAGCGCTGCCCGAACAACGTTTTCCCCACGCTGAAAATCAGCAGGGACACCTTGCGACGTCGCGCGAAAGCCGGCTGCCACTTACGCAAATGAACCCTCCGCCAACAAAACGCGGCCAAGGTACTACACTGAACAAGCGGGGTAAGTGCAACAACGCGCCTGCGTTAAAATAACCGGTAGGAAGGACAATGCGACTAACAGGAATTGCTGTAATCATGTTCGGCCTGATGGCCGGGCCCGTATTTGCCGGAGAAAAGACGATCTGGGAATGCCGCACCAGCAACGCCGGATCCAAACCCATCCTTCACCTGGTCGAATGGGACTCACGTAGCTACGTCAAATTCGCCAACGCACGGCTCAGCGCCAAATACGAGCTGGAAGAAGAATCACAAGGCTGGTATTTCAACAACGATGGCAGTGGCTATTACCGCTATGGCGTTATTCTACAGCCCGATGGCAAGGCCTGGTATCACGACTTCCGGGAAACCGACAGCGACGGCCTGTCCGAACCCCTCGACTACTTTCTCTGCAGCAAGATCAGCTGAACCACGCGGGCCCTTTGAGGCCCGCATCCGATTCGCTTCCGACTCCCGCCCCTTTCCGTCAAAAACAAACAATACACTGCACGGGCCCCGCTCAAAGCGAGGGATCACGCAGGTTTGAACGAAATCCGCGAACTGGTTCACACAAAAGCAAATCTCTCACAGCCAGGTAAAAGACCCGGCAGAATTGCCATTTCTGCTCCGCTCTTCACACAAAGAACGACGAACACTATGCGTTTTAAAATCGCTGGCTAGCGTAATGTTTACCGCGGTTTGTAGCAGTAATGGACGCAAGCAACATGCCTACCGACACACCGCCCGCGCTCAAGTGTCTTTGGATGAACCTTAGAAACTCTGTGCATATCGACGAGGTTCCGACAAGCATAACGCGGCATTGCGAGCTTATCAGGACCACCGGTTTCGACGAGGCCGCCGTCATTCGAGAAGCGCCGGATTTCATCGTATTGGAGTTCGACTACCCAAGCCGACAGGACCTGGCAAGGGCTGCCACCTTCAAGGACGATTTTTCCAGATTCCCCATGGTCGCGGTGAGCGTTCAACACTCCGAAGCTCTCGCCCTCTGGTTTTTCCGGGCTCGCTTCTACGATTTCCTGGTGCACCCCCTGGCAGCAGCGGAGGTTGCCAACTGCCTCACCAAACTAAAAGAGGTAAGTCGTTTACGCGCCAAGCAGGGAGCCCGTAAAGCTGCGCAGGTAAATACCGAACTTCCTAGCGAGGCGACCTCCGGGACAGGTTTGCGCACGCGTCTCAAGCCAGCGCTGACAATGGTAGAGCGGAACTATCACCAGCGGTTGCGGGTCACCGATGCGGCAGATAAGTGCGGACTGGCACCTTTCCGTTTCGGCAGGGAGTTCAAGGAAACATTCGGCATGGATTTCCGTGACTTCGTACTGAGGTATCGGATCCGCGAGGCCTGCCGCCTACTGAGAAACCCCAAAGCCTCCATTACTGAAGTCGGATATTCCGTTGGCTTCAGCGAGCCCTCGTATTTCACCAAGATGTTCAAAAAGTTCGTCGGCCGCTGCCCTTCCGACGTCGTTGGCACGGCCGATCTGGATTACCCCATTGATGCCGATCTGGTAGCAACGCGGCATCTCGCGTCATAGCCCAGCCTAATCCACCGAACAAAAACAGGTCTCTAGTGAGCACCCAAACCAACTCCAGGATCCACAAGGAAATTCGATGAAAACGCGCATTTTATCTTTTGTCCGCGACGACAGCGGCCTCACCACGGTCGAGTATGCCGTTGCCGGCGCGATTATCACCGTGGGCGTGGTTGCCGCGTTCACAGCACTGGGCGGCAGCATTTCTGGAACCATCGCCTTCATAGACGGCGTGCTTCCCGGCTGATTCGTGGCATCGCCTAAATACCAGGATCGCGCACGCATAGTCATAACGCTCGGAATCAGGAAAGCGGTTCAATGGAACCATGATCTGGCCACCGATGGTAACCGGATCGACAAACAAGGGCAGCTGCGGAGAACCAATCAACAGCGCTCGGAACTGGACCTAACAGAAAGCAAGGCGAACATTATGAAAAATCTGATTCTCTCTTTCCTGCGTGACGAAGAAGGCCTGACCACGGTCGAGTATGCCGTTGCAGGCGCGCTCATCACGGTCGCAGTGGTAGCCGCGTTCACCACCCTCGGTGGAAGCGTTGCAGGCACCATCGGAATCATCGACGGCATCCTGCCTGGCTAACGACAAGGGCGGGAGCTTCCCGCCCCGGTCGAAAACCGATTTTGAATAGATCAACAGGTGACAAAAATGAAAGAACTTATCCTCTCCTTTCTGCGTGACGAAGAAGGCCTGACCACGGTCGAGTATGCCGTTGCAGGCGCGCTCATTACGGTCGCAGTGGTAGCCGCGTTCACCACCCTCGGTGGAAGCGTTTCAGGAACCATCGGAATCATAGATGGCATTCTACCCGGCTAGGCCGAGAAACACCTGGCGGTTCGCCACCGCGTTCCGCCAGGTCGTCTTTTTCTGAAGGAACATGCGAAAACGATGACTTTCCTCGATTTCATACCAACGGCACTGCTCTCGGGATTCCTCCTGGTTGCGGTCTGCATCGATCACCGGAGTCATCGCATCCCAAACTGGCTGACGGGGACCATGCTGCTTGTTGGAATCAGCACGCAGACCCTGACGGCAGGCTTTCAGGGCTTGGGTTCGGCGTTGGTAGGCATGACGGTCGGACTGGCCGTGTTCCTGCTTCCTTACATACAGAAATCGATGGCAGCAGGTGACGTCAAACTCATGGCGGCCGTAGGCGCCTTCATTGGCGCGAAGCTCGTGTTGCTTGCGGCAGTCGTATCGCTGGTCGCCGGCGCCTCCATCGGGTTGACGCTCCTCGCCTATCGGCAGATTCATAAAACAAATACGAGTGTAGATGGGATTCTGAGCATGAAATTTCCATACGCTTCCGCCATCGCCATCGGGACCGCAGTCGCACTCGTTACCAAGGAATTCCAATGGACGCTATGAGCCAAACGCCGGAACAAGAGTGCCCCACGGTCGATGAATTCGCCCGTCTGGCGCCGCGGCCCAAATCTATCGCTGACACAGGCCTTTCTCAGCCGTTTCTGGCTGACCTGCTCAGCAAGCATCTCCTCACCGCTGGTGTGCTTTCGCTCAATCTGATCACCAAGAGGATGGGCCTCCCCGCACGTCTGCTCGAAGACATCCTGCATTTCATGCGCCAGGAGGCGCGGGTGGAAGTACTACCCGTGGATATCGAGACCGGCGCTTTGCGCTACGGGCTGACCGATCGTGGTCGCGCGCTGGCGGCCAACGCCTTTGCCATTGGTGGCTACGCCGGGCCGGCGCCCGTGCCGCTGGCAGAATACGTAGAGATCGTCAAATCGCAGACGGTTCACGATCACAACGTGACGGGGCACGACGTTCGCCAGGCTTTCAGCGACGTGGTCGTATCAGACGATCTGCTGGACCGAATCGGGCCGTCGCTCAACTCGGGTCGCGCCATCTTCATTTACGGCCCGGCCGGAACGGGTAAAACCTATCTCACCTCGCGGATGGCGCGAGTATTCTCCTCCAGCGTTCTGATACCGCACGCCATTTCGATCAATGAAACCGTGGTATCCATCTTCGACCCGGTAATACATAAAGCCATCACCCGGGAAACGCGTTCGTCGCTCGCGATTGAGGACAACGTGGATGAACGTTACGTGGTCTGCGAGCGGCCAGCCATCGTCGTTGGCGGCGAGCTCACCGAAGACATGCTGGAGATCCAGTTCGACCCCAACAACCGGGAATATCGGGCGCCGCTGCAGCTGAAAGCAAACAATGGCCTGTTCATCATTGACGATATGGGCCGGCAGCGGGTAGCGCCGCAGACGGTATTCAATCGCTGGATCCTGCCGCTCGAAGAAAAGCGCGACTACCTCAGCCTGGGATCCGGCCGACACTTCAGCGTTCCTTTCGACCTGGTGCTGGTTTTCTCTACGAACATGAAGCCGGCGGATCTCGCGGACGAAGCGTTCCTGCGCCGCATCGGTTACAAAATCCGCTTCCCCCATCTGGAACCGCATCAATACGAAGAAATCTGGCGCGACCAGTGCCTGGAAAACGGAATTCCGTTTGATCCGTCAGTTGTCGACTATGTCATCAACGGGCTTCACAAACAGCACCGGGTGCCGCTGCTTCCCTGCCATCCCAGAGATCTGCTGGGGCTCAGCATGGATCGAGCCATCTACACCAACCAGCCCCGCGAGTTGACCCCCGAGGTTCTCGACTGGGCATGGGAAAACTATTTCGCAAGAACCGACGAAGACAACGAACCGAACATTAAGACGGGAGTACAGCAATGATGAAACGTCGAGGAACCGTCCTGGTGGTGCTATCTCTGGCCATGGGCCTGATAGCGGCATGGGGCGCCAACAGCTGGGTAAAGGGTCGGCTCGCCGGCGCTTCGGATGATGCCAACGTGACGAAAGTCGTGGCCGCGGCTACCGAAATCCCCTACGGAACCAAAATCGAAGAACGTCACGTGCGCATGATGGAAATGCCGTCCGAAGGCATTCCCGATGGCGCCCTGATGAAGCTGGAAGACGTCGTCGACAAAGTCGCGACGTTGGAGATACAGCGAGGAGAAGTCCTGCTTTCCGGTCGTCTGGCTGACCACCACGCAGGCAGCACCCTGGCAGCGCTGGTAGGCGAAAACATGCGCGCCATCACAGTTCGCGTCGACGACGTTGTGGGCGTGGCAGGCTTCCTGCTTCCCGGGAACGCCGTAGATGTGGTCTCTGCACGCCTGGATATGAGAACCAAGCGAGCGACAACGGAGACGATTCTGAAGAATATCAAGGTGCTGGCAGTGGATCAGAAGGCGGCGACCGACGAAAACGAACCCGTAATCGTCCGGGCGGTGACTCTCGAAGTCACGCCAGCCCAATCCGAAACGCTAGTGAAAGCCAGGGAAGAGGGCTCGATTCAGTTGACGCTACGCAACCCCGCAGAACTTCAGGTTGCGGAAGTACCGCAGGTGGCTGCAAAGAAGGCGGCCCCCAAAGCGGCGCCGCGTCGAAACTGGTCTCCGAGCACCGCAGAGGTTCAGATCATCCGCGGCACCCGGGTCGATAAGACCAAAGCCAAGATCTGAGCCAGGAACAAGGAAGTAGCCATGAAAAGATTCTTTTTTGTCTTCGTTTTGCCCGCCCAGGCCATGTTGTTTGCAGCGCTGCTGCTCTTGAGCACGCAGGCCAAGGCTCAATTCGTAGACCCGTCCAACGAGACCCGCGTTCAGGTCCCGCTGTTCAAGTCCCTGGTACTCAACCTGTCCGGGCCGGCCACGCGGGTTTCCGTAGGCAACCCGGACGTGGCTGACATTCTGATCCTGCGCGCCAGTCAGCTGTACGTGCTCGGAAAAGATCTCGGCACCACCAATGTGATCCTGTGGGACAAGAACGACAAGCTCGTCGGCAACGTCGCCGTCGAGGTCACCCACGACCTGGAAAGCCTGAAGGAAAAGCTGCATACCCTGCTGCCTGACGAGCCCATCGAGGTGTACTCGGTGCAGAGGTCCATCGTTCTGCGCGGCATGGTGTCCAGCCCGGGGGCCATTGATGCGGCCATGCGGATTGCCGACGGCTACCTGGCGCAGATACAGTCAGGCACCGAAGCAACAATGTTCGAGCAGGAAGACCAGTCCCGCCGCGAGGACAAGTCCGTCGGCGAGATCATCAACCTGATGCAGGTCGGCGGTGCCCAGCAGGTCATGCTGGAGGTGAAAGTCGCCGAGATCTCCCGTACGGAGCTCAAGCGCCTGAACGCCCAGTTCAACGTGATCGGGATAGGCGACAACAACTGGAACCTGGGTGGCGTGAACGGTGGCGCAACCTTCCCGGATGCGGAATTTGGTGCGCCCATCAACGGTCGGCTGCCGGTATTCGGCGAGTCCGCGCCTTGGGGTCCTGCCATCGACGAGTTCGCCCCGAACCCGATGAGCATCCAGAACCAGGGTCTGTTTGCCAGCTTCCTGACCGACAACACCCTGTTCAATCTGGCGATTGACGCGGCCAAGGAAAACGGCCTGGCGAAGATTCTGGCAGAACCCACCCTGACCACGCTGACGGGCGAGGAAGCCGAGTTCCTCTCAGGGGGAGAGTTCCCTATCCCTGTACCTCGCGGAGATGATGGGATCACCGTCGAGTATCGCGAATTCGGTGTAGAACTGAAGTTTCTACCCGTCGTGCTGGGGTCCGGAAAGATCAACGTCAGGCTCAACATTGCCGTCAGCGAGCTCACCACTGCCAACACTCTTGGCATAAGAACAGCTGACACCAACGCGGCATTCATCGTCCCTTCGCTGACGAAACGCAGCGCCCTGTCGACGGTGGAACTCAGAGAAGGTCAGAGCATCGCGATTGCGGGCCTGATCAACGACCGGCTGCGCGAGATCGTCACCAAGTTCCCGGGCCTGGGCGAGCTGCCCGTGCTCGGCGCGCTGTTCCGCAGCAATGAGTTCGTCAACAACGAAACCGAGCTGCTGATCATGGTGACACCGCACCTGGCAAAGCCGATGAACGGGGACAAGGTCCGCCTGCCCACCGATTCCTTCGTAGAACCCACCGACCTGGATTTCTACCTGATGGGTCGGCTGGAGGGTCGCCGCAAGCCGACGCCGGCTTCGAGCGCCTCCGCGGCAACAGATACGCAATCCGAACCGGGCGAAGGCCAGGAAGACGGCGCAGCAGCCGCCTCCGAAGCCACCGTGGCCCGCTACGGTCATCAGATCCAGTAAAGGGAGATACTCATGAATCGCAAAATTTTTGGATTCGCAGCGTTGATGGCCGGTGCAACCCTCACGGGTTGCGCCACGAGCCAGACGGAAGAGGAGTTCGGCGACTCGGTGCGAGCCACCATGGCCGAGCAGCGTATGCAGCCGCAGCCCTCCGACGGCACCACGCCAAGCGGCGACGGTCAGAGGACCGAGAACGTGCTGAACGTCTATCGCAACATGGTTGGCGACCCGACGCCGGTGGTCAACACGCGAGCAGTAGAGCAGGACTAATCGACATGAACCCGGGCCAAGTAAGAAGCTTCGGTCAGCGCCAACAAGGTGCCATCATGGTGCTGTTCATCCTCGGGCTGGTGGCCATGCTGGGCATGGTCGGCCTGGCGCTCGACGGCAGCCACGGCATGCTCAGCAAGACCCGGCTGCAGAACGTGGTGGACGCGGCGGCGCTGAGCGCCGCCAAGACCCTGGACATCAGTAACGACGAAGCGCTGGCGCAAGCCGAGGCCCTGGACATGTTCTCGGACAACGCCGGCGAATCCGGCCATCGCGAGATTGCCAGCTATTACGCCTCGGGCGAACTCTCGGTCACGGTCGAGTTCTCCAGCACGCTGGATCCCTTCGTTCCAGGCACGACGCCGGCGGATTACGTACGCGTGACCGCCACCGGTCTCGACCTGCCCGGCTGGTTCATCACCGTCATGGGGCAGAACCAGCTTCACGTTGCGGCCTCCGCCGTTGCGGGACCGAGTCCTACCCTGGGCGAGGCGTGCAACATCGCGCCGATGATGGTCTGCGGTGACGACACCGACGCCTCAGGGTACTTCGGCTACAACCCGGGGGAGGTGGAGGTGCTGAAAACTTCCTCGGGCAACGGCGATTTCGAGGTGGGTCCCGGCAACTTCCAACTGGTGCGTCTCGACGGCAATACCGGCGCCGCGGATCTGCGCACCTCCCTGGCCGGCGGCTTTGACGCCTGCGTCGACCCTTCCGGTGACACGATCCCGACCGAGCCCGGCAATACCATCGGCCCGGTCGCCCAGGGGCTGAACACCCGGCTCGGCATTTACACCGGTCCTTTAGGCAGCTCCCGAGATATCTATCCGCCGGACACAATTCTCGATCAGGTCACCCCCCTGACCTACGAGGATGGCGTTATCTACTACGACGGCACGCCCAATCCTGCCCCCGAGGATCTGCCATTCGGCTACGAGGAATACATCGGTTCTGCATTAACCGGCAACGGTTTCGCGCGCTTCGAAGCCGACGGCACGCCGTTCCGACGGGTGCTGCGGCTCCCCGTTGGTAATTGCGATGGCACGACGAACGGCCAGGGCGATGTTCCACTGCTTGGCGTGCTGTGCTTCTTCATGCTTCAGGAAGTTATTCAGCAAGGCAACAACGCCGAAGTGTACGGCCAGTTCATGGGCGCCGACGGCACCTGTCCAGTGACGGGGAAGCCAGGCCCGCTGCCGGTCACCGGACCTGGACCCTACACCATTCAGCTCTACAAAGATCCTGACCGGACATCCGCGTGATCATCATGAAGACAACAACGATCAGCAGCAGGAGATCCAGAGGTCTGGCTATGATCGAGATGGCCATCATCCTGCCAGTAATCCTCATGGTTATCATAGCCACCGCGGAACTTGGGCGCGCGTTCTGGGAATACAACGCGCTGACCAAATCGGTTCGAGACGCAGCCCGCTATGCATCGGCGCAGGGACTCTTCGGTTCTACCGGTGTGGTCATCGTTACCAACGAGCTGCGCACCGAGGTGCAGAATCTGGTGGTCTACGGCAACACCGGAGGCACCGGCACGCCAGTGCTGAACGGCCTTACTACCGCAGGGGTGAGCCTGGAAAGCCCAGGCGACGGCGACATCCTGGTACGCACCACTTACGCCTACACGCCCATATTCGGCCTGCTGCCAGACTTCAGGGGCGGCGGAGTAAACCCGCTGTACAACTTTGAATCGGTCGTCAGGATGCGCGCCATATGAACGCCAGCAGACAGAAGGGCCTGGCCGCCGTGGAAACGGCCATCGTCGGCGTGGTCGCCATGATCGTGCTGTTTGCCGTATTTGAGGTCGCCCGTGTCTTCTTCGTCATGAACGCCCTCGAGGAAGCCACCCGCCGCGGCGCTCGGGTTGCCGCGGTGTGTCAGGTCAACGACCCGGCAATCAGGCAGATTACGATATTCAACGATTCCGGCACCGCGGGCGCCAGCCCACTGGTGTTCAATCTGACCACGGCCAACGTCGATCTAGACTACCTGGACGACACGGGCGGCGTGGTGGGAGATCCGACGGGAAATTTCATTGACATCGGCTTTGTGCGCGTCGCCATTACCAACTACCGGCATCAGCTGATCATTCCCCTGTTCGTTCGCACCATCAACATGCCCGACTTCGCGACAATTCTGCCAAGGGAAAGTCTTGGCGTAACGCGCGAGGGCTTAACAACGTGCTAAGTCCAGTGATGAAAAAAACATGTTCAAACAGCCCAGACCCGGCGAAGACGTCGGGAAAATTAGAGTCAACCAAGACTTTCACCCAGCTACAGACGCAGCGTGAGACAAAATGAAAATTCTGATATCCAGCCGTTCCGAAGAAGCCCTGAAGACCATCGAGTCCCGTATAGCCGGAGACGCGCGCTACCAGATTGAAGGGATTTTGATGATCAACGGCGCGAGGGATCCCCTGCGTGTCGTGGATTACCGTCCCGACGTCCTGATCATGCACGCCAGCGAGCATCTGGTGGAGGAGCTGCAGAGCCTGGCTGCCAGGCCCGGGCGCGATCGTCCGGCGATCATCGTTGTCGGCAACCAGCTTTCCGCGGACGCGAC